>JAMJTX010000032.1 GCA_024281215.1 Candidatus Thiovulum karukerense | reverse complement strand
CGGCTTGTACTTCGCTGGTGTTTTCTGGCAAACGTGCAGCCATTGCAATAGCTGCGGTGTCTCCGACAAAGCCGTTTACATTTGTTCCGGCACCGCTCCAATCGGTAGAGTAGCTAAACGAATCTAAACCATAAGCTCCGTCCATTGTTCCTAAGCTATCTTTATCAGTAGTAACTGCAAATTGTGCCCAGAAAGAAGCGTCAGCAACTAAGTTTCGAGCTTTAAATTTGCCAGTATTCTGAATGATTGTTTTAATGTCCGCAGTCGTTACGGTTGTTGGATCCTTTGCAAGTACCGCTGTGCCGTAATTTGAAGTCGTAAGCAATCCTTTAACAACTGAATCAATCTTGTCTTGCAAAGCGTGCATATTGACCATGATTAGTTTTTCAATCTTTCGACCGCTGCCTGCTTCTGCTGGCGTGATGTGAAAGGGTTGCGAGTATTCGTTCATAGAAACTGCGACCGATCCAAGAGTCGAATCGCCTTGCTCGTAGTTTGTAGGATTTGTCAAAGTAGTGCTTGCGCCTGATGCAAGATCAACTTGAATCGTGCTGCGTACTCCATTGCCCGCTCCGGTTTGCGCAATTGCTTCGCCTGAGAAGTTTGTAGCAAACTTGTCAAGATCAATTACTTTGTGCTGAGATACTAAAATCTCTTGTTCTAAGATGATGTCCTTAATTGTGGACGCGCTGAATGTATTAGCCATAATATTTATTTAGTTGAATTATTGTTGTTGTGTGCGAGTCTTAGCCCGCAAAATTTTGCTTTTATGTTTTTTGTAAAAATAATATATCAAAAAGATCAATATCAATCCAATAATATATTTAATAAATTGCATTAGAAATATTTTTGTAAATTTATCATCAATAAAAGAGTAGTTTGTTGAACTATATATTGAGACTGGTTTATTGACTCTCCACCGAAATTCGTTATCAAGAGTCTCAAATCTAACAATCTTTCCATCTTCTACGGCAATAGGCTGAATTGCTTTGTGGTAGAAAATCTCATCACCACTGCTGTTGTAGAGATATTGTGAGAATTGAAGCTCTAATGTACTATCAATCTCCTCTTCTCTCTGGAATTCACAAGGCTCACCAATATGGCAAGTTACCTCTTCACTATCTGTTACAGGAGTGTAAAAACCACTCTTTTTCTCTATATCTGGAATAAGAAGATTTACTCCAAAATCAAGTGAGTGGAACATACCACTTCTATATCTTTTTGATAGATCTGTAAAGAACTCTATTTGGTGATAGTGTCTTAAATATGAATTTCGCTCATCTTGATAGAGTTCTGTATCTCCAAACTCAATATATGAACCGTAGAAGTGTTCTGTAAGTTTAAAGTGGAGATAGTTATCAAATAGATTCCAGTAGAAGACAAGGGGGATAGTCACATCATGCTGTGTTGCTGTTGCCCCCTGCTCTCTTGTAAAGTTCTTGTAGTTGTAATCAACTGAGTAGAGAATCCTGTTTAAAAGAGATTTTAACCCATAGTGATATTGAAAATGGGGTAGAGTCTGAAGAGTTGTATCATTCGAGTAGTCACTCTCTTCTACATCTGTATCGATAAGATAACGATTATATAGACCAAACTTGTGATTACCAACTCCTGTATAATAGTTAATCTTCGACTCAATTAAATTTGTATTTTGACTACTACTGCTCTTATACTGTTTAAGAGTTAGATATTCTATATCATTCAGATATGTTATATCAACTAAAAGGGCATCATCAAGAGTTCTAAATATAGAGTTTCGCTGGTAATTAATCTCAAGTCCATAGTGCTGACTATGAGCCAAATCCCAAGCACTTCTATACGATTCACTCTCTTGAAAATAACCCGCTGTTAAAGAGCCTTTTGAGTAAGGTGAATCAACAAATCTATAAGTTGTATAGATACCTTTTCCTCGTTCTGTTCTTATCTGAGGAGTAATCTCTACATCTGACCAGTGATTTGGTACATAGTATATAGGTTGGGCATATACCATACCTTCATCATTTGATATACCTATCTCAGGAACTAAAAGCCCTGTTTTTCTCTCCCGACTTGTGGAGAAGTTTATATATGGTAACCATAAGATAGGGACATCAGTTGCATATAGCATAATGTTATATAGCTCAAAGAGTTGCTTATCTTTATGAAAGTACCCCTCCTCTACATAAAAACCCCAGTCAGGATCTTCACTTCGACAGCTTGAGAGAAATGTATCATTTAGAATAAACTGTTTATCTGTTGCATTGGATTCCGACGAGTAGAGCCATATATGTCTCGGCTTATGATAGAGGAACATATTGGTAATAGAGGCATTTCCATCTATGGAGACTTTTGCATAATCCCCTGCAAAAAAATACAGCCCCTTTTCAACCAGAGAGACATCACTAAAAAACTCTATCTCTTTTTTATGTTGATCATAAACAATAGTCTCTGCTTGCATATACTTATCTTGAAAGATAGCAGTTGCACCTTTATATGCAACTGCATCATCGTTCTTCAAGCTAACTTCACCTGCTAGAAAATATATGCGATCTCTACTATCAAAGGAGTTCTGTTCTCCATATAAAATTGAGAAACCAGTTAATAGCAGAAGAGAAATATATCTATTTATCATAAACAACTAATGTTTTTGCACTTTTGTCATGCCAACTCTGTCGATGAGGTTCAAAAAATGCCCATAAAAATCCTAAGTAGAATATTGACTCGCTAAAAAGACGGATAAAAGATCTATTGAGCGATGTTGCAAACGAAATAGTTGAGAAATCAGCAATATTAATAACTTTAATCTTTAAGAAAATTTTTCCTATTGAACCACCATATAGAGATGTAAAGATAGTGTGGTAAATAAGTTTAATAGCCATAAACTCAATAATTAGTGAGTTTATAAAGAGAATTACCTCCTCTATGCTCTGAGCATCGCTAATCGTATCTGATATTATTATAAACAGAAGAGCAGACAGTATAAAATCATCTATTACATGGGCAAGAACTCTCTTTTCAGTTGAGGCTAAATGTATGTTCTCTCTATACATTCTCTCATCTAAATTAAAATTTCCCATTATTTTAAACCTTTAAAAAATATATAATAAACACCCCAAAAGGAGTCGGCAAATTATATCAGATAGATACCAGTGATTAACCTCTAATTGCTAGCCATTGCCTAATCTCTCTGTCCATCTGAAACACCTCATCAATAGATGATGGTTGGCTATCCCCAAATTTTTTAAATGTCTCAAATACTCCTGTTGCAATCTCGCCAAATACGATTTTCCCCTTAAGAAATCGTTCAACCAACAGATCATTAGCAGAGTTAAGAATCAGACCTTTTTTGGGATATTTCATAAGTTCATCTTTCAGCTCCCAGAGTGGATATCGACTCTTCTCTATCTCTCGAAACTGAAGAGAACCCATTTTTAGAATATCGATTGGCTCCAGTATCTGCTCATTCACTCTATCGAGAACAGCAAATGCGATAGGAAGCTTCATATCTGTTCCTGATATATGAGCAGTTGTACTTCCATCAACAAACTCAACAAAAGCATGAACCATTGATGATGGTTCTATAAGAGCATCTATCTCTTCAGGTTGAAATAGCCATTTCACCTCTAAGAGTTCAAATAGTTTATTAACCATAGATGCACTATCAACAGTTATCTTATTTCCCATCGACCAGTTAGGATGTTTAAGAGCATCATCTCGATTTGCAAAGTGAATTTCGGATATATCCCAGTCCCTAAAAGCTCCACCACTTGCTGTGATAGTCATCTTTTTGACTCCTCTACCATTTAGGAGATACCACAATCCAAAGTGTTCGCTATCAATAGGTTTAATTTTTGAAGTATCAATAAAACTCCCTGCAACAACAAGAGACTCCTTATTGGCTAAGGCTAATTTTTTGTTTAACTGAAGAGCTTTCAGAGTTGGTCTTAATCCCTGAAAACCAACAAGAGCATTAACAACTGTCTCACTCTCTGACTCTTCAACTGCTCTTAGAATCCCATCATCACCCCATAGCACATTGTTATGTTGAACACTTTTTGCCAACTGCTCATCTGCAACAACAACAGTTTTTGGGGAGAATTGAGCAATCTGCTTATTGAGAAGCTCTATATTTCTTCCTGCGACAAGAGTCTCAATTGGCAAGGAGTATCGTTGAGCAATCTCAAGAGTATTTGTGCCAATTGAACCAGTTGAACCTAAAACTACCACTATCTCTTACCAGTTTAGAATTGCAAACAGAACCATTGCACTCAACATATACCCATCTACTCTATCGAGAATACCGCCATGCCCTGGTAGAATATTTCCAGAGTCTTTGATTCCAGCCCCCCGTTTAAGAGATGATTCAAAGAGGTCTCCAAAGATTGAGAAGATTGAGACAGCGAGTGAGAGTAGAAGTAGAGATATAAATGAGAACTCAAAAAGATATATACCAAACAGGACTCCTCCTATTGCCCCAAATAGGACTCCTCCAGCTACACCCTCAAGAGTCTTTTTAGGGGAAGTTGGAGAGAATGGTCGCTTCCCAATAGATTTACCAACAAAGTATGCCATTGTGTCTGTTAGGGCGACAACAACAACTAACCAACCTAAGATAGCAACTCCAAAACCTTCATAGATTTCAAGAAGTGCTAAAAAAGGGATTGTTGGATATATAAAAGGCATAAATAGTTTCTCATTTAGATGAGGTCTGTATGCTATCAATCCAAGGAAAGTTGCTCCAGCTATCAGTATCAGATATAGACTATTCTCTATAAAGAGTGAGGCTACCCATATTCCAAGAGCGAGTGTATAGAAGTTTGCATTTAGCGGTAGTTGAAAAAGCTTAAGAGACTCATAAATTGCAACTAAATATATAGCTCCTAAAAATCCCCAAGTCAGATAGAAATTATCTATATAACCTACTCCAAAAATAACAATGACTAGCAAAATACCAGTAACTACTCTCTCTCTCAAAATATCTCCTTATATTTATTAAAAGAAATTTTACCAAAATCGCTAAAAAGCCCCTAGTCTCAGCTCTCAAAGCTATGTTGTTTTTAAAGATTGAAACTCTGTTCTACCGAAAATAATTGTTTGATAAACTTGTAATCCTCTTAAAATAATATGAAGTGGTATCTTCTCTTTTGAATCAAACTCAAAATTACCTAAGTCGATTAAAATCATATCACTATCTTTACCAGCCTCAATTTTTCCAGAGTTGAGCTGAAGCTGTTCTGCTGGAACAACTGTTGATGCCTTAAGAAGCTCAAGTGCAAACTCTTCAATATTGTGACTATTGTGAAGATAGAGAGCTGTTTTCATCTCATCAAACATATTAAGAGATATATTAGAGCTAAATCCATCAGTTGAGATATTCCAAGAGACACCTTTTTGGTCTAAGTTCTCTATGTTTAGCCTATCTCCACCAAGTAGCCTATTTGATACTGGACAGTGTGAGACTCCGTGACCATATTGACTCATTGCTTCCACCTCATCGCTATGGAGATAGACTCCATGAGTAAATAGAGTTGGAACACCTCTAAAACTAGCGAGGAACTCTTCTGCTGTTGTAAATCTTTTTGCAACTCCATAATTCTCCAGATAGAAATCTCTAAACTCTCCACTCTCACTATCAAGCCACTCCCGTTCAGCCTTTGACTCCATAAAGTGAGATGAGACTTGATACCCTCTCTCTTTAGCCATCTTCACAACTCTTTTAATAACAACAGGATGAACAGAGAATGGAGAGTGAATCGCAACAGCTGGTGTTAGCCTCTCATCTCTTAACTCTTCACAACTCTCTACCCTCTGAAGCCACAATTTATAGAGGTCATCGACTTGATGAGGTTGAGAAGCAATAACCTCATTGAAAACTGTTTTTCGAATAGGAGAACTCTTGAGAGTCTCAAAATCTAGCCCCATTGAGCTAATAGCACCTATATATGTTGTACCACTCTCAAGCATATCTTGAATAGCTCTCTCTATCTTTTCAGTGCTAACACTTTGAGCCAAATTCTGGAAGTTTCTTATAATAGATTTGAGCCATCCCATATAAGTACCATAATCATACTCTGTTGTATGGTGGCTATACTCAAGATGGACATGGCTATTAATAAGTCCAGCCATTAAAAATGTATTCTCTCTAACCTCAAGAACTTCGCTATCTGGGAATCTCTCTCTTAGGTTATCAAAAGAGTCAATAGCAATAATCTGCTTTTCAAAAGCGACTGCCATCTCCTCTAAAATCTCATCTCCTGTAAAAATATACTTTGGTGCAATTAGTTTCAAATCTCTCTCCTCTACTTTTGAAAATATATGCTATTTGGTAGCAGAACTGCATCGTCACGATTAAACAGAACGATACGAACAAACTTGTATCGTGTGTCTCGCTTTTTTGGATAGACCAAATCATAGTAATCTAAAACTATTAAATCATTTTTTCTTACTTGAAAACTCTCTGGTTCTCCAAAAATATCGTAAATCTCTTTTAGTGTTTTGTGCTTAACTGTGGCATTAAACTCTTTTTCACTCCACACTTTACCGATTGGGTCATGAAAAAACATCATATATATTAAAAAATAGAGAGGTCCAAGATATACCTGAACTAATATCTTCTCTTGTGTTGTTCTCGATATCTGCATTGAAAACCTTTGAAAGTTCAGTAGAAATTTTAACCGTTTGAACTATTTTCGTGAAGTCCTCCCCGCCTAAATCAAAGATTATAGACGGGGCTTCCTTTATCATAAATACGGAAAAAGAGAGCAATTT
>JAMJTX010000031.1 GCA_024281215.1 Candidatus Thiovulum karukerense | reverse complement strand
TTAACGATATTTTATCAATGAAAAGCCAGTTATATTATTTAACTGGCTTTAACTTTTAGATGTGTAGAAAGCTATGCATTAATGGCGAGGGTTTACGGCACAGTTGCTAAGCGAATGTGAAGAGTCTATAAGATTCTTCACATTCGTTATACTCAGGGTCAGATTTAGATCTTAGCTTCCGCTTCCTATTTTAAGAACACTTAAGAATGCCTCTTGAGGGAGTTCAACTTTTCCAATAGCTTTCATTCGTTTTTTACCCTCTTTCTGCTTCTCAAGAAGTTTTCGTTTTCGAGTAATATCTCCACCGTAACACTTAGCAGTAACATTTTTCCCCATCGATTTTACAGTCTCTCGAGCGATAACTGTGTTTCCTAGACTTGCCTGAATTGCAACTTCAAAGAGTTGTCTAGGAACAATCTCTCGCATATGTTTAACCAATGCTCGACCTCGACTCTGAGCATGAGCTTTTGGAACAATTAGTGAAAGGGCATCAACAACATCACCAGCAACTCGAATATCAAGTTTCACAAGATCACCCTCTCGGTACTCGATAGGCTCATAATCAAAACTTGCATAACCCTTTGTTGAACTCTTAAGAACATCATAGAAGTCCATAACTATCTCATTCATAGGAAGAGCATATTGAAGCATAACCCTCTCTTCGTTGATATAGTCCATCTTCTCTTGAACTCCTCGACGATTTGTCATAAGAGTTATAATATTTCCAAGAAACTCTGTTGGGGTTAAGACTGTTGCTCGAACATAAGGCTCTTCAATTGTTTCGATTGTCTGAATTGGTGGAAACTCCGATGGATTTTGAATCTCTACTTTAGAACCATCTGTAAGATTAACTTTATATACAACCGATGGAGCAGTTGCGATTAACTCAAGTCCAAACTCCCTTTCAAGTCTCTCTTTGACAACCTCCATATGGAGCATCCCAAGGAAACCTGTTCGGAAACCGAAACCAAGAGCGATAGATGTCTCAGGCTCATAAGAGAGAGAACTATCATTGAGTTTAAGTTTCTCAAGTGCTTCTCGCAAATCCTCAAATCTATCTGTCTCGATTGGGTATAGTCCAGCAAATACAAAAGGTTTAGCGGGTTGAAAATCTCCAACAGGCTCTTTTGCTGGTGTTTTGGCATCAGTGATTGTATCTCCAACATGAATAGTTGAAACAGTCTTCACACCAAGAACAACAATCCCTATTTCACCAGCTTGAATAGATTTTGTCTCAATTTTCTGTTTTGGGTGAGGATACATAAGATTAAGAACTTGATGTTGCTCACCTGAACTCATTAACTTAACAAGTTGTCCCTTTTTGATCTCACCATCAAAAACTCGAACAAGTGCCAATGCTCCAAGATAGTTATCAAACCACGAATCATAGATAAGAGCTTTTGTCGGAGCTTCAGGGTTGCCCTCTGGTGCTGGAACTCTATCAACAATCGTATCAAGGAGTTCTCTAATTCCAATTCCAGACTTCGCACTAACTTGAAGAGCATCTGTACAGTCAAGTCCAATTGTTCCCTCAACTTCTTCAGCAACTCGATCAGGTTCAGCTGATGGGAGGTCAATTTTATTGAGAACAGGAATAATCTCAAGGTCATTATCAAGAGCGATATAGACATTTGCGATTGTTTGAGCTTCAACACCTTGGGAAGCATCAACAACTAATAAAGCCCCCTCGCTTGAAGATAGAGATTTGCTAACTTCATAGCTGAAATCTACATGCCCTGGTGTGTCGATGAGGTTAAGAGTATAGATGTGACCATCTTTCTCATAGTTGAGTCGAACAGATTGAGCTTTGATAGTGATTCCTCGCTCCTGCTCAATATCCATTGTATCCATCATCTGTTTTGATAGCTCTCTATCTGTTACGGCTCCACACTCCTGAATCAATCTATCGGCAAGAGTAGATTTTCCATGGTCGATATGGGCAATAATTGAGAAGTTTCTAATATTTTTCAATGGCTATCCTTAATCTTCACAATAGTCGGCAAGAAGTCCGCCTTTAAGGGCTAAATATGTCTCTTCATCTACAAGTTCTCGAACAATCTGAAGCCCAAAGCAGATTGCAGTCCCTGGACCTCGTGAAGTCATTACATTCTCACTTCTCACAACCATCTTTTCTCTGTTATAACCACTACTGTCGATATTCTCTTCAACACTTGGGTAGCAGGTAAATTCACTCTTTAGAACTCCTGCTCTATATAGAGCAAATGGTGCTGCACAGATTGCACCAATATTTTTACTCTCACTATCCATATTCTTTAGTAGGTTTTGGATATGTTCATCTTTTGAGAGGATATCAGTTCCACCCCAACCCCCTGGAAGAACAATCATATCTAACTCATCAGCTGATACTGTCTCAGCTAGTCTATCTGTTTCAATCGTCAGTTTATTTGCACCTGTTACACTTCTTTCGCCAACTCCAGCAACAATAACATCTAAGCCACCTCGTCTTAAAACATCAATAATTGCTACTGCTTCAATCTCTTCAAACCCACTTGCAATGGGGACTAAAACTCGTTTCAAGCTCTATCCTTTTTACATATTTTCTATTGGAATTTTATCAAGAAAGAGTTTGCTTTGTTTGGAAATAGCTCTTTCTTGGTAGAATTGTGAGTTTTAAACGATAGAATGGAGATATAGCCATGGATATAGATTTTCACAAACTTCTTGAGTGGATTGTTGGAAGAGGAGTTGAACTCTCATCAGATGAGAAGAGTATTAAATTTGAAATTAAGAGAGACTTAACAAAAAAAGAGTACAAAGTCTTACTTCATATGTTTGGAGGTGGTAGCGAGACTGAAATAATGGAGCAGTTAAATCTTGATAAAGAGAGATTTGATAAAGTATTAAAGAGTGCTAAAAGTAAAATAAAATCGAACCTTGGTAAGTTTGCTCAACTCAACAGTGATAAAGTTCTGTGATAGAATAGAGATAAATTATAAATAGGAGAGCAGTATGCCAAATCGAGAAAAGAGTATCGAGCTATTAAATCGAGCTATTAGTGAAGAGCTATCGGCTGTACATCAATATATGTATTTCCATTTTCATTGTGATGATCAAGGGTATGATATGTTAGCTGGAATCTTTAAAAAGACCGCTATCGAAGAGATGATTCATATTGAGAATCTTGCTGACAGAGTTCTCTTTTTAAATGGTGAAATCGAGATGGAAGCTTCTCAAAAAGTTCAAAAGATAAACTCTGTAAAAGAGATGTTAGAGTTTGCTCAGAAGTCTGAAAATGATGCAATTGATATGTATAACGATTTTGCCAATCAATCAGCACAAAACTCTGATAGTGCGACAAAAAAGATATTTGAAGCTCTTGTTGATGATGAGGAGAGGCACTTTGATCAGTTTGATAATGAGATGGAGAATCTTGAGAAGTTTGGTGATAGATATCTAGCTCTTCAATCTATTGAACGAGGAAAATCTATCTCTGCAATGCCTCCAGGACACCCTGTTATTGGCTAGTTGATGAGTGAAGATACAATAATCTTAATGCTTGGAGCTTCTACTCTTCTAGGAGCTTTAGGGCTAATAGCCTTTATCTGGGGTCTGAAAACTGAACAGTTTGATGATCAAGATAAGATGATGAGCAGTGTTCTCTTTGATAATGAAGAGGATCTAAATCGTGCTGTCAAGATTGAGAAGAGAAAAGAGAAGAGTGATAGTAAAGAGGCTTCACCCGAATAGAGTGAAGCAATAAGCTTTTTAAGTTGAGGAGATTTCTCTTCTCAACAACCTTTCGCAACCTCTAAACCTAGCTTTTCTAACATATCTAAATCTTTATGAGAGTCACGACCAGCTGTTGTAAGATAGTCTCCTATAACAATTGAGTTTGCACCAGCTTCAAATATTTCACCCTGTCTATCTTTGAAGAAACTCTCTCTACCACCTGCAACCATCAAACGACCAGAAAACTCCTGTCTAAAGTTTTTAATAATATTTAGACCATCATCAATAGATAGAGGATTTGGCTTCAATGGAAGTGCCGGATTGTGGTGATAAAAGTTCAGTGGAATAGATTCAGGTTGAAGCTCTAAAATAGAGTTTTGAAAACTGACTCTATCATCTTCACTCTCTCCCATTCCAAATATTCCACCTGTACATAGCTTTAAACCAACATCTTTAACATTCTGGCAAGTCTCATATCTCTCTTCCCACGAATGAGTTGTACAGATAGTTGAGTAGAACTCTTTTGATGTCTCAAGATTGTGGTTATAGCTATCTATCCCAGCACTCTTTAGCTCTTTTAACTGCTCTTTTGTTGCTGTCCCATTACAGGCGATGAGGTTCAGAGCTGGAAGTTCATTCTTAACTCTCTCAGTAACCTCAAGCATATAGCTCAGCCTCTTTTTAGTTAAGCCTTTTCCAGCTGTCACAAGACAGAATCCTAAAGCTCCAAGAGATTGAAGCCGTTTTGCCTCATCAACTATTTTATCTATATCTTTTCGGCTATACCGCTCAATATCAGCACTATACTTAATACTCTGAGTGCAGAACTTACAATCTTCACCACAAGTTCCACTCTCAATATTACTTATAGAGCATAAAAATACCTTTTTGCCCATAAACTACTGTTTGCTACCTTTAAATCCTGCAATAGCTGTATCTCCATCTGAGAATCCTGCGGTAAATCCACCCCCAATATTTTGGGCTTCATCGCCATAGAACTTTCCAGAACCATACATATAGTCAGGAGTATCACCGCCGAGTAGTAAATTTCCTTGCGAATATGTATTAAACTCCATCGCACCTGTTTCAAAATCTACAACATTACTAGCTTGGAAAATAACATCTCTTTTGGCACTGTTATCACTATCGATATTAAAGTTTCCACTTACACTATTTTGATTGAAATCAAAAGTGGCTTCAAAACCTCCTGATAGCTCTTCAGCTTTAAGTCCAGTAATATGGTTTTCAACAGTTCCAAATATATCTCCAGAGTATGAAGCCGTCACCTCAGCATCTTTAAGAGCTTTTAGCTCTTCAGCAGTTGTCACTTCAATACCATCAACTGGTCGAATCCAACCACCTCGGATAAAATCTTCCTCATTATCTTCATAAGCCCAATATCCCCACTCGAAAATATTGTCACTACCCTTTTGTTGAGCTGTAACAGGAATCTCTTCAACCTTTTCGGCAATAAATCCACCTGAATATATCTGACTATCCATCTGTTCTTCTAGTGTCATATCAAAATGGTCTGGTTGAGCTATACCAACTTTAGCATAGATACTATCTCCAGAAAAATATCCGCCAAATGCTGGGAAAATTAATCTACTATTACCTTCACCTGTAACAGTTGTTTTTGAAGATTGTAAGAATCCATCGCTAGTTAATGCTCCAAACTCTCCATAAGTTGCATGATTGTAAGTTCCTGCACTTGAAAACTTTAGACTCTCATCTTGAAAGATAAACCCACCAGACACATAGCTATTTGCTGTGTCTATTGTTATATCAATTGTTTGGTCTCCGTTTGAAGAGAGAATTTTACTACCATCAGCACTTAACTCACCTACAAAAGTTGCTGTTCCCTGATATTTGATAATTGAACCACCTGCAAATGAGCCGTCCCAAGAGTATGTTGGCATCTTTTCAGCCATCTGACTCTCTTTGTTACCAACAATAGCAACATCAAAAGGTCTGGCTTCTTCAATCGCTAAATATGATTTATCAACAGGTGTATCCCAAGTCCAAGCATACATTGTGACAGTTCCATCAGCACTTTTTCTCAACTCAGTTTTCTCCAGATATTGAGAAGCTAGTTGATCATACCTTGCACTTGCTAACTCTTCAGCTGACATATTGTCACTATCACTATCTAAAGACTCTTTATCCTGCTCCTCCATCTCTTGAATCTCATTCGCTTTATATGCTCTTGGAGCTGACGATACTCCATCTTTAATAGATAGAATCTGTCCCGCTACAACATCAACCATATTTCCAGCTGTCTCAATGAAGATCTCACCATGAAGACAAGCTATCTCTTCAGCTTCATCACTTACTGTTCCTTGAAACTGAGTACCTCGAATACCGATAGTTGCTGTCTTTGTTTTGAGCTTAAAGTTATCTCGCGATAGCTTTCCAACTTGACCTGTAACGGCACTAAAAAATCCATTTGCAACTTTAAACTTTGCCCTTGAATCACTACTATCTTTTTTATATAGATAATCTTCAATAATGAACTTTGAGCCTCGACCAACTCGGATAACTGTTTTATCTTCAAATAGCAGTTGAGCCTTAGATCTCTTATCTGTTGTAATTATATCGCTACTCTCAAGTTTAAATCCCTTGAAAACTTTGCTCTGAACACCTTCTCTCTCAACAAAAACATCACCTCGCATTGCAGATATTTTACCAATTGATGCATAAGTCATAACTGTTAAAAGAATTGTTAAGCTAAATAGTCTCATCAAACACCTCCACATTTATATCAATATCGCCATTCTACAATAAGTTATTGAGAGGTTGTCACTGTCGGGCTTGACTCTCTTGTCATATTCGGGCTTGACCCGAATATCTCTTGAGATTCCCGTATCAAGTACGGGAATGACATTTAACCCGATAATCTCTAAAAAATTATGCAAAAGGTTTTCCAAAACTCAATATAGAGTAAGAATCTTTAAAAATGTGATAAAAATCAAATTTTAGATAGTTTCTGAATGGTGTTTTTAATATGAATCTAAATTTAGAGATTTTAAGACTCTCTTCTCTACTCTGAGTTGCGAAAAAATCGCATCGCAAAACCAGTTCAATTTTTCGACAAAAGAGAAGAAATGGATTATCAAAGAAGAGGGAAAAGAGAAAAATGAGGTCTGGGTGGTTGGGTGAATATGTTTGGGTTCATCTGTCACTGTCGGGTTTTGCTTCTCTGTCATATTCGGACTTGATCCGAATATCTCTTTAGATTCCCGTATCAAGTACGAGAATGACAAAGT
>JAMJTX010000030.1 GCA_024281215.1 Candidatus Thiovulum karukerense | reverse complement strand
ATTGAACTCGTCTCGTTACAACATATGGGATTTTTAAGAATCTATTTATAAAATAGGCGAGTTGAACAGCTTTTGTCTCATGGGCATGAACAATATCAACTCCTCTAAACTTTGCTATATGGAAAAAGTATGGCTTTGATATTGTTACGATTTCAAGGTTTGGGATTGAGAGCGATTCAATATGATTCTTTAAACTTCTATCTCCGCTATCTCGAATAAAGAGTTTCTGGGGATATCCAAGTTTTGCTAATTCAGTAATTAAAAGAGCGGTCTGTCTCTCTCCTCCACGGAATCCCCGTGCAAGATTAATATGAGCTATCGTTAGTTTCATCTCTAAAGTTTGATCTTATCTTTAAAAATTCATCAAGATTGTCAAAGAATATATCTACTAGTTCAGGGTCAAAATGCTTTCCGCTATCTTCTCGAAATAGAGTTAAAATACGATCAAGTTTCCAAGCTTGTTTATAGACTCTATCGCTTCCAAGAGCATCAAAGACATCAGCAATAGCGGTAATTCTGCCATATATATGTATCTCTTCACCCTTTAATCCACGAGGGTATCCACTGCCGTCCCATTTCTCATGATGTTCATGGGCGACAATAGATGCTGTCTGTAAAAGAGGTCTTTTAGAGTGTTTTAAGAGGTCATAACCAATCTCTGCATGTTCTTGGATTATTTTAAACTCATTTGCTGTTAATGGTCCAGGTTTATTTAAGATTGTGTCTGGAATAGCAACCTTACCTATATCATGCATGGGTGATGCATCTCTAAGAATCTTTGCACTCTCCTCACTTAATCCCCATTTTTTTGCAAGAATATAGGAGTAGTATGCCACCCGTTTTACATGGTTTCCAGTCTCTTTGCTTCTTGTCTCACCAATAGCTCCCATTGTAAAGAGAATCTCTTTTTGAGTCTCAACTATCTCATTATTGAGAACCTTTATCTCTTTTACAGCTTCATCAACTCTCTCTTCAAGTTCAGTCTTATATCGATCAAGTTCTATCTGTTGGCGATCGCTCTGTTTTAAGATTCTCTCTAAACGGCGATTTTTTCTCTTAAACTCTTTTAAAAGCACCTCTGCAAAATCTTGAAGACCATCTTTAGATAGTTCTGTTTTGCCAGTGACAAACTCCTCTAATGCTCCCAACAGATCTACTTCTCTCAATTTAGACTCTTTTTAATAGCTTACTTCTCTACAAGATGGAAATTTAACATCTCGAAATCGTCTTTATAATCCTCACCAGCCTCTTCAGCACTCTCATTCTCAACATCGTAAATCCACTTAACTTCGATTTTATGACCTCTATTGTGAGCATCTTCAACTATATCAAATAGGTCAAAAAATAGCTTTGAGCTACTGGAGTTAAAGTATAGAATCTCCAACTCAATAGTTGTATCCTCACTACTCTCTATCTCAAAATAGTTTTGTAACCACTCTAAAACAGGTGCATAAAAATCAAATGTATTCTCTGGATAAGATTTACCAACAAGTCTAATAAGTCTCTCTTCTGGATCAAGTAGAATATCTGGGGTAAATTTTGTAGCTTCAATATGTAGAGTATCCACTCCTACTCCTTCTCTTTAAATATATACAAATAGTTGAAAAAACTTCTCATCTTGATCACTGGGAATAAATCGATATAGAAGAGGTTCAGTGGCTCTTTTTGCCATCTCAATAAAACCTAGACCTGCACCTCGATGATGTGCCTCATCCCCACTTCTTCTCATCGCTTTATAGTACTTCTTCAGATCTGTTTGACTCATAGAGTTTATTTTGTCAAGCTTCTCAGAGAGGGATTTAACATCATTTTCATCAATAAAGTTACCACTTCCAATAAAGTACTTACCTTTCTGTTCTGAAAAACCTACAACAGATATCCCTAGACTCTCATACTCATCTCTATTATTAATACTTTTCTGTTTTGAGTAGTTCATTACATTCTGCATCTGCTCAGTAAAGACCGCAAAGACTCTATTAACTATTGAATTATCAACATTTAACTCTAAAAGCTTGGCTTCAATTACATCACCCATACCACCTAGTACATTTTGGGAGATGTAGCCGTTAAAACTAAAAAATATTCCACTATTTTTTAAAACATTTTTAATATCTAAGAGATCAACTGTTTCATTCTGCTTTGAAACAGATTGAGAATTCTGCTCCATCTTCAAAGTTTCGAACACCCATCTCTCCTTTCATTTTTTCTGCTATCTCTTTTGTTAAATATAATCCAACACCAGTTCCACCTCTTTCGCTCTTTGTGGTGAAATTTAGCTCAAAAATACGATCAATGACATATTCAGGGATACCACCACCGTTATCTCTAATATATATTATATTATAGCCGTTCTCTTTTGTGATTTTAACATTTATCTCTCGTTTTGTAATCTTTCGCTCAATAAAAATATCTTTGGCATTTGAGAGTATATTAATTAAGACATGTTTGAACTCATTTTTAATGCCAAATATATGAAAATCTTCCTCTTTATCAATATTGACAGTTATCTGACTCCCTTTTATAGTGTCTTGCATAATTAAAAGAACAGATTTGATAACACTCTGAACAGAAAAGTTCTCTCTCTGTTTAGTTGGTCTGAAAAAGTCTCTAAACTCCTGAAGAGTCTCTGTAAGGTAGTCAATTTGTAGGTCAATTTTTGACTCATAGTGTTGGAGATACTCCCTATTTATATCCCCATACTCATAGTCATTAAGTAGCATTTTTGAGTAGAGAGATATAACCCCTAAAGGTTGATTCCACTGATGAGCTATGGCATCTAACATACCACCCATCATAGCCTTTTTTGACTGAGATTCAAGTAGCTCTTTTAAAGTTAATATTTCCCTCTCTTTTTTTTCAAGCTGACTTAAACAATTTTCTAAAATCTCTCTATTTGACTTACCCAATTCAAACTCTCCATATATTAACTCTTCTTATTTTAAAATAATACGGGAAACAGATGTTATCCAATGCAATTCGGAACTAAGCCTTGGTAACTAAGACTACTATACTACTGGAATTATACAGTTAAAAAAATGATATTTCTAAGAGAGGGCTATTTATGGTGACTGATAGTCAAAAAAGATAAGTCACCATAAAGTGTAGATGTTTAATTTAGAGTTAGTTTTAAGAGATTACCAACAGCTTCTCTCATATCACCTCGTTTAACAATCATATCGATTGCACCATGCTCAAGAAGAAACTCTGCTCTCTGGAAACCATCTGGCAGGTCTGAACCGATAGTCTGTTTAATAACTCTCTGTCCAGCAAACCCTACAAGAGCATCAGGCTCAGCAATAATAATATCTCCAAGAGTTGCAAAAGATGCACTAACTCCACCCATTGTTGGATCGGTTAATATGGATATATAAGGCAGTCCCTCATCAGATAGTTTAGAGAGAGCTGCACTCGTCTTTGCCATCTGCATAAGTGAAAAAGTTGATTCTTGCATTCTCGCACCACCAGAAGCTGAGACAATAATCAACCCTCTTCGATTCTCAATCGCTCGGTTAATAGCTCGATATATCTTCTCACCCTCAACAGAACCTAAACTTCCACCCATAAAAGAGAAGTCAAAAACAACAAGTTCAACCTCTGAACCTAAAATAGAGGCTGTTCCACTAACAACAGATGAGAAGTGACCACTCTTTGCTTTAGCCTCTTCAACCCGTTTTCGATAACTCTTCTTATCGACAAACTTTAGAGGATCGACTGGACGAAGTTCGCTATCTTGTTCAACAAAGCTACCCTCATCAACAAGGAACTCTATTCTATGTTTTACACCAATTCTAATATGGTGACCACACTTTGGACAGACATAGAGTTGATTTTCAACCTCTTTGTAATACATAAGAGCATTACAAGATTTACACTTTATCCAGTGAGATGGAGCTTCACTCTTTTTTGGTTGAGGCTTCTTCTCTCGCTCACTATTTCTTGAAAATATCTCTAAAAATGACATTTTTACCCCTTTTATTAAGTTGAGTAGTTCGTGAGGTTATTTTGAATCAACTCCTCACCCTGAAGGACTACAAAATTGTGATCCTGTTTGTAATCTTTTGAGAACTCTTGAAGAGCCTCAACAAACTCCCGATCCAAGTTAAAGATATTACTTACCGTTCGGTTGAGACCACCTCTCTTTTTCAGAACTTCTGAAATCGCAAACGATAAGATATATTTTAGAGGCTGTTCAGTATCTTGTGGAGCATATTTTGCTCCAAATTTTTTCTTCTTATATACAAAAAGAGGTCGCCCCTTGCTATCTTGCTCAATCATTGAGAACTTAATATCTCCAATTGTCTGAATTGATGTAATAACAAGAGCTATCTTATCTTTTAGGGCTTTAGACTTAAAGAGTCCGATGAGGTTAGAGAACTCTTTCTCTAATCTATCTCGAATCCCATTTGTAAAATATAGCTTTCCATCAAGATATTTTTCACCTTTCAATGGAACAAAGATAACTAAACGATTCTTTGTCTCAAAGCTACCTTTAATAGATTTGAAAATATCGTACAGCTTTTCAGGTGCATTAGCATCTTCATTGTAGATTGAGTCCTCTTCAAGTAGAGACGGTGTATCAATTGGAATAATAATCACATCTGACTCTTTCACCCAATCTTTCACTTTCTGTCTCTCTGTCTGAAGGTATCCCCCCGGAAAGTCTCGAAAAGTTAGCTCTATCTTATTATGAGAATCCTCATCTTTTGCAATTAAAAATTTGAACTCATCAAAGTTTTTTGTCCCTGCAACAGTTGGGCGGGTTCGGATAAAATCAGTAGCAACCTGTTTTTTTAGTTCAATCAGTTTTTTGTTAAGCTTATTGGAGGTCTCATCATCTGGAATCAGTTGAAGTTCTAAATCCTGATCAATAATTTTATTAAATCTATCATACATAGCTGTAAGGGTGGAGGTCTTTCCGACCCCACTAGCTCCAACCATAAGGACATTAATTGACAGATCCTCTTTAGAGCGGTTATCAAAAATAGATTTTAAAAATCTTTTAAGCACTATCTATATCTCTCTATACAGTTACCCAATATGATAATTTGGAGCTTCCTCTGTGATAATAACATCATGAACATGACTCTCTTTTAGTCCTGCACTTGTAATCTCAACAAACTCAGCTTTGTCCCAGAATGTTTGAATATCTTTACTTCCACAGTAACCCATTGAAGATCGAAGTCCACCAACTAACTGATGAATAATACCTGTAATTGAACCTCTATAAGGTACTCGTCCCTCAATACCCTCTGGAACAAGTTTATCTGAAGCAGTACCCTCTTGGAAATATCTATCGTTGCTACCTTTTTTCATTGCTCCAATACTTCCCATACCTCGGTATGACTTATATTGTCGCCCTTTATACATAATAACATCACCTGGAGACTCATCAGTTCCAGCAAGAAGCGATCCAACCATAACAGCAGATGCACCAACTGCAAGAGCTTTTGCAACATCACCTGAGTATTTAATTCCACCATCAGCGATAATTGGAACACCATATTTTCTACCAACTTCTGAACACTCTTCAATTGCTGAGATTTGTGGAACACCAACCCCCGCTACAATTCTAGTTGTACAGATACTTCCAGGTCCAATTCCAACTTTAACAGCATCAACACCAGCTTCAATTAGAGCCTCTGCCCCCTCTGCTGTTGCAACATTTCCAGCGATAACATCAACTGACAACTGCTCTTTAATAGCTTTTACAGTATCGATAACACCTTTACTATGTCCATGAGCAGAGTCGAGAACAATAACATCAACTCCAGCATCAACAAGAGCTTTTGCCCGATCAAGCTGACCAACACCAATAGCAGCACCAACAACTAGACGACCAAAGTTATCTTTATTTGCATTAGGATAATCTTTCTTCTTTTTAATATCTTTAATTGTAATAAGACCTTTAAGATGGTTCTCTGAATCAACAATAGGGAGCTTTTCAATTCTGTTTTTATGCATAATGCTCTCAGCCTCTTCAAGAGAAGTTCCCTCTTTAGCTGTTTTTAGAGGCATTGGAGTCATAGCCTCACTAACAAGCTTCTCCATATTAATCTCAAACCTCATATCTCTATTTGTAAGAATACCGATAAGCTTATTAGATGTATCAACAACAGGAACTCCAGAGATTCGTAAGTCGTCCATAATCTCTTTAGCTTCACCTAAAGTAGAGTTTGGATAAACATAGATTGGATCGATAATAACACCGCTCTCACTCTTCTTAACTTTTTTAACCTCTTTAGCTTGAAACTCAATATCCATATTTTTGTGGATAATCCCGATACCACCAAGTCTAGCTATCTTTACAGCAGTTCTTGCCTCTGTAACTGTGTCCATTGCAGCAGAGATAAACGGGATGTTCAGCTCAATATTCTTTGTAAGTTTTGAGTTGATAGCTACCTCTTTTGGAAGCACTTCAGAGTATTGTGGAACTAATAGTATATCCTCAAATGTTAAAGCTTTTTTTCTAATTCTCATTTTAGAACCTTTTGGAAATATATTTGTGGTAAATTTGACTGTGACTTAAAAATTTCCGAATTTTAGCAAAAACTACCTTAAAAATATGTCTGAAATAGTAGAATGAAGATATTTTATATATGGTGCGCCCGAAGAGATTCGAACTCCCGACCAACGGTACCGCAAACCGCTACTCTATCCAACTGAGCTACGGACGCACAAAAGAGATGGAATTTTAATCTAATAGAGCTTAGAAAATTCTGTATTGAGATTCAAAAAAATATTTTGGGCTTTCTCCTTTGTTTTAGGTGGGGAGAATTTTAGCAACTGCGCCGTAAACCCTCGCCATTCATAGCGGGGATATAAGGCGCAAATATAACGATATAATAAGGCAAAATAAATAGGAGGTCAAGATGTTAAGAGTTTTGAAAGTTCGATTGTATCCAAACAAGCAACAGCAGATTTTACTCTCTCAACATTTTGGCTCATCCCGTTTTATCTACAATTTTATGCTATCTCAGAAAAATGAGAAGTATCAATCTGGTGA
>JAMJTX010000029.1 GCA_024281215.1 Candidatus Thiovulum karukerense | reverse complement strand
CTGATGAAAACCAAATCTTTTCCCATGGGCAGGTTCAGTCTAGGAAGCCTCGCCGTTCACGGCGGGGTACTTCACTTGTTCCAACTTCAATAGAGTTAATATCTCCACTCTCAAATAGCTCATAAGCCTTTTGGAGACTCTTTCTATCTACATCTCTCATCATTTATTAGCCCTTAAAACGGTGTTGAGATACCTAACTCTCTACAAAACTCTGATATTTCGTTTTCTGTATCTTCCATATTTACCTGAAGCTCTTTAAGTTCTCTACTTACTTCCTCTAAATCTATCGGCTCTTCCTCTTCAAAAGTATCTACATAACGAGGTATATTCAAGTTATAGTCATTCTCTGCTATCTCTTCCATACTTGCTAAATATGAGTATTTTTCTAGCTCTTTTCTATTTCTGTAAGTATCAACGATTTTATCTATATTCTCATCTGTTAAATAGTTCTGATTTTTAGCTTTCTCAAACTCATTAGAAGCATCTATAAACAAGACTTTATCGCTATCCTCTCTACACTTTTTAAACACAAGAATAGCCGTAGGAATTGAAGTACCATAGAATATATTTGCTGGTAAGCCTATAACTGCATCTAAATAGTTTCTATCTTCTAAAAGATACTTTCTAATATGTCCCTCTGCACTTCCTCTAAATAGAACTCCGTGAGGTAGTACAACTGCCATTATCCCGTTATCATCTAAGTGGTGTATCATATGTTGAACGAATGCAAAATCTGCTTTACTTGCTGGTGCTAGTTTTCCATATTGAGAAAATCTATCATCACTCATAAATAGGGGATTAGCTGACCATTTAGCACTAAAAGGTGGATTTGCAACAATAGCCTCAAATCTATTTTCTAAATGTTGTGGGTGTTCTAAGGTATCTTCTTGTTTAATATTGAATTTTCTGTAATGTACATCGTGCATTATCATATTCATTCTTGCAAGGTTATAAGTTGTTCTGTTCATCTCTTGACCATAGAAATTAGAGACATCTTCAACCTCTTTAGTAACTCTTAAAAGTAGTGAAGCACTTCCACAAGTTGGATCATAAACACTTTTTAGTCTCTTTTTTCCCGTTGATACTATCTTTGCTAATATCTTTGATACTTGTTGAGGAGTATAGAACTCTCCCGCCTTTTTACCTGCACCAGTTGCAAACATACCTATAAGATACTCATAGGCATCTCCTAAAACATCTCTATCGTGGTTTTTTAGCTCAAAATTTATCTTATCAAGATGTACCAATATTTTTTGTATTAATTTATTTCTATCTTCTGGGCTTTTACCAAGTTTAGATGATTCTAAATTCATATCTTCAAATAGATCTATAAAATCCTCTTCGCTCTCTTCTCCCATTGTAGAGTTTTGAATGTTACTTAATATCTTATTTAGGTCTTCAATTAAAAAACCATCTTTTTTAGCAACTTCTGAAAATAGCTCTTCTGGTCTTAAAAAATATCCTAACTTTTGAATGCTCTCCTCTTTAATACTCTCTAAATACTCCTCTTCATCTTCTGTTCCCACAATATCAAAATAGTTTAGCTTATCTTCATCTAATATCTCGTTAGCATAATCTAACATCTTCTCTGATAAATATTTGTAGAATATAAATCCTAAAATATAGTCTCTAAACTCATCTGCATTCATTTTACCTCTTAAGGTATCTGCTATATCCCATAGCTTTTTTTCTAATACTTTCTTGCTTTCTTCCGACATATTTACCTCTTAAAATTTAAAAAACAAAAATTGTTACTAAATATACTCCACAACAGTCATCGAAATATTTAACTCTCCATTCTCTAACAACAGAATAGTCTCACCACTAATCAGAGGGGTAAAGAGAATAAAAGATGTCCCATTCTCTGTTATCTCAATAGGGTTGATATCTAAAATAGTGTTTGCATACTCAACTGCCCATCGCTCTCTATCTGATAGAAACCAAACTGTAATAGTCTGATTTCGTTCTACCATTCCAAGGTCTAGGTTTGTTAAAGATATATTATCTTCGCAAAAGATGATCTCTCTCTTCTCCTCATCATATATATTGCATAAAAGAGTATCGCTATTGTTCTTACTCTCTCCGTGAGGAATTTCACAACCATAAAAAAGAATGGCGAGAGAGAAGCTAAATATAGAAAGCTTCACGAGTTACACTCTCTCCACTCTCAAATAGCTTATAAGAGAACCCTTTTTTACTATCTAAATCCGCAACAACCATCTGAAGAATTTTTTTACACTTTGGAGGTTCTGGTACTTTATGGTGAGATGACAAACCTGTTAAGGCTCTCTTTAGGGGAGGAGCTGAATCCATTCCTATGATATTGTCATAACACCCTGTAAGACCTACATCAGTTATATAGAATGTGTTGTTAAATAGCTGATAGTCATCTGTTGCAACATGAGTATGAGTTCCAACTATCATATCAACTCTACCAGACAGCAACATTAACATTGTTCGTTTCTCCGCTGTTGTCTCAGCATGAAAATCTACAAAGACCCTATCTACATTTAGCTCTTTCAACAATCTATCTACTTTCGTAAAAGGGTTATCTGCCATAGGCATTGTGTAGTGTCCCATTAAATTAATAACAGCTAAACTCTCTCCATTAATATTGAATACCCTATATCCAACCCCAAGAGAGTCATCTGAGAAGTTTAGAGGACGAACCATTGGAAGCTCTTGGAGAAGAGGAATTATCTCTTTTTTATCAAATGAGTGATTTCCTCCTGTCATTGCATCAACACCATAATTTAAAAGCTCTTTTGCATTTTTAGGACTTAGCCCAAATCCGTGAGATGCATTCTCGTAGTTCGCTATTACAAAATCTAGCTGAAACTCATCTCTAACTCTTTTAAGATGATCTTTTAACATATGTCGTCCTGGACGACCGACAATATCTCCAATAAAACCTATCTTCATCTTTTAACTATTGAACTCTCCAAAGACCAAAGAATTCACAGCTCTCATCTTCTCTTCTGCAATAGTATTCGCTCTCTTGTTTCCAGAAGCTATTACATCTTCAATAAAAGAGTCTGATAGTTCATCTCGTCTCTCCCTCATTGGTTGAAGTGTGCTATCAATAGAATTTAAACAAGCTTTTTTACACTGAACACAGCCGATAGCTCCAGCTTCACACCCCTCTCTCATCTCATTTTGAGTCTCAAGAGATGAGAATTCTTTATGATAATCAAAGACAAGACAGACATCAGGATTACCTTTATCAGTTTTCCTAACTCTATTTGTATCTGTTTTCGCTCCTCTGAGTTTCTGCCAAACATCATCACTTGAGTCAGTTAAATAGATACTATTACCATAACTCTTACTCATCTTTCTACCATCAAGTCCAAGAAGTTTAGGAGTTGGAGATAGAAGCTCTTTTGGTTCAACAAAAATCTCTTTCTCATAGAGATAATGGAATCGTCTAACAATCTCTCTTGCTATCTCGAGATGAGGTCTCTGATCTTCACCAATTGGCACTTCGTGAGCATCATAGAGAATAATATCCGCTGTCTGAAGAACTGGATAAGTTAAAAAGCCTGAGCTATTAATATCTCTATTTGATAACTGCTCAATCTGATCTTTATAAGTTGGGTTTCTCTCTAACCACCCAAGAGGAGTTAGCATATTTAAAATTACAAATAGTTCACTATGAGCTTTTACACTACTTTGAATAAATATAGTCGCCTTTTCTGGATTAACACCTGCACTGAGCCAATCTTTTACAAGCCCGATTGATAGTTTTCGTAAGTTTAATTTATCCTCATAACTTGTTGAGAGTGCATGCCAATCAGCAACAAAAAAGAGAGAGTTTCTACTATCTTGTAGTTCTGTCCATTTCTTTAAAACACCAAGATAGTGTCCTAAATGGAGTTGCCCTGTTGGTCTCATTCCACTAACTATATTCATTAAATATTTTGGCACAAAATCCCTAGTTTTAGGGAGAGGAAGTGCCTTCTCCTTTCAAAAATCTCAAATTATCATAATTCCAGATTTTAGCATAGATTAAAGAGTCTATTTTACCAATTCCGATGCACCAATATTTGGAGTTAAAAAGATTGGAACACCAAGTGCATTCGCTTCTTGAACGACCATTCCAAACTCCTCAAAATATGCAGGATAGATAAGAAGGTCTAAAACTGAGAGATATTTCTCAACATCAAATATTGGTTCTCTATATATGATTTTGCTTTTTAAGTTAGGTTGGAGAGAGTCAATGTATCTAAATATCGTTTTATCTTTTCCAACAATCAGAACCTTAAAATCAAAATCAGGATCAACCATCTTTAAGGCTTTGAAAAATCTATCAACTCCCCGCTTCTTAAAATCTCCAGATGTAACGAGTCCGACAACTCTATCATTTTGAGATATACCAAGCTCATCTCTTCCAACTTGTCGTAATCTCATACGATTCTCTGGATTAAATCGAGCTTTATCATAAGGTGGATAGCTCACCTCTATCTTTTCGGGAGGTATATTGAAAGATTCTATCAACTCATCTCTCATCAAATTGGAATTTGCAACAATCTTTTGATATTCGCCATTCTCTAAAATATTTCGGTGAAGTTTTGCCACAGGAGATAGAGGAGTCATATTCTCTCCATTTATCTCAAAATATGCTCGTTCAATTAGATTATGAATATATAAAATATCTTGTTTAAAAATATCTCCGTGTCCAATAACTAGGTCATAACCATTTTTCTCAACAACTCTCTCAACACTCTTTGCAAATCTATATCTACTCAGATATTTGCCAAAAGGGAATTTTCTAATTTTAATGATATTTGCATCATCAACTTCTATGTTTGTTGTCTGAAGAACGATATCAACACTATAACCATCTCGACGAAACTCTCGAACTTGGTGGAGAATGATTTGACCCAATCCACTCTTTGTATTGAGATTTCGTAAGACAATAGCTACCTTTTTCAACTCTCTACCATCTCTTCAACTTCAAGAAGCTTCTCAATCATCTCTTCACAGAGATTCTCTTTCTCTTCCAGCTCTTTAGAGACATTCATAATTCCACGATCTCCATAGCAATCTGGATCAGCTAAGCAGTTTTGAAGTTGCTCAACCTCATCTTCAAGTTTTTCTATCTTCTCTGGATACTCTTTGAGAATCTTCTTCTCTTCAAAAGATAGTTTTACCTTTTGGCTCTTTTTTGGCTCTTCAGCAACAACCTCTTGTTCAACTTTTGAACTACCGCTATATTCACTCTCCATCTCACTCAGTTCTTGAAGCTCTCGCTCAATCTCAAGGTAGTCAGAGTAGTCTTGATAACTCTCCTCAATCTCTCCATTCCCCTTGAAAATAAGCAGTTTCTTAGCGATTTTATCGACAAAGTATCTATCGTGAGAGACAATAATAACAGCTCCGTGGAAACTTTGAAGTTGCTCCTCAAGAATATTGATTGTTGCAATATCCAGATCATTTGTAGGCTCATCGAGAATCAGAACATCAATCTCTTTTGTAAATAGAAGAGCAAGAGCAACTCTGTTCTTCTCTCCTCCGCTTAGAACCCCTATCTTTTTATCAAGAAACTCTTTAGGAAAGAGAAACTGTTTTAGGTAACCATAGACATGCATATTTGAGCCACGAACATTAACCCTATCTCCACCATAAGGGCAGAATGTTTCAATCAGATTCTTATCATCACTCAACATCTCACGGTGCTGGTCAAAGTAACCTATATTAACTTCACCCCGTTTAATATTTCCACCATCAATTGGAATCTTTCCAAGAAGAATTTTAAGAAGTGTAGATTTTCCTGTCCCATTTCGTCCAACAATTGCTATTCTATCTTTCTGAAGAATTCTATAAGTAAAGTCACTAATTAATCTCTTGTTTCCAAGAGACTTAGATATATTCTCAATCTCAAAGAGCATCTTTTGACGATTGACACTCTTCTCTTGCTGAAAGTTCTTCTGTTCTCGTTGAAGCTCAAGGTTCATCTTACGAATGAGAGATGGATTCTTCTTTGCCTGTTCCCGCAAATCCATTAATCTAGCTTTTCGCCCCTCATTTCTTTTGAGTCTAGCTTTTACACCTTTGCTATACCACTCATTTTCATGTCGCAGAAGCCTCAAGAGATTTTCGTGTTGCTTCTGCATATTTTGAAGAAGCATATTCTTCTGCTCAATATAGCTCTGATAGCCTCCTTTAAACTCAAGAATCTTTCCGTTATCAATCTCAACTGTTCGAGTAGCAATTTTGTCGATGAAATATCTATCGTGAGAGATAAAGAGGAGTGTAAATCTCTCTTTTAAGATGAGGTTCTCCAGAAACTCAACCATATATACATCAAGATGGTTTGTCGGCTCATCAAGAAGTAGAATATCTGGCTTTTGAAGAAGAAGCCCCGCAAGAGCAACTCTTCTTGTCTCACCCCCTGAAAGGGTATTGACTGAACGGTTCTCCATCTCTTTTAGGTGAAACTCACCTAAAACTCTCTCTATTTTATCGTCTAAGTTCCAAGCTGAGTGGTGGTCAAGATATGTTGAGAGTTGAGAGTGTCGATTTAGAAGTTCTCGATTCTCAAAATCGCTCTGAAGCTTCTCAGTTATCTCGTTATACTCCTCGATTGTCTCTTGAATCTCAGTCAGTTGAAGTTCAATCGCCTCCCGAACCGAAACACCGTCAGGGAACTTTGGATTTTGAGGCAACATCTTTATCTGAATAGAGTTAGCTACAATCTTTTCACCACTATCTTCTTGTTCATCATCGGATACGATTCTCATAATGGTAGATTTTCCAGCCCCATTCTTTCCGATAATTACAATTCTATCACCCTCATTAATTGAGAATGTTATCCCGTCAAGGATCTTCTTTATATCATACTGTTTTTCAATATCGATTAAACTAAGTAGTGTCATTTTATTTTTCTCTTCTATTTTAAATATTTTTCTAAGACTTGAGATGTTTGGTTTGGGAAATAGTATTGAATTGCTTCTTGGCAACTCTTTGTAAAATATCAAATCTCTCTTTTCTGTCAATACCATCTTCAAT
>JAMJTX010000028.1 GCA_024281215.1 Candidatus Thiovulum karukerense | reverse complement strand
TAACTATCGAAAACCTATGGAATTTTACCTTGAATCTGTTGGGAATATAGCCTAGTCATGAAAATAAAAATCTCTGACTATTGTCTTGACTTTTCAGTCCATTATAATTTTCATTTTGTTGTCGTTTCATCTTAAAATATATAATTTTCTTAATAGAACTATTTATCAACTTCCGCTTTGTCTTTTAGATTTCTTCTTCTCATATCTTTAATATTGTTTTCAAAAATTTCAATTGCTGGATAAGAATCACTTCCACCTAAAGCTTGTCTAAATCTTTTAAGACCTGAATATCCTTCATTTTGTGAGAATAGATATAGAAACTCATCTTCAATAATTTTTCTATCTGCAATACTATATTGCCAAGAAATTAATACTGTTTCTAGTGCATTTAAATAATTGACTGTTTGCCATCTTAATTTTGACGACATTTCTTCTGTTATTTGATAACTATGATCATCACTAGAATCATCATCCTCTGTAATGATACAATCCTTACCTAAAGCTAATTGCTGTAATATAGTTTTATGTTTTTTATCTATTTTAAATGTTTCAGATCTTGCCAAGCTGTTTGTTTGTGTCTCATCAAAGCTTTCAACTAATTTACGAGCTAGAATTCCGTTTTCTTTTTGGAGTTTTGTCCATTCAAAAAGTAAATCAACAGCTTTCGTTCTTCTAGATCTTTCATGATCTGCTTTTGTTTGTTTATATATTAAATATGCTTGATATGATATGGCTGAAAGAATTAAAACTTGCACTAAATCTATATAATGCGACCACTCTAATTGAAGCATCATGCTTACAGTATGTTCAGAAAATCTAACATCAAAAAATATGAAAAATAAAACTAAAATAACAAGAAATAAATTTTTTACATCCAATACATTGCTCCTGTTCCCCCCAAAAGGGGAAAGTAAAAACTAAATCTATCTACTGGAAATAGACAGATTTTACAACATGGTGGTTTAGACCAAGTTTTTTAGGTTCAATGCCAAGAGCAAGACCTATAATTTGAGGTAGGTGAAGAACAGGCATCTCAATATCTCTACCCATTGTTTCACCGATTTTATGCTGTTTAACATCAAGGTTAAGATGACATAGTGGGCAAGGTGTAACCATAAAGTCAGCATCAGAATCGATAGCACCAAGAAGAGCATTTCCAGATAGTCTGTTAGCTGTATTTGGAGCTTGTAAATCTACATGGAATCCACAACACTTATTCTTCTCTTCATAATCGACAGAGTTTCCACCACAAGCTTGGATAAGTCTATCAAGGCTATCAGGAACATATGCTGACTCATCATTTCCGTGAAGTTCAGATGGTCTAATATTGTGGCAACCGTAGAATGGAGCTACATTAAAGTTCTTAAGAGGTTTAACAATCTGCTTCTCTAAATTATCAAGACCGTAATCATCAAGAATTGCATAGAGAAAGTGTTTAACATCAGAGACACCTCGATACTCAAGGCCAACCTCTGCTAAATCTTTATTAACTTTAGCTTTCAGTTCTGGATCGTGGTCAATTCTCTCTTTTGTCATATTTGTATTCAGCTGACAAGTGTTACAGAGAGTAACCATTGTTCTCTCTTGCTTCTCTGCATAACAGATATTTCTTGTGTTAAGAACAAGTGAAAGATGGTCATCAAAATCTTGAAGATGACTAGCTCCACAACAAGAAGCCTCATCAAGAAGCTCAAGCTCAATCCCTAACTTCTCAGCAACTGCAAGAGTCGATTTCAGAAGTTCAGGAGTAGATTCTCTAGCTGTACAACCAGTATAGAGTGCATATTTAAGTTTCTTTTCCATTATAACTCCTAAAATTTAGCTGTCGAAGAGATTTTTACAAGCTTTTTAATCTCATCAAGGTTTTTAGATTTTGGTAAAGCCCAAGGCATAGGAAGTTTTCCATTTTTGAACATATTCCAAGCTTCTGGTAAGTGTTGAGGCATTCCACAAACACCTTCAGAGTAGAGAACTAGATCACCCTCATCAAGAATTCCATGTTTAGCGATAGATCGTTTGAATCCAACTGCATGTCGAGTTGCAACATTATTCTCAGCTACACCCTCTTCAAATGTTTGTAGGTGGAGTTTTGTAATCTTCTCAATAGGATTAACCTCTTTTGGACAAACCTCTGCACACTCAAAACATTTAACACAGTCCCAAACACCGCTACCCATTTGAGAAACTGTCTCAAGTCTATCAACTTTTGCAGTGTCTCGAATATCACCGTTGAATCTGTAAGCTTTAGCCATTGCTGCTGGTCCGATATATTCAGGATTAACTTCAACCGCTGGACAAGAGTAGTAACAAGCACCACACTGAATACAGTAATCAGCTTCAAGAAGTTGATCAGCCTCTTTTGGAGTGATGATATTCTCTTTCTCTGGGTGCGCATCAACATCTGCAACTAGATATGGTTGAACAGAGTCATACTTCTTCCAGAAATCCTCTTTATCGATAACGAGGTCTTTAACAGCTCTCTCTTTAGAGAGTGGGTCAATTGTCATCTCAGTTCCAAAAATATCGATGAGGTCAAACATTCTCTCTTTACAAGCTAAAACACCTTTGTTATTAACTTTGACCGCACAACTACCACAAATACCGTGTCGGCAACTTCTTCGGTAACTTAAGCTTCCAGAGTGTTCCCACTTAATCTTATTTAGAATATCAAGAACAACATCTTCCTGACTTACATCAAGTTTATACTCTCTGTAATATGGAAGAACATCATTATCTGGATTAAATCGAAAAACCTTAAAGGTTACCTTTTTTGTAATAATCTGTTCCATTAATAAGTTCTCTCTTTCACTTCAAAACGACCTAGTGTAACATCCATTGTATCGATAGATACATGTCCTCTTGTATCCATATAAGCCATTGTATGTTTTAGGAATCTATCATCATCTCTTGTTGGGAAATCTTCTCGGAAGTGACCACCTCGGCTCTCCTCTCTGAATAGTGCACCTTTTACGATGAAAGTTGAGTAGTCAAGCATATGACTAAGCTCGATAGCCTCTTGAAGTTCTGTATTAAATAATCTACTTTTATCTTCGATTCTGATATTTTTGAATCTCTCTCGAAGATCTCTGATGATTTTAAGTTGCTCTTTTAGAGTCTCTTCTGTTCTGAAAACACCTGCATTCTCTGTCATAGAGTCTTGAAGTTCATCTCGAATAGCCGTTACAGACTCTGTTCCGTTATTCTTGATAATCCAATCAATCTCATCGATCATTGTTTGAGCTTGATCTTCTGAAACATCAGCAAGTTCAATCTTCTCTAAATCAGCTAACATCTCTTTTCCAACATGTCGTCCAAAGAATAGAGCCTCAAGAACAGAGTTTGCACCAAGTCGGTTTGCACCATGAACAGATACACAAGCACACTCACCCGCAGCATAGAAACCTTCAACCATCTCATCATTGCTTCTTCTAACTTGACCTCTAATATCAGTTGGAATACCACCCATTGAGTAGTGAGCAGTTGCAGAGATTAAGATAGGCTCTTTAATCATATCAAGTCCAAGGAAAGTGATAGCTAAATCTCGAAGCTCAGGAAGTCTCTCCATAATCTTCTCTTTTCCAAGATGAGTTAGATCAATATAGACAGCATCTTTTCTTGGCCCAACACCTCGACCCTCTCGAATCTCATTGATAATCGCTCGAGAGACAACATCACGAGGAGCAAGTTCCATCTTTGCAGGAGCATAGTTCTCCATAAATCTTTTACCCTCAGAGTTAAGAAGAAGACCACCCTCACCTCTTGCCGCTTCAGAGATTAATACACCACTCCCAGATAGACCACTCGGGTGGAACTGAACAAACTCCATATCTTCAAGTGGAAGACCGTGTCTTGCAACAATTGAGAGACCATCACCAGTATTTGAGTGAGCATTAGAGTTAATTTTAAAAGCTCTTGCATATCCACCAGTAGCGAACATAACTGACTTAGCTCTAAAGATAGCTTTCTCTTCAAGGTTTCTAATATTGAAAGCTACAACACCATTAACTTTTCCTGTCTCATCATCATAGACAATATCAGCTACATACCACTCATCTAAGAAATTTACACCAGCTCGGTGAGCCTGTTCATAAGTTGTCTGAAGAAGAGTTAAACCTGTTCTATCTTTTGCAAAACAGGCTCTTGGATGACTCTGACCACCAAATGGTCGTTGTGCAATCTCACCTTTTTCAGTTCTTGAAAAAGCTGCTCCCATTCTCTCTGCCCATCTGATTGTTTCAGGGGCTTTTGAACACATAAGCTCAACAGCATCTTGGTCAGCTAAATAGTCGCTCCCCTTAATTGTGTCGAACATATGAAGATCGATACTATCTTTCTCATCTAAAGCAGCATTGATACCGCCTTGAGCTGCACCAGAATGGCTTCGGAGAGGGTGAAGCTTTGTTAGAACAACAACCTTTGCTCCACCGTTCTGAAGCTCCATTGCCGCGGCATTACCAGCTAAACCAGCCCCAACAACAACAGCATCATAGGTATAAATAGGAATACTCATACAGTGAATCCGATGGCTTAAATTTATAAACTTGATATTTTCAAGTTATAAAAAGCACCGCTCCTTTCATAAATTTAAAATTTCATATTAAATATTGTAACAAAATATCAGTTGATGACCTCTATACAACTCACCGACCGATAAAAATATGTTAATCTTATTTTGCCATTATGGTATCTTTTTTTTGAAAAAATTATTAATCTCTTTGAAATTATCCAAATATCGAGTAGAAAAATGAAGATTATAATATTTCCAATAAATAAAACAGCAAAATATATCTTTTTTCCAACAGAAATATTATCTTAAAAATGTTTCCAAAATGTAATCAAACTGTTCTCAAAATGTCGCTAAAAAGTAACTTTATTGTAACTCTTCAACTATATAATTTCCATCAATTAATATAAGTTTAAGTTCTACTTTCTTTCAGGGGGCAATATGTTCAAGAAATCTTTTATCCATTCAATAGCGGCAGCTTCTCTTCTCTTCTCTTTTGCAGGTTGTGGTAGTAGTGATAGTGATGATAGTTCATCAACAACTTCTACATCATCAACAACCAATACAGAAGACACAACTTCAAACACAGATAATAGTAGCGAAGTAACTAGAGAGACTTTAGCGAATACAATCTCTTCAGATTTAACTCTTGATGCTAGTAAGCAGTATAAAATATCTGGACTTGTAACAGTTAAAGATGAAGCAACATTAACTATTCCAGCGGGAACAACTCTTTATGGTGATGCTACTGGTTATATGGTTATTGCAAAAGGTGCAAAAATTATCGCTGATGGAACAGTTGCTGAACCGATTATCTTTACATCTGAAGATGCTTTAATCAACAGTGCAAATCCAGAAGCTGGACAATGGGGTGGTTTAACAGTTCTTGGACAGGCACCAACAAATCACGATAACCCAAGATATGAAGTTGATGAAGCTAACCCTGATTTCGATTTTGGTGGAACTGTGGCGAATGACAATAGTGGTATCTTAAGAAATGTAAAAATCCTCAATAGTGGAATTGCAATAAATGCTGACCAAGAGATTAATGGTTTAAGCCTTGCTGGAGTTGGTTCTGGAACTGTTGTAGAGAATATCTATGTTGAAAATTCAGGTGATGACGGCATTGAGATTTGGGGTGGAACTGTAAATTTAACAAATATTGAGATTAAAAATGCTCTTGATGACTCTTTTGATGCTGATTACGGATATACAGGAACTGTTGATGGTCTAGTTGTTAATCAGGTTGAAGATGCTCATGCAGGAATGGAAATCTCATCTGGTGGAACAGAGCCAATGACTTCACCGACAATCAAGAACTTTGTTGTGAATACAGTGGCTGGTTCTGATGAGGGTGGTATCTATATTAAAGATGATACAACAGCTCCAACTTTCATTAATGGAACGATTAACCACTTAGGTTTAGATGGTGGAGTCTATGTTAAGAAAGCTCTTACAGATGAGGCAAAGGCACAAATCTCTTTCTCAGATATAACAGTGTCAGCTTCAACAAAAGTTAGTGGAGATGGTGCTGGTGATATTTCAGGTCTTCAAGATGCTGTTGCAGTCACAAGAGAGACTCTATCAAATACAATCTCTTCAGATTTAACTCTCAATAAAAATGTTCAATATAAGATCTCTGGACTTGTCACAGTTAAAGATAGAGCAACATTAACTATTCCAGCGGGAACAACTCTTTATGGTGATGCTACTGGTTATATGGTTATTGCGAAAGGTTCAAAAATTGTCGCTGATGGAACAGTTGCTGAGCCGATTATCTTTACATCTGAAGATGTTTTAATCAATGGTGCAAATCCAGAGGCTGGACAATGGGGTGGTTTAACAGTTCTTGGTCAATCAACTGTCAATCATGAAAGTGCAGTTTATGAAGTTGATGAATCAAATCCAGATTTTGCTTTTGGTGGAACTGTTGCTAATGACAATAGTGGTATCTTAAGAAATGTAAAAATTCTCAATAGTGGAATAACAATCAATGCTGATCAAGAGATTAACGGCTTAAGTCTTGCTGGAGTTGGTTCAGGAACTGTTGTAGAGAATATCTATGTTGAGAATTCAGGTGATGATGGAATTGAGATTTGGGGTGGAACTGTAAATTTAACAAATATTGAGGTCAAAAATGCTCTTGATGACTCTTTTGATGCTGATTACGGTTATACAGGAACAGTTGATGGTCTAGTTGTAAATCAAGTTGAAGATGCTTATGCGGGAATGGAAATCTCATCTGGTGGAACAGAACCGATGACTTCACCAACAATCAAAAACTTTGTTGTAAATACAGTAGCCGGTTCTACTGAAGGTGGTATCTATATTAAAGATGATACCACAGCTCCAACTTTCCAAAATGGAACGATTAACCACTTAGGTTTAGATGGTGGAGTCTATGTTAAGAAAGCTCTTACAGATGAGGCAAAAGCACAAATCTCTTTCTCAGATGTAACAATCAGTAATGCTCCAGACGGTCAAAAAACTGGAGATGGTGCAGACGATATTGTTATCCAGTAACGATATAGATT
>JAMJTX010000027.1 GCA_024281215.1 Candidatus Thiovulum karukerense | reverse complement strand
CTAAGAATGCTATCAAGTGCAATGAAGCAGATAGAGGTTGATGAGCGAAAAACATTAACAGATGAAGATGTAATTAAAATTATTCAGAAGCAAATTAAACAGAGAGATGAGAGTTCAGCTCAATATAAAGAGGCTGGACGAGATGATCTTTATGAGAAAGAGATGGGTGAGGCTAATATCTTTAAAGAGTATCTTCCTCAACAACTTAGTGATGATGAACTCAATAGCAAAATGAGAGAGATTATTGAAAAAGTTGGAGCTACATCTATGAAAGATATGGGAAAAGTGATGGGTCTTGCAACTAAAGAGTTAGCAGGTGTTGCTGATGGCAAACGAATCAACTTAGCTGTAAAAACTATTTTAGGATAGAAGAATGGTAGAATTTACAACAGATCTATTTATAAATTTTGGTTCAGAGATTATATTTTTACATATATTAAGTGCAGTAATTTGGGTTGGGGGAATGATAGCAGTTCGTGTTGCAGTCCATCCGGCTATGCAGATGATAGCAACTCCTGAAGTTAAAATTAGTAGAAGTCTAAACATTACTCGTAACCTTTTCCATCTTGTTATTCCATTTATGCTTATCCTTGTTGCAACAGGTGTTATTATGATTTTTGCACTTGGACACCGAGGAGATATGCTTGTTCATATCAAAGAGGGTTTATGGACATTTATGGTTATTAACTTTATCGCAATGTATATTCGACGAAGAAAAGCAGAAGCCCACAGCAGAAAAGGGACTCCTGAAGATTTAAAAGAGGCTAAAAAAATAGCTCACCTTATTAGCAACTATATGTTGCCTGTTAATATTATCTTAGGTGTAGTTGCAATCTATATTGGTGGTCTTCTAAGAGGTCTCTAATCAGTTTTGTCATATTCGGGCTTGACCCGAATATCTCTAAACTACTCTAACTCTTTAACAACTCTAAAACCTACACCATTACTCTTACGATCTTTTCTATATTTGGCTCTATTAGATGAACGGAGATAATACTCTTTTGTTCTCCAGTCTCCACCTCGCATAACTTTGTAAGGATCTTCTCTCTTATCCATATAGTTATAGTGATAGCTATCACTACAAAACTCCCAGACATTACCCTGCATATCATAAACACCAAACAGGTTCGGCTTTTTTAATCCAACTCTATGAGCTTTACCGTTAGATGTCTTCTCATACCAAGAGTAGTCATTTAACTCCCCATAGAGAAAACCAAAGTCTCTATTCAGATCTACTTTTGAAACATACTCCCACTCAAACTCTGTTGGAAGTCTATATTTTTTACCATCTCTTTTAGATAACCAATCTGTATATGCAACAGCATCTTCCCAAGATATACCAACAATAGGACAGTTATCCCCTAAACAGCTATCTCTATAACTACTGTTTTGCACTTTATACCACTCTGGATAGTGACTCTTTGTCTCTTGCGCAAACTCCATATACTCAGCAACTGAGACCTCATATTTACCGATCATAAAATCTTTCTCAATATATAGTTCTCGGACAGGTTTCTCATCACTATCACCACTATCTGAACCGAATTTAAATTTACCTTTTGGAATTTTGACAAACTTCATATCTTCAACAGGTGATAGTTGGGGTAGTTTCTTATCTTTAAACTGAATCTCAAGTGTAACTAAAGCTCCAGTCTTATCAGTGTTATCAACAAAGTAAGGGATAATGGTTGATTGAAGATATAATTTGTCGTATTCAACCTCATCAGCAACATCTTTTAGGATTACTGAGCCATTAAAGAGAGTCTCCATCATTTTTGAAGTTTTAATAAGAGAGTTATCAATATCAAGAAGTAACTCTTTTACAATATCTTTTGTCTCACGAACAGCATTAGAGTGTTTTCTATCATACATCTCTGCTTTGGTAAATCTCAACTCTCGTTTTAAATTTACAATTTCACTCTGAACAAGCTGAAACTTATCTCCAAGCATCTCTCTATCTCGCTCAGCAGAGAGAAGATCAACTGTCAGTTCTGCTATCTCTTCACCAACAAGTCTTCTATGCTCATTTAAGACTTTTAAGACATCTTCTCTCGCTTTTAGCCTTTTAACCATCTTCTTCTGAAAATCTTTATGGTTATTGTCAATATCAATAATAGTCTCTTTACTAATAGTATTATGTTTATCGATACTATCCAGAGCTGAATCTATCTTTGCACTAATTGAACCATCAATTCTAAGCTTTGGGTACTCTCGTTCAATCTCATTGATAACTCGACCTATATCCATCTTATTCATAACAAGAGTTGTAAGTTTGATTGAGCGATCAAGATCATTGCCTCTTTTTGCTATCACTTCACCATTTTCAAATGGATAGACATCAACCTTTGTTCCATATATCAGAACAGAGTTTTTGCGGTCTTTTGAGAAGAAGAGTTTTATTGTTGTTTCAGAATTATCTGGAATTGCTGTTCCTGATGAGGTCTCTCGAACCTCCATAGATAGCTCTCGATCATATTTTGATATTGTCTCAACTAAAATACCGTTCAATTCTCGAATAGCCTCTGTTGATATACTCTCTGTGGCACTCTTTACGAAAACATCTCGACTAACCGATCGTCGGTTCTCGACAAAAGTTAGAAGATACCCCTGTACAGAGATATTTGAGTTAAACTCAATCTGTCGATTTGCCAACTTCTGCAACTCGCTAATAAACCTCTTTTCGCTCTCAATATCTGATTCTAACTGTTTCAGCTTACTCTCTTTTCTGTCAATAGATGTTTTAAGAGTCTCTATCTCACTCTCTCGCTCTTTTATACTTCGGTGTAGGTATGAGGCATTGATAGAGAGTTTTAAGATTTGAGATTTAAAGAGACTCTTCTCCTCCTCAAACTCCATATTGATACTATCAAACTTCTCTTTTGCTTCATTAAAAGATAGAGAGTTATTATCAATAAGATCAGCAGTAACGGCAGTTGTTGTACGAAAAATGACACTCTCAATATCTTTTTCACGAAACTGGATATCTTGGGAAAATAGAATAATTGGTAGTGTTAAATAGAGAAGATGCCTCATCAGTTAGCTCCTTGATTTCTTTGTCAAAGTGTAGCAAAATGTAAAACCAATTAAGTTGCTAAGAATCTATTATGAATCCTGTTATCAGCCATACTTTTCGTTACACCATTGATATAATCGGCAACTCTGTCTGGACACTTGGTAAAAACGGGTACTGAACTTTTACTCTTGCCACTATTCGGCTTCTATTCTGCTTAAAGATATCAAAATCATCTTTGGTTAAGACACCCTCATAAAATGATTTATAGAATCCATCGTGCTTAAAGAAGTAGTTAAAGTGGTGGTTTGCTAGTTCGAGGGGAGTTCAGTTCATAATCTGAATAGTTTTGCTTTATGATGGTTGGTTTTCCCACCCGAATAATTTTAAGTATAATCTCGGATATAAAATTTGAGTTGGGGCATCGACTCTTGTGGAGAGAGTGTAAGACCTAATTTATAGGCAACTCTTGTTGAAGCAGAATCCCGTAACTTCAGCTATGGGGAGTATGTCAATTCTGCTTAAAGCGAATTATGAAATAATACTTCAATTTGAATTATATTTTCTCTATTACAGGAATAAACTTTGTCTTGCAAGAAAACCTATATTACCACCCCAATATACTATGTTAATGATGTAGCTCATATTGGACATGCCTATACAACTATTATCGCAGATGCGGTATCTCGCTACTCAAAACTTTTAGGATATGACACTTTTCTCTTAACAGGAACAGATGAGCATGGTCAAAAGATAGAGCAGAGTGCAAAGAGTCGAGGTAAATCACCTCAAGAGTATGCTGATGAGATTAGCAAGACTTTTAGAGACCTTTGGGACGACTTCGGAATCGAATATGACCACTTTATCCGAACAACAGACGATTACCATAAAGATGGTGTCCAAAAGGCTTTCCAGAAGATGTTTGATAAGGGTGATATCTACAAAGATACATACTCAGGTAACTACTGTGTCAGTTGTGAATCATTCTTTACAGATACTCAACTAATCGACGGTTCAGGATGTCCAGATTGCGGAAAAGAGACCTCTGTTATTGAGGAGGAGAGCTACTTTTTCCGACTCTCAAAGTACCAAGATTGGCTTCTTGAACACTATCGAGATAATCCAGATTTCATTCTTCCAAGTGCAAAGAGAAATGAGGTTATCTCATTTGTTGAGGGTGGGCTGAAAGACCTTTCAATCACAAGAACCAGTTTTGATTGGGGTGTTCATCTTCCAGAGAGTATGAATGAACCTAAGCATGTGATGTATGTCTGGTTAGATGCCCTACTCAATTATGTTACGGCTCTCGGTTACGGCAATGGCGAAGAGAAGATGGACTATTGGCCTGCAAAAGTTCATATCGTTGGAAAAGATATTCTTCGGTTCCATGCTATCTATTGGCCAGCATTTCTAATGAGTCTCGAGCTTCCTCTACCTGATCATATTGGAGCTCATGGCTGGTGGACTCGTGATGGTCAAAAGATGAGTAAATCGATTGGAAATGTTGTAAAACCTCGTGAAGTTGTCGATGCTTATGGAATTGATACTTTCCGATATTTCCTACTTCGAGAAGTTCCATTTGGTCAAGATGGTGATTTCTCTGAAAAGGCTTTAATTAACAGAATCAATGGTGATTTAGGGAACAGTTTAGGAAATCTACTTAATCGTGTAATTGGAATGAGTGGTAAATATTTTGACTCGAAATTTGAGTCAGATTCTGATCTTTTTACTAACGATATGAATAGAGTTCATGAGATTATTGCTGGACTTGAGTCTCATATCTTCAAAATGCAGATTCATAGATACCTTGAAGATATTTGGGAAATCTTGGCAATTGGAAACCGAGCAATTCAGAGTAGCGAACCTTGGGTAAAGATAAAGACAGCTCCAGAAGATGTTCAAGCTCTTCTTGTATTTGTCTCCAACCTCCTTACAAAAGTGGCAATTCTTATCTCTCCTATTATGCCAAAGAGTGGTGAAGAGATGGCGAAATCTCTTGGAATTGAGATTAATGAGGATACATATAAGGAGTTTATAACAGATCAAGCTCTTCTCAATAGCTTTGTTATTGAGAAAGTATCAGCTCTTTTTCCAAAAGTTGATAAACCTCTTATGGCACAGCCTGAAGTTGAAGAGAAACAGGGTGAGGCAGATACTGAACCAGAACTTGAACTTCCAGAAGATGGATTAATAACAATTGACAAGTTCTTTGAAACAACTATCAAAATCGGTGAAGTTGTAGAGGTTGAAGAGATTAAGAAGAGTAAAAAACTCTATAAGCTTCGAGTAGATTTAGGTGAAGCTAGACCTCGACAGATTATTGCGGGAATCCGAGAGTTCTATTCAAAAGAGGAGCTTCAAAATAGTCTTGTATGTGTTGTTGCAAACTTAAAACCTGCAAAACTTATGGGAAATCTATCTGAGGGAATGCTTCTTGCTGCAAAAGATGAGAATGGTCTTTCACTGATTCGACCAGAACATAAGCGAAAAATTGGAACAAAAATAAGCTAGTTTTCAGGAGCGGATAGTGGAGAAGAGAGTTGTTTTAAGGGTTATTAGCGATAGAAGTCTTTTTCCAATTATCAAAAGTACCGTTAAAAAGAGTCTTAAGAGCTACACTTTCTCAAAAGATGAAGTTAAAAATACTGTCCAAGCTCTTAAAGAGCTATTTGAGAATAGTATTCTTCATGCATATCAAAATGAGATTGGGTATGTTGAGATCTCTCTCTCATTTATCTCGTATGGTGTTAAGATCGAGTTACGAGATTTTGGAACTCCAATGTCCTCTAAAAAATATGAGAGTGTTAATCTTGATAATAGAGACATAAAGGGTTTCAACAGAGTGTTTCAGCTCGTTGATAAGTTTGAGTATCATAATGATGGTAAAAAGGGAAAAGTATTTACCATCTATAAATACTCATCTTGTGCAATGAATGAGCGACTATGCAATATTCAAAATCCTAAAAACTATCCAAAATTGATAGCAGTTGAAGAGCCATTGGTTGGAAATGTAGTTATTCGAGATTTTCATGAAGACGATGAAGATGGAATAGCAAAACTTATCTATCAAAACTATGGTTATAGCTATATCAAAGAACTTTTTTATAATCCTCAAGAGATTCTCAGAGTTGAAAATCAAACTCTATTCTCAATAGTAGCAGAGATTGGTGGGGAACTTGTAGGACACTTTACCATTATTAAACTTCCAGACTCAAATATCGCAGAGATTGGTGTTGCTGTTGTCTCTCCAAAAAGTAAGGGGCATGGCATTATGAATAAGATGTTTGCTCGAGTACTTGAGAGAGCAAAAGAGTTAAAGCTAGATGCTATCTTTGGTGAAGCTCTGATGTATCATCAGTTTAGTCAAAAAGCGAATATTAAACACGGATTTGTAGAGTCCTGCTTTCAACTCGGTAAAGTGCTTAAAGATGTTGTTATCGAAAACAATAGTTTAAGTCAGATAGACAAACGGGGTTCTGTCTTAATAGGTTATAAGTTTCTTAAGAAGCAGAGAAAGAGGCTATATCTACCAGAGAAGTATAGAGATCAGATTATTCAGATATATCAACAGAGTGATGAGGTCTCTTTTTCAATACTACCTAAAACCGTTATCGCCCCTTTAAAAACTCGTTCAAAGATTCGTTATGAGTTGAATGGTGTTTTTAATATTGCAACAATTATTATTGATAGATATGGTAGTGATTTTGAGACGAAATTTCAGACTCTTTTCTATCACTTACGAATTAAACATGTTGATATGATATATGTCCATATCAATCTTGAGCAGATTCCTCAAATAGATAGAGTTGTGGAAATTCTAAATGGAGAAGGATTCTTCTTTGGAGGCACTCTTTTTTTAATGCATAATGGCATGGACTACCTCCATATGCAGTATAAAAACTCTAGTGAAATAGGTTCAAAAAACTTTATCTGTTATAGTGACTTCTGCAAAGAGCTAGTCAAACTATCTCAAGATGATGAGAAGATATGGGGAGGTTAGTTCTATTAAGTTATATTTAAGCACTCTCTCTATATAATTCCGCCATCTTAAGGCCAGATAGCTCAGTTGGTAGAGCAAGGGACTGAAAATCCCTGTGTCCCCAGTTCGATTCTGGGTCTGGCCACC
>JAMJTX010000026.1 GCA_024281215.1 Candidatus Thiovulum karukerense | reverse complement strand
GGAATCACTAAAGATTATGTGATGGCAGTTCGAGCAGTGCTTCCAAATGGAGATATTATCCGAGCTGGTAAGAGAACGATTAAAGATGTTGCTGGTTATAACATCGCTGGGATTTTAATAGCAAGTGAGGGGACTCTTGCTGTCATTACTGAGATTACTCTGAAGCTAATTTCAAAACCTAAATTGACAAAAACAGCAATGGGAATATTTCCAACTGTTGAAGATGCAATGAGTGCCGTCTTTAAAACTATGGCAAGTGGTGTAACACCTGTTGCGATGGAGTTTCTTGATAACTTAACCATTAAAGCTGTTGAGCAGATGTATAAAAAAGGACTTCCAGAGGAGGCGGGAGCAATTCTTGTAACTGATGTTGATGGAGATTTAGAAGAGGACCTTAATCTTCAACTAGAGGTAATTGAACGAGTCTTTAAAGAGAATAGAGCCACAGAGTTTCGACGAGCGAAAGATGAAAATGAAGCAAAAGATATCTGGTTTGCAAGAAGAAATGCGAGTCAGGCTATCTCTATCTATGGAAGCAAAAAGATAAACGAAGATGTTACTGTTCCTAGAAGTAAGCTACCAGAGACACTAAAAAGATTCAACGAAATAGCTGAAAAGTATAAAATTAATGTTCCTTGCTTCGGACACTCAGGAGATGGAAATATACACACAAATGTTATGGTTGATGGTTCAGATCCAAAAGCTGTTGAGATTGGTTACAAAGCTATAAAAGAGATTTTCCAAGCTACAATAGATATGGGTGGAACATTGAGCGGTGAGCATGGTATTGGAATGGTAAAAGCTCCATATATGGGCATGGCATTTAGTGATGAAGAGATGAATCTATTCCGAAATATTAAAAAGGCTTTTGATCCTAATAATATTCTAAATCCAGATAAAATGGGACTATAAGAGGCGAATGGCAAAAGAGTATATAGATAAAGTATCGAGTGAGACACTCAAACTTCTAAAAGATATTCATGCTGATACTATATTTAAGAAGCGGGAGAAGATTCAACTTGCCGTTACTGGTTTGAATCGAAGTGGAAAGAGTATCTTTATCACATCACTTGTTAATCAACTTGTATCTGGAAAAAGAATCCAAAAAGTTAGCAGAAGTAGAGGAAAAGAGTTTATTGCAAAGGTTATCCCTCTTGAAGATGACTCTGTTCCTGAATTTGATTATCGAACAGTTGTTGATGCTCTTCGGACAGAAGATCCGAAGTGGCCTAAATCAACCTCATCAGTCTCAAAAGTGAGAGTTGAGATTGAAGTTAAGAGCCGAAGTTCATTCTTTCCAAACAAGATATTAGAGCTTGAGGTGATTGACTATCCTGGAGAGTGGCTTTTTGATCTGGAGATGTATAACAAAGAGTTTGCAGAGTGGTCAGAGAGTGCATACTCTCAGTTACGAAACTCTGTAAAACGAGAGTTAGCTAAAGAGTGGCAGAGTGAGTTAAGCAAACACGATATCTATGGCTTTTCTGATGGAAGTGCAGATCGTGGAATTGTGGATAAATATCGGGACTACTTAAGAACTCTCCAAAATATGGGGTTCTCTATTATTCAACCTGGACGAAGTGTTCAGAGTGGAAACCTAAGTGATCACTCAACTCTTCTCTTTACCCCTCTTCCACCACCAAAATATTTAAAACCTCATGAAGACTCAATATATCAACGATTTCAAAATAGATACAATCGATATATTAAAGAGATTGTAGAGCCTCTTGCAGTTGAATATTTTTCTCAGTTTGATAGACAGATTATTCTTGTTGATGTCCTAAAATCTCTCCAGAATGGGTATAACCCATTTATCGATATGACAGAGGCTATTAAGAAGATAATACGAATGTATGAGTATGGGGAGCAGAGCTTTCTTAAAAAAGTTCTTGAGAAGAAGATTGATAAAGTTCTATTTGGAGCAACAAAAGCTGATCACATAGCTTCGTCACAACATCAAAACTATCAGAAGCTTCTGAATACAGTTGTTGAAGAGGCTGAACGGGAGTTGAATCTCAAGGGGATAGATACAGAGGCAATTGTTTTTGCATCAGTTAAGAGTACGGAAGATATTGTTCATGATTATGGAGGCAAAGAGATGGACTCTTTAAAGGGGCGAGTTGTTGGAAAAACAGTACCAACAATAGAGTACTCTGGAAGAGTTCCTGAAGATTATCCACCAAAAAGTGAATGGAGAGGTGGTATGTTTAGTTTTCCAAGTTTCTCTCCAATTGAGTTTCCAGATCGAGATATTGATGCTGTGCCTCATATAAATATGGATGAGGTGATTGATTATCTCATAGGAGATAAGCTATAAGGAGTCGTTGTGACTAGAGTGCGGATAAATATTCAGACAAAATTAACATATATCATAACAGCCTTTACAATTCTTATTGTAGGGTTAGTTGGTTATATTGGCTATACAACTAGTCAAGAGGCACACATTGATAAAGTCCTCAAGACCCATCAACAGATTGTTGATGATGCCCATCTATCTCTTATGCAGAAGTTGGAGATGGTTAAACAGGATACTCACTTTATTGCTAACTCACACTCAATTACCAATATGCTAAATTGGGAGAGTGTCCGAATGAAGTATGAGATTGAGGAGTGGAGACGAGCCAATGAAGAGACTTTTAAGTCTTTAATAGAGTTAAAAAAAGCATATTTTAAAATCAGAATTTTAGACTTAAATGGAAAAGAGAGTGTTACTGTTCTCTTTGATGTAAAAAGCAAAGGTGCAATTGTTCAACCGGAGAATAGACTGCAAAATAGAGAGAGTTATGATTACTACAAATCAGCTTTAAGCTTGGGCTTCCAAGATATCTATATATCTCAGATGGAGTTGAATATGGAGTTTGGAAAAATTCTCATTCCGCAGACACCAATTCTACACTTCTCAACTTTTATATATGATGGAGATGGCAATCAGCGGTCAATGTTAGTTATAAATGCTTATGCTGAATATTTTTTCCAATTCTTTAGAAAGATAGATATTACACATGAAAATCGAAGTATTTATATGGTTAATCAAGATGGATACTATCTTTACCACAACAATGAGAATAAGAGGTGGGGATGGCAAATTGGTCACGAGTCAAATGTCAAAATTGATGATCCACCTCTATTTGAAGCTATTCAGAAACAAGAGAGTGGTTTTGTCAATCTCCATAACCATATTCATGCTTTTAAACGAGTATATCCAGACCAAAATCATCCAGATAAGTATTGGGTGATAATTAGCCATGCTGAAAAAGATGTAGCTTTTGAGGAGTTACGAGAGTTTGAATACTATTTTCTCTCTGCGGTAATATTTGCTCTTTTCGTTTTAATAGTTTTTATAAAAAGATATATTCGTCAAGTATTAAATCCACTCTCATCAGTCACAGCTCAGATTCAAAAGATATCGAATGGAGAGCCTGTGCCAATAAATATAGAGTACGGAAATAGAGATGAGATAGGAGATTTGATAGAGGCTTCAAATAGACTATATATCAATATAAAAACAGTTATTGAACAGGCGAAGCGGGTTGCAGATGGAGATTTCTCTAATCGTATATCTGTTAATGGCGAACGAAATGAACTCTCAAACACTATTAACCAAATGACAGATAGGCTTAATGAGGTAGCAAACCTTGCAAGTAGTCTATCGAATGGCGAACTCAATACTCGATTAGATGTTAGAGGTTCTCAAGATAGCCTAGGTAATGCTCTTCAAGATTTAATTATATATTTTGAAGAGATTCGAGATGTTGCTGAACGGGTTGCCGTTGGTGACTTTGATATATCTCTAAAAGATGTCTCTGAACAGGACAGATTGGGGATAGCTCTTAACAAAATGATAGAGACTCTTAAGGGGATCGTTCTTCAAGCTGAACAGATTGCCGAGGGTGACTACTCTCAGAATATAGCAATTAAGAGTGATAAGGATAGTTTAGGATTTGCTCTCCAGAAGATGACAGCAACTCTTAATAGTAACAGCAAAAAGAATATAGATGATAATTGGCTGAAAGATGGATTTAGCAACTTGAGTAATTCACTATCTGGGATTGAGGATATTCAGAAGCTATCAACAGAGGCATTAACTCTAATATCTAAACATATTGAAGCATCATCAGCTCTTCTCTTTCTATTTAATGAGGCGAAAGGTGAGTTACATCTAAAATCATCATATGCCTTTATCGATCGCGAGTCACTCTCTAATAACTTTAAATTAGGAGAGGGGGTAATTGGTCAAGTTGCACTTGAAAAACAGCCTATTCTTCTTAAGAATATATCAAAAAGTGACTTTGTTGTTGGGAGTGGGATTGTCCATCGTGAGCCAACCAACACATATACATTCCCTATTATATATGAGGGAACTCTGCTTGGAGTGATTGAAGTTGCATCTTTTGAGATTTTCTCTCAACTCCAAAAAGATTTTATGAATCGAGCTGGAAAGCTAATTAGTGCTTTCTTCTTCAATGTCAAACAGGGATCAAAAATTAGAGAGCTTCTTGAAGATTCTCAAAAGGCTTATGAAGAGCTTCAAGTTAAGAGTGAGGAGCTTCAACAATCAAATGTCCAGATGGAGGAACAACAACAGCAGTTAGAGCAACAAGCCCACGATATGAGGGTTAAAAACGATATGCTTGAGACTGCAAAAGTTGAGTTAGATGAACGAGCAAAAGAGTTAGAGAAGTCTAGTCAATACAAATCAGAGTTTTTAGCAAATATGTCTCACGAACTTCGAACACCTCTTAACTCAATTATTCTCCTCTCAAAGATGTTGAGCGATAATAGTGAAGAGCTTTCAGAAGAGTCTCTAAAACAGGCTAGAGTTATCAATAAGTCAGGTCAAGATCTTCTGCTTCTAATTAATGATATTTTAGATCTATCAAAAATAGAGTCAGGTCGAATGGATATCATATATGATGACTTTAATACAACAGAATTGACAGGTGAATTGAATGACCTGTTCCAACCAATTGCAAAGAGTAAAGATCTTGAGTTTATTGTTCGTGATGATTATAAAAATAGTATCTCGACAGATAGAGTTAAACTGTTACAAGTTTTAAGAAACCTACTCTCAAATGCTTTTAAATTTACAGATAAAGGGCAAGTTGCTCTCCGAGTGACTCAACAGAAAGATAGTGAGTTCCCAGTTCTGATTAGTGTAAAAGATAGTGGAATTGGAATACCTAAAGATAAGCTCTCATATATTTTTGAAGCATTTAAACAGGTTGATGGCTCTATTAGTCGTAAGTATGGTGGAACTGGTCTTGGTCTCTCAATCAGTAAAAAGTTTGTTGAGTTAATTGGGGGTAAAATTGAGGTTGTCAGCAAGGAAAATAGTGGAAGTACTTTCAAGATCTATCTACCTAGCTCTTCTGTAATCAAGAAGAGGAGTACAACACAACGAAAGAGAGTCCAAGAAGAGAAAAAACCAGAGGTTACTATTCAAGAGCCTCCAGTAGAGAGTGGTCCAGTTAAAGACGAACTTTTTAGTGATAAAGATCTGATTGATAAAAGCTATAAAGAGAGTAGCTTTACCCTCGATAATCAACTAGCTGGAAAGAGAGTGTTGATTGTTGATGATGATTCACGAAATATCTTTTCAATGTCAGCTATGCTCCAAAAAGAGAAAGTTGTGACTCTTCATGCCCTTAATGGAGTTCAAGCTATTGAGAAGTTAAAGAGTGAATCTGTTGATCTGGTTCTTATGGATATTATGATGCCAGAGATGGACGGATTTGAGACCATCACTAAGATTCGGGGAGAGTTGAAACTGACAGAGCTTCCAATTATTGCAGTTACCGCAAAGGCTATGAAAGAGGATAAAGAGAGATGTATAGAAGTTGGTGCAAATGACTATATGTCTAAACCGATCGACTCTAAAGCTCTTCTGCTTATGATTAAAGCTTGGGTTAATAAGAGTTGAGAACTCACAATATAGTTAGTGAGGATAGCTTTTTTGATAGTTATCTTTGCCGATTTAAAAATAAGATAGATAGATTATAAAAAGGAGAGAGTGTGAATATTTCATCAAATTATAGTTCAGTTCTTCAGGGAGAACTTAACAGAGTCTCAAAACAGATTAGTACAGGTAATAAGATATCTCAAGGGTATGAAGACTCTTCAACCTTTAAAAAGACAATTGATTTAGATACAGATATAAATTTATCAAAACAGCTTCAAGAGAGTGCAGAGAGTGCAAAATCGTTTGCAATCTATACAGACACATCTCTCAACTCTATGACAGAGACGATGGAAAACTTTAAAGTTAAAATGTTGGCTTATGCAGGAAGTAACCACTCTACAACAAGCCGAGAGGCTCTTGTGAAAGAGTTGAAAGCTATTAAGTCATCAATGATACATCTTGCAAATACAAAAGTAAATGGAGAGTATATATTTGGTGGAACTGATAATAAACAACCACCTATTGATATTAAAGGGAACTACCAAGGCAATGGAGAGAAGCTAACTATCCGAACAGATAGATTTCAGAGTCAAGAGTATAGTATTGATGGAGCATCTCTATTTTTAGGATATGACCGAGATATTAAGAGTCGAGTCTCTACAAATATGCGAAAGTTGAATCAATCTGCTCTTCAAGAGATTCCATCGAGACATGCCTATATCCAAGCTGAAGACTCTATCTATGATTTAACTGGTAAGAGTGAATCAACAACATTTTATATGAGTGGAACTAGACCAGATGGTAGTGGCTTTAAGCATAAGTTTCAAGTTGGAGATCCATCTCAAATTAAAGTCGAGGATTTGGCAGAGGAGATTCGTCTAGTCTTTAAAGATGAGGTGACCGTTGAACTATCAAATAATGGTCAATTTATTATTCAAGACAATAAGAGCGGTAATGCAAAGCTAAATTTCCATATGGTCGCTGGAACAAAAGATGTTAATGATATTTCAGAACTATCTGAGAGCGAGTCAATAGAGTTTGTGAAGAGTGGAGATGCTGAAGCAACTGTTGGTGAGAGTCTTCAGTTTAAAAAAGATGGAAACTTCCTAACAAATAATATTCAGCAGTTTATATCTCCAGATAGTGGTTTTGCAACAGCTCGAACAACCTTGAGCGAAGTTGCAACAGACTCCCTCCTAAATCGAACCATCAATATTGAGGGAAAAACAGTTAGCGGTGAAGAGATGAGTGCTTCATTAACTTTTGGAGAGGAGACAACAGCTGTATCGATTAACGGAGCAACATTTGAACTTGGTGGTGGAGCGGAGAGCTTCTCATATCAACAACTGACAGAGGTGATGGGAATAGCTCTGTCTGGTGTTGAAGTTGGTGATTTTGAGAGTGCTGTTCTCGAATCAGAAGAGCTTGTTGATGTGAAACTGAACCACCGTGGAGAGTTTGAGATAATGGATTTAACCTCATCGGTAACAGATATGGAGTTTTCAATGTTTGATGAGAGTGTTCATGACTTCTCAACAGATATTGGTTCTCCACTCGCTTTTAACTCAAATAAGGCGATTGACCTTGACCGACCGTCAGTCGATATTTTTGAAGCGATAGATATGGCAATCGATGCCGTTCAAGAGGATCTCTTCCATCCAGATGGTGAGCGAGATGGTTTTGAAGGAAATAGAGGTGTTCAAGGTTCTCTCGATAATTTAACACATATTATTGACCATGTCATTAAAGAGAGATCAAGAAGTGGAGCTCAACTCCAGAATATTGAATATACAATTGATAGGGCAGAGGCTCTAACTCTTAATATGCAGATAACTAAAAACGATGTTATCAATACAGATTTTGCAGAGACATCAGCATATTTTCAAGCTCTTAGTCTCAACTATCAAGCTATGCTTCAGAGTATCGCAAGAGTGCAGGGTCTATCTCTTGTCAATTACATTTAGGCTAAAGAATGTATATAGTTTTTGAGGGCATCGACCTTGTTGGCAAGGGGACACAGATAGCTGAAGTTAAAAATAGATTTCCAGAGTTTCTATTTACAAGAGAGCCTGGGGGTACAGAGTTTGGGAAAAAAATCCGAGAGATTCTGCTTCACGATGATTACTATCTAAGTCGCCTATCAGAGTTTTTTCTGTTTATTGCAGATCGTTCAGAACATTTTCAGAGAGTTGTTAAACCAAATCTTCAGAGTGGTAAGGTTGTTGTGAGTGACAGGTCAATGATATCTGGAATGGCATATGCTCGTGAAAATGGTGGAGTTGATGATGATACCATCGAAAGCATTAACCTTCTTGCAGTTGAGAACCGAAAACCAGACTTAGTCATCTTTCTGAAAATATCTCAAGATGAGCTGATTGAGAGAAGAAAGGATAGAGGTTTTGACAATATTGAACTTCGAGGAGTTGAATACTCCTTGCAAGTCCAAGATAGCCTGAAGTATTGGATGAAGAGACTCAATTTACGAACTCTTGAGATAGATGCTTCTGAAGATGTTGAAGCCATCTCTAAAAAGATTATTTCAGAGATAGAGAGTTTAAGAAATTGACTAAATATCATCATTGAAGATTTTTTAAGAGGAATATTAAGCAGACTTTAACTTTGAATGACTGTCAATCACCATAATTACAACAATTTGCTAAACTTACACAATTTCAGCTTTTAAATAGGGTTTAAAATGTTCAAAAAAATCAATCTTTTAACAGATAAAGTAGTTGTTCCAAATAGTGAGTTTGCAAAAGCTCTTAACTCAAATAGGGAGTTTGGAATTACTGTTGATGGTGTTATCGATTATGAGTTTCAAAATGATCGAGTCTATATCTTTAAGGGTAAAGCTAATCTGCTTCAAAAACAGCAACCTTTAGGTAAGGGGTATGACATATCATCTACTTTTGTATCTGTCTCAATATCGGTTGCTAAAAACTGGAATCGAGTAGAGGAGCTAAATAGTCTCAATGCACTCTATGAAGATAAGTCAGCAGATGGTATCGATAGTTTTCGAGATAAGGTGATGGAAGATATTGGTTGGCATGCAGTTGAGTTTAAAATCACATATCGAGATTTAGTTGATGAGCTTGAGGCAAAAGGAGAGGGTACTCTTGTCTGTATTGAGCAAGATGGTGAGCCATATATGTTTAGTGGATTTGCTTTTATCGATCCAGATAGAGTTGAAGATGGACGAGAGATTCTACTCAGCTTTGCAAAGAGAAAGATTCTTGAACAGATTGAGAGTGAAAAAGATGAGTATAAGAAGTATGGATTCTCTGATGATGAAGTTGATGCACTAAAATATTTTCAGATTGAGCCAGATTTATCATGAGTAGATTAAGTATAGGTGAGGCTATTGACCTCATAAAAAATGGGCATCTGAAAGAGCTTGGCGAAAAGGCGACAGCAGTCAAAAAGAGACTTCACCCTGATAATATAACCTCATTTGTAGTTGATAGAAACATTAACTATACCAATGTCTGTTGGGTCAATTGTAAGTTTTGTGCATTTTATCGTCATGAAAAAGATAGAGATAGTTATGTTCTATCGTTTGAAGAGATTGGTCAAAAGATTGATGAACTTATTGAGATTGGTGGAACACAGATTCTATTTCAAGGCGGAGTTCATCCAAAGCTAAAAATTGAGTGGTATGAAGATTTAGTTGAGTGGATTGCTACACGATACCCGACAATAACTATTCATGGGTTTTCTGCAATTGAGATCGATTATATTGCCAAAATCTCAAAAATCTCTATTGTAGAAGTTCTTCAAAGACTTAAAGATAAAGGGTTGGCTTCAATTCCTGGAGCTGGAGCAGAGATACTGAGTGATAGAGTAAGAGATATTATCTCACCTAAAAAGATTGATGCTGATCGCTGGATTGAGATTCATCGAGAGGCTCACAAACTTGGAATCAAATCAACAGCAACAATGATGTTTGGAACAGTTGAGACAGATGAGGAGATTGTTGAACACCTTGATCGAATCCGAAAACTTCAAGATGAGACGGGTGGATTTAGAGCATTTATCTTATGGTCTTTTCAGTCTGAAAATACTCAACTTGCCAGAGAGATTGATATTCAAAAGAGTTCATCAAATAGATATTTAAGACTTCTTGCCGTTAGTCGTCTATTTTTAGATAATTTTCCAAATATTCAGAGTTCTTGGGTGACACAGGGTAGTTACATTGGACAGATGGCACTTCTTTTTGGGGCAAATGATCTTGGCTCAACAATGATGGAGGAGAATGTTGTCTCTTCTGCTGGAGCATCATTCCGAATGGGTAAAGATGAGATGATTGAGCTAATTAGAGATATTGGAGAAATTCCTGCTCAACGAAACACAGCTTATAAATTTCTGGAACAATATTAGGTGAACTGACAAAATTAAAGTTCATTAGAAAATGGATTATTCTATCAGGCACGGCAATAACAATGTTTTGTTAGAATCGGACTTAACTAACAGCTCTAATATAGAGTCTGTTTTAAGAATTTATATCTTTAGACGATACTAAATTTAGAATTAAATTAAGAAAATTAGAGGAAATATTATGGGTTTTATTGTTAATACGAATACTGCTGCCATGATTGCATCTACTCAAGCAAACTTAAATAACAAGGGTCTTAGTAGCTCTCTCGAAAGATTAAGCTCAGGTCTTAAAATTAATAAAGCTGCTGATGATTCTTCAGGTATGGCGATTGCTGACTCCCTCCGATCTCAAGCAAACTCACTTACTCAAGCTCTTCACAATGCAAATGAGGCTGTTGGAATTATTCAGATTGCTGATAAAGCTATGGCTGAGCAAGTTGCTATCCTTGATACAATCAAGACAAAAGCTACTCAAGCTGCACAAGATGGACAGTCAAGTGCTTCAAGAAAAGCTATCCAAAAAGATATTACTCTTCTTATGAATCAGATTGATAATATCGCTGGAAGTACAAGCTACAACGGAAAACAGCTTCTATCTGGAAACTTCGTAAATAGAGAATTCCAAATTGGTGCTTATAGCCGAAACACTGTTCAAGCTTCAATCGAAGCTACTTCAACTGATAAAATTGGACATGTTAGAGCGGAGACAACAGCTGTTAATTCAATTACAGCAAGTGGAACAAGTACTCTTACATTTACAGGTACTCATATTCCAAATGGTGCTATTACAATGGAGTCTGTTCAGATTGATAGCCGAGCTGGAACTGGACTTGGAGTTTTAACAGAAGTTATCAATAAAAATAGCTCAATTCTTGGTGTTCGAGCATCATATAAAGTTGAGGTTCTTGGAGATAAAGCAGTTCAAGCTGATGCAGAGGTGAAAAACCTTGTTATCAACGGTGTTGAGCTTGGGGAACTTGCTGACATTAAAGCAAATGATGCTGATGGTCGTTTAGTTGCAACAATCAATGAAGCTAGAGATGAGACTGGTGTTTTTGCTTCAATTGATGAGAGAGGACGACTCAAATTAACTTCAACTGATGGTAGAGCAGTTGAGATTAGTAGTGATCCTGTTACAGTTGGAACAGATGAGAATGGTGATCCTATTACAAAAACTTTTCAAGATTTCTTTGGAATTGATGGAAACAGCTTTAATGGTGGTAGATTAACAATGGTATCTATCGGTGCTGTTGATATTAGAGTATCTGAGCAAGATGGTGGAGCTTTAGCTAATGCTGTTAATGATGGTGCTATGAGTCAAGCTAACTTTAACTTAAGAGGAATTCTTAACGGATTTAACTCACTTCAGGCTGATGCAATGGGTGTTTTTGCAAATGAGAACTCATTAAACTACCCTGGTGTTGAGAATATTGATGAATCTGACTATCCACTAACTGCTGGTGTAACAACTCTTGAGGGTGCATTTGCTGTGATGGATATCGCAGATGCTGCTATTAAACACCTTGACCTTATTCGATCTGGACTCGGTTCTGCTCAAAACGAGCTAGAGGCAGCAATTAACAATATCTCTGTAACAAGAACAAATGTTAAAGCTTCTGAATCTACAATTAGAGATGTTGATTTTGCAGAAGAGTCGGCTAACTTCTCAAAAATGAATATTCTTGTTCAATCTGGAAGTTATGCTTTAACTCAAGCTAATGCTGTTCAGCAAAATATCTTAAAACTTTTACAGTAACTTCTCTAATGGGGTCATAGCTTTAGCTGTGCTATATAAGTGCGGGACTAAAGTCCCGACCCCCTAAATCTTCTTATAGTAAACTTCTTAAAAAACCAATACACAATTTCATAGATAAAGATTTGTTCTAATTTACCAAGTCCATATATTTAAGTTAAAATGTAGGGTTAGGAAAGGAGATGTGTTAAATGTTCTATTATGAAGTGATTTTAGGGGGTAGTGCAACTCCTATATTGACATACTCTTACCCATACAGAATAAGAGGTTTTCGATATGTTACTGTTCCTCTGATGCGAAGAAGAGAGAGAGGGATAATCTATCGAGAGGTTTCAGAAGAGAGTATCACTTTTCCTCTGGACAAAGTGAAAGCTATTGTTGAAATTCTCCCATTTTACCTACCTAAAGAGTATCTTCAATCTCTCCTCTTTATGAATAGGTACTATTTTGCTCCATTCTCAACTCTCTTAAAGTTTTTTCAACCTCATCACCTAGATATTCCTATTCCAAAACCTGCTAAACAGCTCAAGATTAAGCTATCACCCGAACAACAAGATGTATTTGAGACCCTTAAGTCTCATTCTGTATCACTCCTTTTTGGAGACACTGGAAGCGGTAAGACTTTTATATATAAAAAATATATTGATGATGTGTTGCAGAGTGGAGGTACAGCTCTCTTTCTCCTACCTGAGATTAACTTGACTCCACAAATTTCAGAGAGAGTTGGAGATGCCTTTGGAGATATTGTCGATACTTGGCACTCAAAACGGTCAGCAAAAGAGAAGCGGGAGATATTGGCAAAAATATATAATGGCTCAACTCGAGTTATTATTGGGACTCTATCCGCTCTATTTCTACCTCTACCAAAACTATCTCTTATCATTGTTGATGAGGAGCATTCAGATAGCTACTCACTTGAAGAGAGTGGGTACTTTCAATTTAATGCTAGAGATATGGCAATTTATCTGGGAAACCAGCTTAAGATACCTGTCCTACTTGGAAGTGCAACTCCATCACTCAATAGCTACTATAAATTTCCATCTGTTAGATTAAAGGGTGGATTTTTTAAAGGAGAAAAGAGTTATCAGTTCCAGAAGATTGATGTGGAGTTGAGTGAGATAATTCTCCAGAAGATAGATGAGCGACTACAACAAAAAGAGCAGACAATTATTTTTATCCCTATAAGAGGCAATTTTAAGTATCTGAGTTGTAGTGATTGTGGTTATGAATACATCTGTCCAGACTGTTCTGTTCGTTTAACTATCTACTCAGAGAGTAATCAGATAAAGTGTAATAGATGTGGATATAGCACAACTATTCCAATAAGTTGTGATAGCTGTGGCTCAGATACTCTTCAAGTTGGTAAAGCTGGAACAGTTCAGGTAGCTAATGAACTGAAAGAGACTTTTCCTGATGCAAACATAATAAACTTTGATAGCGATCGGGTTAAGAAATTGAGTGATCTTAAAAAGATTCTTAAAGATTTTAAAGATAAAAAAATAGATATTCTTGTTGGAACTCAGATGATAGCCAAAGGGCATGACTATCCAAATGTCACTCTATCTATTATTCTGGGGCTTGATTTTGCAATTAACCTAACAGACTTCCAATCTTATGAGAAGACCCTCTCTCTTGTTGTTCAACTTGCAGGACGGAGTGGAAGAGAGAGAGATTCAGAGATTATTATTGGAACAAAGTATGAGGACTTCTATAAAAAATATATTGATGACTATGAGAAGTTTCTAAAATATGAGATTCTGAATCGACAGGGACTCTTTCCACCGTTTGTCAATTTTATTAGAGTAGTTATCGAAGATCTCGATAGAGAGATAGCTAATGACACCCTTACCCATATAGAGCTATATATTCACTTCTTTTCAAAGTTAAAGATATTTATATCAGGTGAAGCACCTCTGAAGAAAGTTGAAAAGAGATATAGATTTCATCTGATTTTACGAGTTAAAAAGCTATCTGAAGCTATTCCATTTCTTGAGGAGATGTTAAGACTTATCCCTAAAGAGATGAAAAAGCGGTTGATGGTTGAGATTAATCCTAGTAGCTACTCTTGATTAAGACATCAGTTTAAACTCAACAGGAGCTTCAGTTCTATTTATTATTCGTTTTGCATATTTAAGATCTTTAATCTTTCCAATCAATAGAAGATAAGACTCAGCAGTTATAAGAACATCTCGTTTAGGCATAGCTAAAAAGCCACCCTCTTTATTTCGTAGTCCGACAACAGAGACATTTGCTAAACTCTTTAGCCTTAGATCTTTAAGCCTCTGAAGAACAATCCAGCTATATTTTGGAACAAATACCTCTTCCATATCAAGAGCTGTATCATTAGAGTATAGAAAGCTCTCAAGAAGATTTTCAAGATCTGGACTAACTGCCATAGTACTAATTCTTTGTGCTGTTAAAGTTGTTGGCACAACCACACTGTCAGCTCCAAGTTTTCTAAGCTTATCTGCACTCATTGAGCTTTTTGAGCTGGTAATTACTTGAAAAGGTCTATTTTTGCGATACTCTTGCTCAAATAGTCGAACAGATACTATGAGGGCGATATTATCAGCCTCTTTTTCGGATAGAGTAATAACACCTCTAGCCATTCCAAGATTTGCTCGTTTAATCGCAATCTCTGTATGGGGTTCAGCCTGAAAATAGTATGGAAATTTAAGTCTTTTAGCCCTCTCTTCAAGATCTGGACTTGGGTCTATAACTACAAACGGGATATGATTTCGTCGTAGGTTTTCGGCTATCTCTATTGTATAGTCATTTAAGTAGTAGAGAACAAAGTGTCTTTTTACTCTTGCAATTTTGTGAAGCATTTTTCTCACCTTTACAATGTTTGTAATCTCTCCATTTGTTATTACATTAACCACTGTCCCCACCGCAAGGGTAAAGACAGCAAAACCAACAATAATAAGAGTAATTGTAAATATTCGACCCATTGGAGACACAGGGGCGATCTCTCCAAAACCAACAGTTGTAAAGGTTATACCTGTTTGATAGATTGCATCAAGAAGGGAGAAATCGTCGATAACAACATAACCAAGTGTGCCAAACAACATAGTCAGCACGGTTATTATCATAGGGAGTCGAAAGTGTCTCAACTCATAATATAGAGCCTGATCGAGGAAAATATCCTCTTTTGTCTTGTGTTGATTTCGCTTCTCTATAAATTCGAGAAAGCTTTTAGCTATCTTCACTTGTTAGTTATTTTCCAGCGGTAACTAAGTGTAAGAATTAACCTTTTTTCTTTAGAGTTCTTAACTCTTTTGCAGACATTTTTACTCGTCTAGTAGTTCCATCTTCAAGAGTAATTTTTACACTTCTTAAGTTTGGTAAAAATCTTCTCTTTGTTTTGTTGTTTGCATGGCTAACATTATTTCCTGACATAGGACCTTTGCCACTGATTTCACATCTTCTTGCCATAAGACTATCCTCAATTTTTAGGCGGAATTTTACTGAAATTTATATATATAGTAAAGCTGATGAGAAATTTTAAAACACTTAATAGAGATTATTTTAGTTATCCTTGCAAAAAAACTCAAGGATTCGTGATGAAAAAGCTTGTAGCATACTTAACAACTGGTTATCCAGATATTGAATTTACAAAAGATCTTATCTCCTCGCTAAAAACAAGTGTTGATACTCTTGAGCTTGGTGTTCCATTCTCTGATCCTGTGGCTGATGGTGAAGTGATTGAAAAGGCTAATGGTTTAGCTCTTAAAAATGGTGTTAAATTTGCTGATGTTCTCAATCTTGCTGAGAGTTCACCTATTGATACTTATCTTATGGGATACTTTAACAGTTTCTACAATCAAAAAATGGAAATCCTAATTCCTGAGTTAAAAAGACGAGGTGTTGAGGGACTGATTATTCCTGATTTGCCATATGAAGAGGCTCTTCAATATAGAGAGTTGTTCAATAATCATAGTCGAGACTTAATACCATTTATCGCTCCAACAGATAGTAAAGAGAGGATATCTCAACTCTTAAAAGGTGACAGAAGTAGATTTATCTATCTAGTAGCTTATGCTGGAATTACTGGAAGTGGTAAAACAGAAGATCTAAAAAGAGTTATAGAGGATATTCGTACCTCATCAACAGATGAACTATACATCGGTTTTGGAGTTAATGAAGAGAGTGCTAAAGAGAAGAGTAGAGATGTTGATGGTGTAATTGTTGGAAGTGCTTTTGTAAAGATACTGTTAGACAGCTCTATATCTCATTCAGAGAAGATAGTAAGAATCACAAAAAGTGCAGAGAAGATTAAAAATATTATCAATGAGTAGAGTGTTTGCTTTAACCCTATTTTTATACAAATCTTTTGTAAAACAGAGAGCTATTACTCTATTTATCATACTTTCAATAGTCTCAATTGCTATCTCAATAGGGGTGAGTCATATAGATATGGGAGATGGTAACTCTCGTCTTTTTCGAGATGTAACTATCTCCATTCAAGGTTCTCTTTTACATCTAATAGCTATATTTTCGCTATTTTCATATTTAGGAAAAGAGCGAAATGGTGGAATATTTATATTTCCTCTATCAAGCAGTTTAAATAGAGGTCTATATTTTTTATCAGTTGTTTTATCTCAAATAGCCACCATACTCTCTCTGTTTATTCTTTTTATGGTTGTAGATCAGATCTATATGGCAATCTATAAAGTTGATGTAAAAATAGCTTATCAGTTAAGTTTATCAATCCTATCTTCAACTGTTTTGATATTACTGTTTCTAGCATTAGCTCAATTTACAACAGCCTTGAAAGCGATGATATACTCTTTAACAATCTTTTTCTTTGGAAATGGTCTTGATGAGTTATATATCTATGCTTACAAAATAAAAAATGATCTTCAGTTGCAGACTATATATGACTATCTATCAATAGTTGTTCCCAATTTTCATATCTTCGATCAAGATGAACTCTCTAGGTCTAACTGGTTGCATATATTAATTCAGTCTATTTTTCTATATATTCTAGGTTATATAAAGTTTAGAGTTCACCTATTGAGGGTTGAGAACTGATAAGTGAATAACTATTTTTGATACAATCATACCAATAATTAATTGTTAGGAGAGTGTATGGAACTCTGTATTGCATTGGATAGACCGTCTCTAGTTGAGAATATTGATCTCGTGAAAGAGATTAAAGATTTTGATGTATGGCTAAAGGTTGGATTTAGAAGCTACATTAGAGATGGAGAGAGTATTATCAATGAATTGAAGAGTATTAATCCAAACTTTAAGATATTTCTAGATTTAAAACTATATGATATTCCTAACACAATGGCTGATGCTGCTGAAGAGATTGCCGATCTTGGTATAGATATGTTTAATGTCCATGCTAGTGCTGGAAAACGGGGAATGAGTGCTGTTATGGAGAGATTAAATAAGCGAGAGAGTCGTCCTAAAGTTTTAGCCGTAACTGCTTTAACATCTTTTGATAATAAAGAGTTTATGGAGATCTATCATGAACCTATTCCAAAAAAAGGAGTTCAACTCGCTCAACACAGTTTTGAAGCAGGAATAGATGGTGTAGTTGCTTCTGTATTTGAGAGTAAAATAATAAAAGAGCATACATCTAACGATTTCCTAACTCTAACTCCAGGTATTCGACCTTTTGGAGAGAGTGCTGATGATCAAAAGAGAGTTGGTAATATATATGTTGCAAAGAATCAACATGTAGATTATATAGTTGTTGGTCGTCCAATCTATAACTCAGAAGATCCGAGAGGAAATGTTGAGAAGATTCTAGCCGAACTAACTCAATTTTAAAATAGTTCGCCAACCATATTTAAAATCCTACTAGGTGAGAGGGAGTAGTTTGCTCCCTTATATCTTTGTGATAAAAGACTAAGAGCCAATGAACCTGAAACTGTTGCATCTAAAGGAGAATAACCCTGAGCTAAAAGAGAACCTATTAATCCTGCCAATATATCTCCACTTCCACCTTTTGCTAAACTAACATCTCCCAAAGTATCAAAATATAGCCTCTCTTGAAAAGCTATAACTCGATTAGCACCTTTTAATAGAAGAACTACATCTGGAAATCTTTGTGAGAATAGTTCTGTTAATTCAATCCGTTTTTTGACTATCTCTGATATTGGTAACTCTATATGGAACACAACCTTTAAAATTGACTGGAACTCTTTTGGGTGTGGAGTTATAACTAAGTTATATGGTCGTTTTTTAAGAATATCATTAATAATTTGATGATGAAAAATATCTGCATCAAGAAGCATGGGTAGAGTGCTATTTAATATCTCGTCTCTGAAATACTCTATTCCGCTATTTCCCAGTCCCATACCTGCAATAATTACTGTGCTATTATCAGGTACTGTTTGACTACTCATTAACTCATAAGAAGTATTGAGACTCTCATTTTGAGAGACTAAAGTTACAAGTCCTGAGCCAAAAAGGAGAGATGCAGTTCCAGATATAATAGATGCACCACTCTTCTCTCCACTTAATATAGCACTATGTCCAAAACTACCTTTATGACTATATTGAGACTTTCGAATTGGTAGTTTTAGATCACTCTTCTCAAGAAGAGAGTAGATAGAGTGAGTCTCATATATAGCTCTTGAGACTCCTAAGTCTGCCACAACTATTGAACCAGTTAAATCTTTGACCTCATCAGATAGAAGAGAGAGTTTCATAGCCCCCATCGTTATAGTGATATCACAGTTTGTAGCTATTGAAGGTATGCCTCCATCAATATCTACTCCTGATGGTAGATCACAAGCTATTTTAAATCCAGATAGCGAATTGAATCTACTGATGAGGTCTATATATTTTTCTGATAACTCACCCTGAAAGCCACTCCCAAAAATAGCATCAACAACAACATCACTATCTTCTACCTCTGTAACAATTTTAACTCCAACAGCTGATGCTCGTTTTAGCTGAAGTTTGCCTATCTCACTCTTTGGCTGAGAAGCAAGAAACAGTTTAACTCTATAATCTTTGTGAAGCTGTCTTGCAACAACAACTCCATCGGCTCCATTATTACCACCTCCTGAAATTATCAGGATAGTTGATTGTTTTGGAAAGTTCTTCAGAATATAGTCTGATATTGAGCGACCTGCACTCTCCATCAAAATATCTTCACTGAGAAAGAGTTCTTTGTAACATCTCTTATCAAGAGATGTTACCTCTTTAAATATCTTCTGCACTTACTTATAGAGCCAGATTCCAGCATTTTTTGGAACATGGCTAAAGAGTTCAAAGTATGCTCCCCGAATCTTCCTTCGGACATCAGGATCAGGGCTATACCCCTTAAACTCACCTTCGGCAAATATCCAAACAATTTTTGCACCGTCAAATATTGATATATCTTCTATTTCAGCAAGAGTTCCAAGAAGAGACCAACCTTTATCAAGACTTTGAACAACTTCTCTGGTAACTTTAATGCCATATTTAGATGGATCTGCTTTAATCTTATCAGTAAGTTTTCTCATTTCACCCTGAAGGTCGTTCATACTCATAAGGTTGAATGCTTTCGGGTTGCTTATAACTTTCTCTTGTCCTTCACTATATGCAACATCTAAGTTCTTTTTATGGGTTAAGTTATACTCATCAAGATTTGACATAATTTGATGTTGGATATCGATAATAATCTCTTCATAGTTTCTGAAACTTGTGAGATTGAACTCTGATGGATTCTCAACTATATACTTCTTAGCATTCTCAATAGCATCTTTTGACTCCTCGCGAGAGACTAAGTTAAACTCCTCCAAGTTACTAAGGATATACTCTTTAACCTCATTGACACCATTATTAAACTGTACCATCTTCGAGATATTAAACTCATTACTTGAAGCACTCTCAGAGTTTAACTCACTCAATAAAGCCCCATACCTTCTTTTTAGATATTCACTATCACCACTACTTCTATTAAAGAGACCAACCGCAGAACTATATTTTGAGCCATTCATATCCTCTGCAACATTTAGAACACCTTTACTTATGTTTTCAAGATACTCTCGTGTCTCAGTATCGCTCAACAGTTCTCGGAACTCATCTTGAGATAGTTCATATATATCTACTGGAAACTCTCTTTCAACAATATTGCCTGCACTATCAACAATCTTAACTTTTATATCTTTAATTCCAGAGTTATGAAAACGGTGATTTACAGAATTTCCTCTAATCTCTTCATAACCTCGACCCTCGTCAAAATCGATAAAATATTTTTCGACTCTATGTTTTCCACTTCTAACAATCACAACAAGGTATAGTTCATTAAAGACTTTCTGGTCACCCTCAACCATCAAATCACTAATATCTGCTAACATTGAGCTTCTTTCAGCACCTCTATCATCTCGCTTCATCGTAACGATAGTATCATTATCATCATCACCATTAACATCGATAAGAGCATTCTCTAAAAGAGATTCATATGCATTTTTCACATTAAAAATCTCTTCACAACTAGATCTAAAATCTACGGATAGTCCAACTGAAGCTATATGAGACTGTTCTCCAAATACACTCGATAGATCTTCAACCTCCTCTAATTGACTTAGTGGCAGATTCCCTTTTCTTTTGAGTTTATACATCTGATAGTTATAGATGTTACCCATATTGAGATAGTTGTTCTCTAGCTTAAGATTCCCTGTCATAAATATCTCTTGAGAAGCTACATCTGGTGCAGTAAAGTTCTTAATAACATTGTTAATAAGAGTTCCTTTACCATAGAGAGTCATTCCTTTAGCATAGTTATTAAGTAGAAGAGAGTTAAAAATCTTTACATTACCAAACAGTGCTCCTCCATAGTATGCTTTATTGTAAAACATAAGGGAGTTTGTTAAATCAAGCTTTGATGTGTGCGGAGAGTAGATAGCACCACCTTTATAGCTGACATTTTTGGAAAGATTTGAGTTTGTAACTGTAACATCAACTCCATCAATAGCCCCTCCAAACTTCTCAGATCGATTTTCGCACATAGTGGTATAACGAATTTTAAGATCGTAACCTTTAACAGCTCCACCACTTATAGCTGACCTGTTTCGATTAAAAGTAGAGTTTGTAATTGTGACTCGTTTGCCAAAAATAGCTCCACCCTTTTTACTGCTATTATCAGATAGCTCACTATTTGATATGATAGCTTGAGTGGTCTCAATCGCTCCACCATCTCTTCTGCTAGTGTTGTATGAAAGATTTGCATCTTTCACTATTACATTAACACCCTTTAAAGCACCCCCACTATAATCTGCGGAGTTCTTAAATATCGAACCACCTTTTATCTCGATCTCATCTGAAAGAATAGCTCCACCATATTTCGCACTATTCTCAAAAAGGCTTGAATCATCAAGATTGACTCTTGTTGAATAGATAGCACCACCATAGTTATTAGCACTATTGTTGGAAAGATTTACATCAAAAAGGCGAACTTTATCGCATTTAATTGCCCCACCATCATATTTAGCACTATTGTTTGTAAATATAGATTGTGTCGCTTTAAGCTTTGAGAGACCATAGAATGCTCCACCATAACTACTCTGGTTGTATGATATTGTTGAATCTTTGACAAGAGCTGTTTTTGTACTAAACACTCCACCACCGTGTTTATAGGATTTGTTGTAAGATATTTGCGAGAGTTTTATAATTGCATTACGACCCGTAAAAACACCTCCACCAACTCCTCTCAAAGACTCATTTCTAGCAATAATTGACTCATTAACAATAACTGTTCCTAAATTATAGACACCAGCACCATCATACTTTGACTTATTATAAGCAACTGTTACACCATCAAGGTTTAGTTCCCCTATGTTATCCATAAGAATACCACCACCCTGTTCAGCTGTATCTCCATTCTGTATCGTTATATTTAGAATATTGACAATAATCTTATATGTCTCATTACGAAAGGTTAGAACAGAAGACAAGCCATTTCCATCAATGACCACATCACTTCTTCTTGCTCCAGACTCAGCTTCAAGTGTTAAGTCAAAATTCTCACTAGACTCATAGACAAAAAGATGTTTATCCGTTGCAATGTAGCGACCCTTTTTTAGAGTAATTGTGTCATCTTCAAGATTGTTTTCTGCACTTTTAAGAGCAAAGTAGAGTTCTTCACTTGTTGTAACAGTGAAGTCCCTCCCAAAAAGGGAGGTTGCTAAAGCCAATAGAGTGAATAGATATTTCATGAATTTTCTCCTACGGAACTAGAAGATAGAAGGAATTTCTGACTCAGTCGGAGTATAGAGTCCGCTCTCCCAGTCTTCAATTGGAGCTGCACTAATTACAGGGAATGTTCGTCTCTCACATACAACTTGGTTCTTATCCTCATTGTAGTACTTAACAAAGTAATCCATTCCTTGAAGGTAGTTTGCATAGTATATAGTAGCTATCCTTTTTCCAGTATCTAAATTAGATATTGTCTCTCGTGCATAGCTATCATAAGAGTATTGACCATTTGTTGGATGGAATACCATAACAGTTGAGAATGTATTACCTATATCATAGTCCATATTGTAAGTCGATTTTAAGTATATCGCATTGTCAGAACTATATATTCCATCTGGAGATTGAGGAGTGTTGCTATCACTAGTTGCCTCAAAGTAGTTTCTATTGTAATCTTCATTACACTCTTCTAGATCTTCATAGATAGCAGTACTTCGTTTTGCAGACTCAATAGTTAAGAATAGTGATTCAGTTGTTCCTGTACTTCTATCTTTAACTTTAATCTCAACACTCTCTTTCCAATCTTCAAGACCTCTAACTGAAAAGTTGAAATCAACTCCATCAACTGTATCTGTATTGAAGATTCTTGAGCCATTAACAACAATTGCAAGATTTTTCTCATTGTTAATCTGGGTTAAATCAACAATTTCAAACTCAAGAGGATTATTTAAAGCATTGTAGCCCCCAATAACTATATTTACAGCATCTCCATCTGTTACAACAGTATATTTATCTCGTGCCTTAGTTAAAGTTATCTGATCAATAACCTGCATATTGATATATACACTATCGCTAAATCCTGTATCGTTCTCAAGGGTCAATTGGAACTCATCTTTACCTATGGCATCTCCAGATGTAAAAATGACTCCATAATCATAGTTCTGTGCAACGATTGGAGAACCTTCAGCCTGAAGCATTGCATCAACTACACTATTGTTAGTAAATTGATGAAGTTGCATCTTTAGGTTGATATCAGTCTGTTTAGGATTTGAACGAACAATAACAACTTTTTCATGATTTTTTGGCATGATAATATCTATACTTTTCTGGTTGTTATATTCAGGTAGTGAAAGGTTAAATTCAACCACCTCCACATAATCTAAACCACCAGAACTATCAGGCACACAAGTTCCACCAGATAAGTGATAACCCGTCGAACAAGTAGTTGTTACATCAACACATTCACCATTTTGAAGAATTTGATCGTCATCGCAAGTAACTGTATCAACAACACAAGTATCACCCTCTAAATGGTAACCACTCTCACACTCCATAGGAGTCTCTTGGGTATCATTATCGTTAGAACCGCTTGAAAGGTTTGAATCACCATTGCTAGTAATATTAGAATCATCGCTACTATCATCAGGTTGATTGTTGTCATTGTTAGATGGTGGAGGATTACTGTTGTCATCATCACTACTATCATCAGATTGATTGTTGTCATTGTTAGATGGTGGAGGATTACTGTTGTCATCATCACTACTATCATCAGGCTGACTATCATCACTATTAGATGGCGGAGGATTACTGTTATCTTCATCTTCAATACCCAATAGATCTTTATTGATATTATCAGCTACATTACAACCTGATAGGAGTATAAAAATAGAGAAGAGAGATAAGTTAATTATATTCAGGAACTTCTTCATATCAATACCCTTCGTATCCGTCTTCTCCAGAGTTATAATTTTCTGTTGTGCCATATTCATTATAGAACTCCTCATCAGGAGTTACTTCATCACTCATTCTATCGCAATACTTACCTTCAGATGAATCAACATAGGTGTATGTTGCCACAGAGCCAAAAACCCCCCCCACAAGGGAGGCGACAAGTAGTGCTGCAATTGCTGTTAGCATTTTATACTCCTTCTAAATATAGTGTGACTCTTAATCACCTATTATCTGCCCACTATTTGAGACTAAGTTTAATGGATATGGTGTCTCTAAATAGTTTTCAGAATCTGCTGTTGTTGGGAAAGTTTGACCATAAATCTTTCCGTTATAAGAGATATAGAAGTTTTTACCAACATATCTATCAATATACTTAATCTCAGCAACTCTTACTGTTGAGTTTCCAACAACACCCACAACTATTGTATTTGGTAGATCTTGAGCAAACTTTTCACCCTCAATACCTCGGTAAGCTATACGAACTTCTCCATTAAGAGATTTTAAGCTAATCCCACTATTTATTGTTTCACCTGTACTATCTGTTAAGTCACCGTCATTATCACAAGATGAGTTGTAGATAGTTGGTACTTCGTCTCTTTCAGTTGTAGAACCATTAGCATAAGTACTCTCTAAAACATGGCTATCTCTCATAGGTAAGAAGTTGATTCGTTTCATATCAGAGAAGTTTGCTTGAGTATCATCTTGGTTATCAAGAGCAAGAACAATAAGAGAAGCATACTCTAAGTTGTCACCACTAAAAGTAGGGTGTTGGCAAAGTCCTCCAACTCCACTCTCCCCATCTGTTCTATTAACTTCCATAATAAAGTTAGATGGTATATTTATACCATTTGAGCTATCGATAACAGTTCCATTAATATCATCTATTCTATCTTTAAATATGAGATATTTAACTGTATCATTGACATCACCAGCTGTAATAAAGATATCTCTAGGCTCTGTTGTCTTAAACTCAAGAGTAGGTTTTTTAGGCTTTGTTACATCAAGAGGAATTGTATATTCATCTGTATCAAGTCGCCCATCTGTTGCAGTAATTTTAATACCTGTTAATTGAGTTAGACCACTTAACATATCTCTATGGAGACCATCAACATCAAAGTAGTTAATCTCTGTTGAGAACTCTCTAATTCCATCAACTGTTGGAGCAGAATCCTCAGTTGAACTATTTATAGGCATTTTAAACTCAAGAGCTTCAAGAGCATCTGAGACACCTACAAGTTGAGCTGATACAAAAAGACTACTCTCATCTGCTACTGTATCTCCATTACTATCTGTTGTTGTCTTTACACCTTTAACAAATGCGGATATATCAAGGTCAAACATATTTGTTGTAGTATTGCGCTCATTATCAAAACTTCTAATATACTGTTTTGTAACGGTTGGGACTTCATTCTCCTCAATACCAGAACCGATATCTTCCTCTATCAACACTTTAACAAGACTGTTATTTGAGTCGTACTTATCAAGATATACCCAGTAACCCTTTTGGTTATTAGTATGGAAAAGGTTGTAATCTTTATACCATTTACTAATCTGTTGAATAGGTGATAGTTTCTGCCATTTGATAATACCAGTATCTACATTTGATTCACCACCAATGATCATAGTAGGAACATATTTTGTCTCTTTATTTGCAAATGCATTATAGAGAGTAATAAGAGCATTTGAGACTAAAAGGTCATCTGTAATAAACTTGTTTGCTGTCACATTTCTTTCACCAAGTTTGCTACTATTGATATCTCCATTGCTATCAAGATCAACAGTTGCAAATGTTCCACCGTGAATTGCACCTAAAATTGCTCCGGCTGTTGAAACATTTTTATCATAAGAGAGGTTCTCTTCAAGGCTATCATCTGTGTTGTTTGACTCTGCACTCTCTCTGAGATATAGGTCAGGAGTTTGCGAAACTAAAACAATATATTCTGTCTCACTTCCAGTAATTGTTCCATTTCCATCTTTATCTACTATATAACTATAATAGTTCTTTGTAACTTCACCATCTAGATAAGTCCCATTTTGAGTGTAAGATGATGTAGAGATATTCTTATCTTTTGCAACAGTAACTCTTGAATTAAGTACTTCACCATCTAAATCTGTCCCTTTATGAAGAGATACCGTAACATCACCAATAAGATTAGGTGTAAATTTATAAACTTTTGTATAAGTTGTATCCCTGATAGATATAACTGAGCTTGATGTTATAAGAAGTCTATCCATCGTTCCATCTATATCTGAGTCTATCTCAGATGCATTAACATCAATATTTGCACCATTAATTTGATTCTTTAGAGAATTTAGAGTTGCATTAGCTGCAATAGCTATTTTATGTCCATTAATCTCAAATGAAGCGATACCATCTTTAACAAATTGAGAGTTGAGGTTAGGTTCAAAAACAAGAGCATACTCTCCATAAGTTGATGTTGATAAATTTGCATCACTTGATACAATAGATGTATCTCTAATATTTTTATCATTACCATTTAGTGATAAAACTTTTCCTGTAAAACTACTATGACCAGTTTTATCAACTGCAATAGAGAATCGATCATTAGATATCAACATAATTTTATTCACATCATTAGCATCAGTTACTGGAATAGCTCTTACATTAAAGTACTGAGTTGAGAGAGTTCCTGATGTTTGAGCTTTATAGATAGCTTGATTAATTGCTCTTGCTGAGTCTCTTAGACTAGCTTGATCCATTAAAAGGTTACTATCTGAATCAATAACATCAACAACATTAACACCAGAGTGATCACTAATCTGAAGTTTATTAAAGTCTGGAGCTGTCCAGTCAATCATTAATCCTGTAACACTCTCTCGAATTGTTGAAGTTGGCAGAGTTAATAGATTCCAACCCTCTCTTACAATTTGTGGATAGACGGAACTAGATGTTAATACAACACTACTATCACCAAGAACAAGACCGGCTTTAATATCTTCTGTATTAGAGAATGCAGTAGTTGCATTTTTAATATTTAAAAAGATATTTTTTGTAACACCATCAACCTTCTCCTCTTTAAGAGTAGGCTTTGCACCGGCAATAGCTCGAATAAGGATAGAGTTGTTTGCTATCTTAACAGCAGATATATTAACTTCTGCAACACCATTTCTAGAGACATTAGTATCATTAAGAACAGAAACTATTGAATCAACATCACTATCTGTAAATTGGTAGTTAGTGCTATTGAGATCACCATTCATGCTAATAGTTAAGTTACTTTCACAACCTCTACCACAACTAGAGTTTAGATCTAGTGTTTGAATAAATGTTGATGTTCTATCAGCAGAGAAGTCATACTTCATCCAGTATCCTCTACCAGCTTGAAGTTCATTAAATCCGTTTTCGGCACTAGGTCGTTTGTTGTTGTATAGTTGCCAACTATTTCGTGATGCAACTGTATCATCACCATCAGCATCTTCATAACTATATATAGTCAGAGTTACCTCATCACTTAGGAAGTTACTCTCATCAATAGGTACTTGATGATTTACAGAGACAAACTCTCTACTATCTCTATCATAGTTTGTTGAGTTATCATCTGCACTACCAAAACCAGGGTTATCATTAAGATATAGATCAACAATACTACCAATTGACTGCTTTTTTACACTCATATTTGAGATAATTGATGAGTAAGTCTGAGTTGTCTGATCCATTGCCAATGAACTTAATGTAACAGGTGTCGCATCATCATCGATAGTAATGCTATATATATCTTTCCCCTCAGTATCGAGATCATAGCCTAATGAGAATACAACAGTTGGGTTAACATTTGAAGCATGAATAAAGTTAATCATCACATCTGTTCCATTTGGCTCTTCAACTGGTTTCTCCAGTGATGGAACACCATTATATTGACCGACTGTTGAACAGTTTAAGTTAGATGATGCAATATCAACAACTAGAGGCTCATATCCTGTGACACTCTTCTGGAGAGATACAGAGAATAACCAATATCGGTTTCTCATCTCGTCATCATTAGTCTCAGAATTAACTACTTTAGCCCTAATAATCGAGTCTTCACTATTGTCATCACAGTAGAAAGCTGTATATACATTACTCCCTACTTTTTCATCAAATCCAACTCCATAGATGTTGTTATAAAAACCTGCAACACCCACCATCTGCCATACACCATCACCACTACTATCATTTGAAAAGAGTCGAACATACTTTGGACTCAGATCATTTTCAGCGGATAAGAGTGTGTTGAATAGCATAAAGGCTATAAGTAGCCTACCTAGTTTTCCAGCCATTGCGGAACCTCCCCTATATCTCTATTTACATTAATATACTAGTCAAAGAATCGTCTAATGTGGAAATATTTTTAAGAACTCAATCTCGCTCAATATCTCAATCTCTAGCTCTTTAGCTTTTTTCAATTTACTACCTCCCCCATCGCCAACAACAAGAGTATCCGTCTTTTTTGTAATAGAAGATGAGAAGATGGCTCCACTCTCTTCAATAAGTGATATAAACTCCTTTCTTGGCTTTGAGAGAGTTCCTGTAATAGCAACTCTTTTGCCTGATAGTGGAGAATCCTTGACAACAGTTTTTACCAATGGTTTTACCTCATCGATTAGCTTTTGTACTTTTGCAATATTCGTCTCTAAAAAACTGCTAATTGAGTCTGAAATCTCATCTCCAAAACCATCTATATTGATAAAATCATCTCTACTTTTATTTTGGAACTCATCTCCAAAATGTTGAGCAAGAGCTTTTGCACCAACATCACCAACACCATAAATCCCAAGTGCAGATATAAACTGCCAAAGCTCTCTAGTTCCTATTGAGCTATTGATTGCTTCAATAATATTGATAGAACTCTTCTCTTGAAAACCGTCAAGCTCTTTAATGTCCTCAACTTTTAGGGTGTAAAGATCCTCGATATCTCTAATGAAATCACTTTTATATAGCTTCTCAACAACCTTTTTACCAATACCTTTGATGTCCATAGATTTAATAAAGTGGTCGATTGAATTGATAGCAATCGCTTCACAACTTATATTTTGGCACTTAATAATTGTGCTATCTTTGAAAAGATAAGATTGACAAACAGGACACAACTCAGGAGCATCTATCACCTTATCACCATCAAAAGCAGATACTATCTTTGGAATAACATCACCTCGTCGAACCACTGTTACAGTTGAGCCTATTTTAAGATGGAGTCTCTCAATCTCATCAAAGTTGTGAAGTGTTACTCGTTTGACAACAACTCCTCCAACCTCGACAGGCTCAATCTCTCCAACAGGTGTAACACTTCCTGTTCGTCCAACTTGCCAGACTACATTAAGTAGCTTTGAACTCTTCTCGACTGCTGGAAACTTAAAAGCTACTGCCCACTTTGGAGCTTTTTCACCATACCCTAACTCATCTTGAATAGTTAAGCTATCAACTTTTAGAACAACACCATCAAGCTCAACTCTATTCTCTTCTCTAGTATCTAAAATTGAGTTGAAGAATTCCATAGCTTCAGATATAGATTTTGTCTCTCTATGTTCAACAGCTCGAAAGCCAAACTCCCTTATCTTCTCCATTAATTGAGAGTGTGATGAGGTGTTTAGACTATTCACTCCAACACCATGAGGAATAAATGTCAATTTTCTCTTTGCTGTTATTGAAGGATCTAGTTGTCGCAAACTTCCTGCTGAAGCATTTCTTGGGTTTGCAAACTTCTTATGGAGAGTTGAGTTTAACTTCTCAAAATCATCTTTTAGAATCACAACTTCACCACGAATCTCGATTAAATCTTGGTGAGGAATTGATAGAGGAATCGATTGTATTGTTTTAGCATTCAGGGTAACATCTTCACCAATAGAGCCATTACCTCGGGTAAAACCGTTTTTAAGTTTTCCATCTTTATAAATCAAGTTTAGACTTACACCATCAAGTTTAGGTTCGCAATAGAGGTTATCTGTTCCAACTCTCTCTATCCACTCGTCTAGCCCACTCTCATCAAAAATATTTTGCAAACTCCACATAGGTGAAAGGTGTTCCCCTTTTTGAAACTTATCAAGTACTTCGCCTCCAACTCGTTTTGTTGGAGAGTCACTCTCTATGAAGTCTGGATTATCTTTTTCAAACTCCTCAAGCTCCCTATAAAGTCTATCAAACTCGCTATCTGGAATTGTTGGATTATCAAGAACATAATACTCATAGGAGTACCTGTTTAGCTTTTTAATCAATTTTAAATAATCTTTTCTTGTCATTTTGTAGATTTTGGTATTGCCTTTATTATTTAGAAGCAAAACCTAACTCCTTTCATTAACTCTTATATTTCCAAGTAGAAACTTAATCGAGTGATAACCATTCACTCCCTAGATTAGAATCATGATAATATAGTAAAAATTTTTAAGAGCTGAATATTAATGATAAATAGTGATTTAGAGGTTATAGAGAGATGAGTGTAGAGGCAAAAGTTGGTTTTTTCGTTGTTCTTGGTTTGGCAATGCTGTTTCTATTGACAACTCAAGTTAGTGAGTTTAAAAATGTTAATGCAGAGGGGTATAGAGTTCAGGTCTTTGTTGATGATTCAACTGGTCTTGAAATTAACTCTAAAGTTAAGATGAATGGTATCTCTATCGGTTGGGTTGAGTCATTCTCAATGGCTGATGACTTTATTGTCTTAAACCTCTTTATTGAAAATGGGTATCAGATACCAAAAGATTCAGAGGTGCAACTTGTCCAAGAGTCACTTCTTGGAAGTAAAATAGTAGCTATAAATAGAGGTCACTCACCAATCTACCTTGGTGAAGGCTCATTTATTAAAAGATATAAAAAGTTGGCATCTTTTGAGAAGACAAGTGATAGCTTTTTCCAGACATCAGAGGAGTTTAGACAACTTGCTCAAGAGATTAGAAGTACCCTCAACCAAGATAGACGAGATGAGTTAGAGGGAGCAATATCTAATCTTGCCACAATCCTCCGAGATCTTAAGGGGGTTATTCAAGAGAATAGAGATGGAGTAAAAAATACAGTAACAAATATAGAGAGTGCTTCATCAAATCTTCCAGCTGTTATAGAATCTCTTGAAAGAACCCTTGATAAATACCACTCTGTTGGAGCAAATTTAGATAGACGACTTCCTGAGGTGCTAGATTCAATTCAGATTCTTGTAACAGAGCTAAACGGAACTGTTAGTGATGCAAAAGAGCCTCTAATAAATAGCTTAGACTCTGTTGAAGGATTCTTTTCTAAGGGTGAAGAGACTATTAAAGAGTTAGATAAAATTATTTTATCATTAACAAAATCTGAGCTTCAATTCTCGATGAGGGCTGAGCATAATTTCCGAGATGAGACTTTCTCAACATATACAAATATCGCTTATCTTCCAAATCCAAATACATACTATCTCTTCTCACTTGTTAATGCTCCTGTCTATGATGAGTACAAGTCTGATGGAACAATTAAGGGAAGTCAGCTTCATGAAGATGGAGAGACTCTCTTCTCTGCACAGTATGGAAAAAGGTATGGTGATTGGTTGTTCCGAGCTGGATTGATTGAAAGTACAGGTGGTTTAGGTATAGACTTCTTCGCTTTTGCAGACAAGCTTAAATTTTCACTTGAAGCATTTGATTTTAATGCTGTAAATGATATCAGAAATGATGGAGCAAATTTAAAAGCTTCATTGCGATATAGAGTCTATGACCATATCGATCTCTTAGTAGGTGGGACAAACTTAATTAATAGTCACTCTGCGCTATTTATGGGAGTTGGGTTCTACTTTATTGATAACGATCTTAAAGCATTTATGGGAGCTGCTGGAGGAGGTCTATAAGTGTTTCAAAATATCGAAGATGCTTCACTAAAACTCTTAGAAACAATCGGGGAGTTGGAAGATAAAAATTGGCTTCTTGTTGCAATTTCAGAGAGTGGGGAGCAGATAGCTAAAATTCTCTCTAAGCATCTTCAAATTCCAAATAAAAGACTATTTTTAGAGCCTGTATTTTGCCAAAAGAACTCTGATTGTGAAATAGCTATGGTTAGCGAATTTAAAACTATAATTATTGACGATGTTCTTAAAGAGGCTTTTCAACTTGAACGGGAGATGCTTTTAAATAGTATTGATGTTATTTATGACTATAAACTTATGCCGAGAGTTGAAGCTATTCGAGGCAATCGAGATAACTTAAAGATAGGTGAAACAGTTGAAAAAGTTATTTTAGTTGATGAAGCAGTTGAGACTGGTTTACGAATGGAGACAGCAATAGCAACGATATCATCTGTATTTAAGATTGAGTCTATCTATATTGCAACTCCTATTATTCCTCAACAGATGGTTGATTTTTTTGAACCAATAGTTGAAAAGATATTCCGATATGACGAAATTGAACTATATACAGAGATTACAGATTACTATATAGATAGGGAGAGTGTGTGAAGATATTAAGACTTTTTTCTCTAGTAGCTTTTATTGGACTAAGTGCAAATAATCTTGTTGAGGTTGTTTTGCCTAACGACCAGTGGAAACTTATAGGTGTTCCAGGGGCTTTTATGGAGGGTTCTGGAAGTGGTGATATTACAACGAGCGGGGATTGGCACTATGGGACTGAGGTTGATGGTGGCATTAACGATGGGAGTTATATAGGAACTGCTGATGGTGGAACTCTAGCTGTATATAATGCAACAACTCATCTAGTCGGTTTTGAGGTGACAGATACAGACTTCAATACAATTACTCTCTCATTTAATGGAGATGGTTTTTCAATTGATAGCTACCAACCACGACGAGAGATATTTATCGATAGTGACAACAGTGGAACTGCTGATATAAAAGTGAAGTATCAGGCAAACCTTGAGGGTGAAATGTTTCACTTAAAAGTTATTACAGACCTTAATGATAATAGAGTCTATTATGGCTATTTTAACTCTTCCCACACTTCTGACAATCCAATGACTCTGTCAGCCTTAAAAGTGGCTACATCTGATTACACATTTAAGATTCGTAAATTGATAGATATGGACTTCACAAACAATCCAGGGAGAGATGGTCAATCTGGTGATATTCTGGATTATGATAGAGACTCTGCTCACAGAGATGATCTTACTGTTGGTGATGACTGGATAAAAGTATTTCGGCTAGACTCTAATAGATCTATTTGGGAGAGCTTCTACTCTGAGATAGCTGATAGCTCAAATGATTTTACAGAGTTAACAGCAGGAAGTGCATATTGGGTAAAACTCCATGACGATACTGAAGCTACAACACAGCATGGTCTAATTCTTGGAGATGGAAATATATCTCTTACAACATACTCTAAAACTTACTACCCTCTTTCAGATGGAAACAATACTAGTCGATATGGCGGACACCCTCTCTTATCAAGTGGCTGGAATATGCTCTCATTTCCAGATGGTTATCTTCGACACTCATCAACAGGATTGATATTAAAATTATCTAATCAAGCAGTTGATGATGAATTTACTATCACTGATGAGACAGGTAAAGAGAGTATATCCATCACTTTATACTCTATTGATGCTAATGGGGTAAATCCTCAAGAGGTATGTAGAGCTATTAATAATCAAATTAGCTCTGGTATTGAAAAGGGAGAGCTGTCTAAAAATTTTAATGTTAGAGCATTCCCAATCGATGATACTGAGCTAACAGGAAAAATAGTTATTTTATCAGACAGACGGTTTAGGGTTTATGATAAAGATAGTGGAGGTAATGATGACGATGTATTTGATATTGTAAGAACAATTGGAGATCAAGATCCTTATGATCTATCATCAAATTCATATATTGCTGTTGCAAACTTAACGGATACTGGTGTAGCTTCAAGATATGGTGAATATACATTAGTAGCTTCTATAAATAACAATGGTGATGGAACTACTGCTAATACACCTTTGAATAGTGGAACCATTGAACTAGGTAAAGTCAAAATAAATACAACTGAAATTGATGTTACAGAAGATAATATTGCAGATTTAACTACGGATTTTTCAAGTGGCTCAGTAGATATTATTAATGATGTTATTGTTGATTTAGATATCAATGGATTCCAAGACTCTGTTATTCTTGTTGGAAACACTCCATTCTATATTTTAGATAATACATTTACTAAAACATTTAGAGTTGATGATACAACTCTTGGAGCAGATGAAAATCTATATATTGACTATACAGGTAATGGTAACTATATTTCAAAAACAGTTAGTAATGGAAATACAGCTAACACTATTGCAACAACTTTAACCTTTGGGGACTTTAAGTCTAAAGAGAGTGGTGATTATGTATATATGACAACCATTAATGATGAAAATAGAAACTTTGATATTAAAGAGAATGGAGATGATGATATTCTAACTAGAGTTGAATCTAGTAATAAATTAGCACTTGGTTCAATCACAAAAGTCTATTCAATTGATCAGCTTTCTAAAAGTGATGTTAATAAAAGCATATATAGTGTAATGA
>JAMJTX010000025.1 GCA_024281215.1 Candidatus Thiovulum karukerense | reverse complement strand
TGATTATACAAAACAACATCATATATATTTTTCTCTTGTCTTAACCACCTAGCTTCATACTTACTTGTAATATCTAAGCTTTTATTAATATCTATCTCAATATGTCCACTATCTAAATTAGTAACTAGTCCAAGAGAGTATTCAAAATAGTTTCTACTATCTGTTCTAAGCTCTAAACTACCACCGATATCTAAAACTCTTATAGACTCAGATATAAACTCATCACTATATACTCTTCTGTGAGGTTTTTTATCCCAAGGTACTGGAAAATGTACAAATATCCTCTCAACACTGTTTGAATCTAAAAACTCCATAAACAACCTAGCATCATAATCTATCAAAAGTACATTATCCAACTCTTGTATCTTTATCTGTTTTAAAACTTGCTCAATAGATGGTCTATGTATCTCAAGACCAATAATAAGTTTATCTGGATTATTTTTAGCTTGATGTAAAAGGTGTCTTCCACTACCAAAACCAACCTCTATCCATATTTTTTTGTCTGTTTTAAACTCATCTACAAAATATGATATATCTTTGAGATATAGATTCTCTTTGACCTTAAAGTCATCTTTTATAACTGTATTACTAAATAAAATATCACCATCAACCCTATCAACATAACTATTGATAGAGTTTTTTATTTTGTCTATAAGTGATACTCTTGTGATTTTATCTGCTTTTACTATAAAGCAATCTTTATCTGATTGTGGCTTTATTGTAAGTAAAAATTCTAAATCCTCATCAAGAACAGCTATTTTTGAAGTACCAAATTTATCTTTAGCTATAAATCCAAATTTATCATTTTCTATATACTGAAAATCTTTAGCTGGTTTATATGAGATATGAGGCATATACTACTCTGCCTCTTCTTTTTTCTTTTTAAGTTTTGGTAAACTCAACTTTGTAGCCTCTGTAACTTCTGATATTAATCCATTTTTATCTACTGCTCTTATTGAGTATTTATACTCTGTACCTCTTGATACATCTTTATCTAAGAAAAATGGTTTTTTTACATCTTTGATCTTTATCTTTTTTGGATTGAACGAGCCTGGATTTATAACCTTATGAACAATATAAGATACTGCTCTTCCATCACTAGCAGGTTCCCACTTTATCTTTATATGTTCATCTTCAATTGAACTTCCATTGATGATAGGAGCTAATGGTGGATTTAGAGTTTTACCCATAACTGCACTTATAGTTAGTTTAGATTCCAAACCATCACTATCTATAGTAACGATTTTATAAAATCTTGTTTTATCATCAGCCTCAATAATATCTTCATAGCTCAAAGATGCAGCTGGAACTCTTTTGATTTCACTATAATAACCATTTACAGAATCACTTCTTAAGATTTTGTATTGTTTCGCATCAGCAGTTTTACTAGCCTCCCACTGAAGTTTGATTTTTCTAGGAAGGTCCTTTGATGCTTGTAACTTACTTACAAATTTTGGTAAAGGTTTAGTTTGAGCTTCAACCATTTTACTAGGTATAGATTCAATACCATCAAATGTAACAACTTTTATTCTATACTTATATACTGAATTATCCTTAAGATCTTCATCTATATACTCAACAACCAATCTACCCTCTAATTTTGCTATATCTTTCCACTCTGGATTTGATGGAAGTGATTTTTGAACAATATAATATTGTGTTCTTTGACTAGCATGTGGTCTCCAAGATATTTTTACAGCTCTTGCTAGATTTGGTATCGCTTGTATAAAACTAATAGGCTTTAGTGTTGGTTTTGTTTTTATTTTTATACTATTTGTAGATACAGACTCCCCTCCATTTTCAACCTTTGATGATATTTTATAAAGATATATAGTGTTTGGTTCTAACTCAATATCTGTATAATGTGTAGCTAGTCTATTGCTAACCTCTGCGACTCTTTTTAGTTTGATTGAGTTATCAGCACTACTTCTATATATATAATACCCATCTACTCTTTTATCCTCTACTCTTTTCCACTCCAATGCTATTTGGTTTATATCTGTGATAAACTTAATAGATTTAGAATCTATAGCCTCTATAGATTTATCTATCACTGGTGCTTTTGGTTTGTCTAGGTTTTGTTGATTACAACCACTACTAATGAATGCTATCAAAACAGTTGATGATATTATTTTTATCCAATTGTTCATATACTATCTCCATATCAAAATTATTATTTAAAAAAAGTTCCATATCTTCTGGTATTTTCGCCTCAAAATAGATGTTTTGCTTAGTTATTGGGTGTATTAAATACAGTCTATGTGCATGTAAATATACTCTTGTAAAAATATCTAAATTTCCCTTAAAGCCATATAAACTATCCCCTAAAATATGTCTATTTATAGAATTTAAATGGACTCTTATTTGATGTGTTCTACCTGTAAATAGTTTAGCTGATATAAGCTCATATTTATCATCTATTGATTTGCTAAGTTTACAAAAAGATGATTTAGCATATTTACCACTAGAGACTATATCCATCTTAAGACGATTTTTACGGTTTCTTCCTATCGGTTTTTCTACTACTGTATCATCTTTTAGAGGTAAATCTATCAATGCAATATAGTATCTTCCCATAGATTTATCACTTAATTGATTTGATAACTCAATATGTGCTTCATTTGTTTTTGCAACAACCATCAATCCACTTGTACCTTTATCTAATCTATGTACTATTCCGTGTCTAACATCTGCTGATATTGTAGATAATGATATATTTTTTGATTTAAGCCAATCAACAACTGTAGCCTCTTTGACTGATGGAGCTGAATGAACAGTAACACCACTTGGTTTATCTATCACCAAAATATATTCATCTTCATAAACTATATCTATATCAAAATCTATCAAATCATCTGGTATTCTACTTTTACCTCTGCCAAAATTAAATTTTGCAGGTTTGCCAAGCTTACCATTTTTAGAGATTTTGCTTTTAAAAGCCTTAATTGAGAAGTAATTATTCTCTTCTATCTCATCAACAAGGTGATAGGTAATATGATATTGACCCTCTTTACTCTTTCTATCCTCCATCTTTAAGACAACATTATCAAACTCGGATAACCAATCCTCTAATATTGTATTACTACTTTTCTCTTGGTGCTCTATATAGTTCAAAAGAGCTGCATAGCTATGCTTACATTGATATCCAACAGGACAAGAGCATTCCGTAGAAAGAGAGTATCCAATACTACTCACCTTACCTATGTCCAGAAGAGTGATATGTTGCCGATAGACTCGAGATGAATTTTCACTCTTAACTTTGCTTCTAATATCTATTTGTTTAGGTGTAGCTTTTGATTGGAATTCAACAATATTTCCAATAAGCCTTTCACCCTTCTCTTTTGTTCTTGCATCAAAGAAAAGACCCTTTAAAATTTTGTGATCTAATTTCATTTATTTATCTACCTATGCCCTTTTATATCAAACATTTTTGACTTTTTGGTATATCTCTATCTCCAGAGAATACATCAAGCTCTTCTGATAGGAAACCAGCATTTTGTCGTGCCTCTCGGTTAATAACTTTACCTTTCTCAAATGCAGTTGGATAGACCTGTTTTACAATAGAGAAGTAGCACTCTCTATCGAAGTCCTCAATTTCACAAGCATAGTTAAACCATCTATCCCCTTTTCGAACATGATCAATCTCCTCTTCGAGAATAACTTCAAGTGCTTCAACAATCTTTCTGGTGAATGGGGTGTTTATACTTTTAAGCTTCTCCATAATAACTGGATTTGAATCAAGACCGGAAGCTTCAAGAAACCGAGGTACAACCCCCATTCGTGAAGCTAAGCTATCTTCTGTCTTTTTTGATGCCAAAAAGAGGTTGTCATGAACAGGAAAATCTCCGTAGGAAAACCCGCTCTCCTCCAATAGTGATAGTAGCATTCTGAAGTGTCGCACCTCTTCATTTGCAACCTCTAACCAATCACTATAATACTCTTTTGGCATATCTCTAAATCTATAAGAGTGGTCAAGAGCTAAATCAATAGCAGAATATTCAATATGGACAATTGAGTGGAGAAGAGATGCTTGTCCTTCAATTGTGTTCAACTTTCTACGACTCTTAACTTTTGATGGCAAAACAATATCTAGCATCTTTTGATAAGAGGGGTAGTCCCAACTCTTAGGAGTTGAGCTATGGTTTATCTCAAAGTTACCAACTAGATATTCGGAATAGAATTTATCAAATGCACTACACTTTTCCATAGGGCTATTAATCTCTAAAATTGACTCTATTGTTGAAAAGAGTTCCACTAAAACAGCCTTCTATATTTAAAACTGTAATCTATTGTTGATAGGAATATCAAGAGATATATCAATCGAACCGTCAGCTTTTTGAGAAACATTCACCTCTCCAGACTCTCCATCTAAAGATATGGTTGGAACCTTAATCTCTCTATCCCCAAATTTTAAATTCACTCTAATTTCTGTTAAAGATGTGGATAGAGTCATATTGTACTCATCAGTTGTAGATATAAAGATTATCTTATCCTCACTAAACAGTATATCTGTTGGAGTGATGTTTGCTGAGCCAAAAGATGCTGTATGATCGCTACTATGAATATCAGAGAGAGTTCCAATTACTTTTACCGTTGGACTGTCTCCATCAACTGGAGATATAGAGAGAACTCTATCTACCTCATCTTTTGAAAATTGGTATACGACTATTGAACCATCTTCTTCTCTATTGGGATTGTTATCTCCAAAACCTAATTCAAACTCTAGCTCTTCTCCGCTATCACTATTAATAGTAATCCGTTCACCATCATCAGTAGAGATAATATCTCCAATATTGGTTATATTTGAGGTTGTATTATCATCTTCAGTTGAACTACTATTATCTGTTGGGGTTGAGCTATTCTCATCACTACTCTCTGTCTCATTTGTATCATCTGTTGAATTAGACTCTTCTGGAGTATCTGGTTCAGGAGTTACAATAGCAACACACTCATAGTTTGAGTTTAGTGAGTAACCTGTATTACAAGTTGGAATCATCTGAAAAGATTTTGAAGCAATTCCACTCATATTACCAACTCTATCAACAGCAACTGCTTTAACTGTAAGAGTTGTTGTAATTGGAAAAACACCGCTATATTCGTGAGAGAGTATAGATGGAGTTGCACCATCAATTGAGTAGTATATACTTGCTCCACTCTCATCTGTTAAGAGTGTAATATTTGTTTCACTATAAAACCAACTATCTCCTCCTATAACAGGGGTTGATGGTGGTGTACTATCAAGGTAGAAATCAACACTATTAACTGTTGAGTTAAATTCACCGTTAAAAGCTATAACTCTCAATGTGTGGTTGCCATCAGTTAAATCAGATAGAGATATTCCAGCTGTTACATCGTTTTGATAGCTGAAATTATTATCATCAAAACTCCAGTAATATACAGGGTCACTTCCCCCATTAGTGATTGATAAGTTAATCTCATTAGTATCTCCATTCAGCTCGTCTCCGCTACTTATAGAGAGTGAAACTGTCATATCTAAATCACCATTTGAGCTGTCACCTCCACTCTTTGCTGTTAAACTCTCTATATCTGAGCGATTTCCAGCAATATCATAGGCTATAAATTTTAGAGTCTTATCATTTTCAGAGAGAGATATATTTACTTCACTGTTGAGTAGCGGACTACTGCTTTTTGTAGGGATATTCCCATTAGTTGTATAGTAGATAGAGACTCCGTCAGGTGTTTCGCTGTCAAACCCATTTATAGAGACAGTTGCTATATTTGTAGAACACTCATAGAGACCATTAATCTCTTGACAATCATCAGATATCTCTGGTGAGGAGAGAGATGGAGGATTTTCATCAATTACAATCTCAAAAGAGACCATTGTGCTACTATTATTTACATCATCAAAAGCGACTGCATTCAATAAACCGCTTGTTGAGATAACTGCATCTCCACTATTGGAGTTAAATCGATTCGGTACTGAATCAAGACTCCAAAAAACTTTTGGAGTGGCTGTTAAGTTATCTGTTGAGCTGAATTGAAAGAGCTGAGGAGTTGAGTATATATAGCTATGGGAATAGAATGATAGATTTGAGCTATTTAGCTCCACTCCATCTCTATCCAATATCTTTGGTTCTGTTGGATTCTCTCTATCAAATTTAAAAGATATAGAGACAACATCTCCACTATTTCCAAGAGAGTCATAAGCCATAGCCTTAACAGTTGTATCCTCAAAAACATCGAGACTGCCTGAGTATATCTGACCAAAAGTGACAGATGGAGTGTCACCATCTGTTGTATATCTAATCGTATCATTACCCTCTGTCTGAAGAGTAACACCTAACTGAGAGCTAGTGATGTACTGATTAGAGATTTCTGAGCCATTAAGATAAAACTTTAAGTTTGATGGAGGGGTGTTATCAATCTCAAAAGCTAACTCTGTTTCACTCTGCTGAATATTACCTATGCTATCTTGCCCCTGAATATATAGAGTATATTTTCCATCTGCTAATCTTGATATATCTACCCCTTCGGATATATTTTTCCAATCAGAATATCTATTAACCCCTACTCTATACCTATACTTAATAACATCACCTCCAGTGACAGTTACCCTAGGTTTTGGCTCTTTTGCTCCGTAAAGAGCAGTTGTGGCAACTACCTCATCTTCTGCTATGTTCTCCACAGTAGCAATATGTTCTGAGTAATCAACATCAAGAGTTCGTTCTTCAGTACTACTCCAGTTTCCAGCAATATCAACAGCTTTAGCTTTAATGGTTATTGATGAGTAGATAGGCACAGGAGTGCTATAAAGAGAGGAGCTAATTGTTGGCTCACTCCCGTCAAGAGTATAGTAAATAGAGGATTCACTATCTCCACTTTTGAGTGAGACCTCTACGGAACCGTTATCAACTACTTTATTGATAATTGACAGTGGAGGTGGAGTAATATCAACAACAATCTTTCCAAATATAGTTGTTTTAGCGATATCACCCTCTTCTGTTACAGGAGCTATATGAAAATAGAACTCACCATCTCTATATATATTCACTTTCAGCGAGTTTGTCGATGAGGAGATGCTACCATTATTATCATCTTCAAGTTCGATACTACTGCTTTCGCCAAAGTACCATATATAACTGGATATTTTATCTCCGTCACTCTCTTCAGGTTTCTCCCAATTAAAGGTTGCAAAACTACTAGAGGAGACAACTCCAACTTCATGAGTCGATGAGGTAACTTTAAATTCACCAACTGCCCCAAATATTATAGACTTTATAAAAATCAACAGAAGTACAACTCTTATCACTCTCTTCTCCAATTTAACTCTTAATCCAGTTTTCAGTAATCACATCAATAGAAACGGGAAACTGTTAAGAAATTCTATGTGAAGTACCCCGCCGTAAACGGCGAGGCTTCCTAGACTGAACCTGCCCATGGGAAAAGATTTGGTTTTCATC
>JAMJTX010000024.1 GCA_024281215.1 Candidatus Thiovulum karukerense | reverse complement strand
CTTGCTCCTTATGCAAAAGGTGGTAAAGTTGGTCTATTCGGTGGTGCTGGTGTTGGTAAAACAGTTATCATTATGGAGCTTATCCACAATGTTGCTTATAAACACTCTGGTTACTCAGTATTTGCTGGTGTTGGTGAGAGAACAAGAGAGGGGAATGACCTCTACCACGAGATGAAAGACTCAAATGTTCTTGATAAAGTTGCTCTATGTTATGGTCAAATGAGTGAGCCTCCAGGTGCAAGAAATAGAATTGCACTTACAGGTCTTACAATGGCTGAATACTTCAGAGATGAGATGGGTCTTGATGTTCTTATGTTCATCGATAACATCTTCAGATTTGCTCAAAGTGGTTCAGAGATGTCTGCACTTCTTGGAAGAATCCCTTCAGCAGTTGGTTACCAACCTACACTTGCTAGAGAGATGGGTGCTTTACAAGAGAGAATTACATCAACAAACAAAGGTTCAATTACATCTGTTCAAGCTGTATATGTTCCTGCCGATGACCTTACTGACCCTGCTCCAGCTTCTGTTTTTGCTCACCTTGATGCAACAACAGTTCTTAACAGAAAAATCGCTGAGAAAGGTATCTATCCTGCGGTTGATCCACTAGATTCAACTTCAAGATTATTAGATCCTGCTATTCTTGGTGAAGAGCATTACAATGTAGCTAGAGGTGTTCAACAAGTTCTTCAAAAGTACAAAGATCTTCAAGACATCATCGCTATTCTTGGTATGGACGAGCTTTCTGAAGAGGATAAAGCTACTGTTGAGAGAGCAAGAAAAATTGAGAAATTCCTTTCTCAACCATTCTTCGTTGCTGAAGTATTTACAGGTGCTCCAGGTAAATATGTATCTCTTGAAGACACAATTGCTGGTTTCAAAGGTATCTTAGACGGTAAATATGACCACCTCCCAGAGAATGCATTCTATATGGTTGGTGATATGAGTGAAGCTATCGCAAAGGCTGAGAAGTAGTAACTCTTTGTTGAGTCTATTTTAGGCTCAACAACTACTTTTTAAGGGAGAGATATGGAAAATAATTTACTTTTAGAGATTATTACACCAAATGGTCAGATTTTTTCTGGTAAGGTGAAAGATGTTCTCCTTCCAGGTGAAGAGGGTGAGTTCGGAGTTCTTCCTGAGCATGTATCACTCTTTACACTTCTGAGCGGTGGTGTAATTGAATTTACTAAAGAGAATGGAAATGTTGATGCTGTTGTTGTTAGCTCTGGAAATGTAACAGTTGCTGACGGTTCAGTTATCGCTCTTGTTGAGGGGGCTGTTGCACTTGAAGGTAGAGGAGAGGGCGATATCGCTACTGCTCTTGATAGTGTAAAAGAGCTTCTTAAAGATGTTGCTGATAATCAGACAATCCTTGCTTCTGTTGAAGCTAAGTTAAGTTAAGAGCGATGGTAGATATGCTTCTCACTTTTTTAGAGGAGAGTAGTTCAATAACAATCTTTGTTATGGGGCTACTAAGTATCTACTTTATAGCTATTAACTGGCTATTTATAATGAGATACATAACCCTCCGCCACTCAATCGAGAGTGAAGATAGAGCTTTTCAATCTGTCTTAAGCGAAAATGAGAGAGTCTCTCAATACTCATTTATCCATCGATATGTAAAGGTAAAGAGTAAAAGTGAAGATATAGTTAGTGAAAACCTATTGAAACTTATAAAATTTACTGTTACAAAAGAGGCTACTCGTGGATTAAGTATATTGAGTATTGTCGCTTCGACTTCACCATTTATTGGTCTGTTCGGGACAGTTGTTTCGATTCTTGAGACATTTTCAACACTTGGTGACTCTGAACTTGGTGCTATCTCTGTAATTGCACAAGGTGTTAGTGAAGCATTAATTGCTACTGCTGTTGGTATTTTTGTGGCAACTTTTGCATATAGTTATCATCAACTATTAAAAAGAAAAGCTTATGAACTTGTTGAGCTTATCGCTATGCAGAGCGAACTAATTCTCTTAGGAAACAAGACTCCTGAAGAAGTTGAGATGACAGAAGTCCAAATTAGCGGAGAGGATAATGTTTGATTGGGATGATACACCTGAATTAAACATCACCCCTCTTGTTGATGTTATGCTGGTTCTTCTTGCAATCTTAATGGTTACAGCACCGACGATGGTTTATGAGGAGATGGTACAGCTCCCAAAGGGGTCAAAAGAGAAAGCAATTCAAAAAGCTTATAAAATAGAGATTAGAATAACAAAAGATAGAGATATCTATATTAAAAATACGAAATATAGTTTTGAGACTTTTCCAGACGATTTTCTGCTATATTCACAGAATATTACAAAAGATACACCTGTGATTATAACTGCTGATGAGAGAATTCTCTATAAAGATGTTATGGCCATTCTTAGAAGTATCAAAGTGGTCGGTTTTACAAAGGTATCCCTATCTACCAATGGTTAGAGACGACAATCTTTTTTACCTTAGCGGTCTCTTTTCTATAAGTTTTTTTCTTATAATAATATTCTCTGCCCTCTACTATGGGTATAGTAGAGATATGATATTACAAATTAAAACAAACAAGGGAGCAGTAGATATCTTTATTTCAGATGCCCCTGTTGAGAAGCCAAAAGATGTGGTAGCCAAACAGAAGCCACAACCTAAAATTGTTCCACCAGCTCCAAAACCAAAGCCACAGCCTAAACCTCAACCAAAGGTTGAAGAGAAGCCTTCTCCATCACCTCCAGAAGTAAAACCAGCTCCATCGCTCGGTTCTCTTTTCTCAAAGATAGATACAACTAAATTCTCAAATGAAGCACCAAAGCCTAGAGAGGAGAAGCCAATTGTCTCATCAGAGGCAGTAAGTCGAATCAAGCAGAATATTACAAAGACTGAGACTCCTGTTGAGAAGAGGGAAGATGGAAATATCAGTAGTGAGATGTATCGAGTTAATCGACAATATAGCTATAACTATTCGCAATCAGTCTCTGTTGATTACAAAGAGTTAGAGATTACTAGTTCATCTCTCCAGAGCAGTGATAGTGGTGTGTATGACAAAATTTTCTCACAGATTCAAGGCTTTCTCCATACAAAATGGTATCCATCTAGTGAAGTTGCAGGAAATAGTGCAAAGGTGAGATTGATTCTCAATGAGAATTCTGTCGTTGAACACTTTAAGATTGTTCTTGAAGGTAAGAGTCCTGAATTTAATATGGAACTTAGACTATATTTAGAGTCAATGATAGGAGAGAGAGTCCCTGTTGAGTTAAAAGACAATCTAAAGCTAGAGGTTTGGTTTAGGGCAAAAGACTAATATTTTCTTGCAAAACAACACGGCTTTAAGCCGTGTCTTACTGTTATAGTAGTTCGTTTAAAGAGTATTTCAGCTGGTCAAGATTTTTACCTGTAACTGAAGAGATAGGGATAGTAAATTTAGGTTTGAGATCCCACTCTAGAATTTCATTCTGAAGTTTTGCAACTCTCTCATTCAATTCATCTTCTGTCACAGCATCAATCTTTGTAATAGCAATTCCAAACTCTCTCTCATATAGTTTTTGAGAGAATTTCTTAAGCTCATCTCTTAGAGCATGGTACTGCATCTCTAACTCTCGATAGTTTGAAGCATCCAACATAAATAGAAGGACTCTACTTCTCTCAATATGAGAAAGGAATTCCAGTCCAAGTCCCTTACCATCACTTGCTCCCTCAATAATTCCAGGGATATCTGCTATAACAAAACTGTTTGTATAGTCAATGATAACCGTTCCAAGCTTTGGTGTTAATGTTGTAAATTCATAGTTTGCGATCTCTGGTCGTGCATTTGAGATTGTTGAGATAAGAGTTGATTTTCCAACATTTGGAAATCCAACAAGAGCAACATCAGAGATAAGCTTTAATTCAAGTCTAATCTCACGACTCTCCCCCGGCTTTCCAGGCTTAAATATTCTTGGCTGTTGATTTCTTGATGATTTAAAGGCAGCATTTCCAGCTCCACCTTTTCCACCTTTGAGAAACATAACCTCATCACCGTCATTAACTAAATCATAAAGAAGATCTCCACTCTCAGCATCATAGACCTCTGTCCCTGGAGGAACAACTACATAGAGGCTCTCACCTGTTTTCCCATATCCGTTTTTAATCTTTCCTTTTTGACCATTTTCAGCTTTAAGCTGTTTCAGTCCTCGGAAGTTTGCGAGAGTGTGGCTATTCTTATCAACTCTAAAATAGACATCACCCCCTCTTCCACCGTTTCCACCATCTGGACCGCCGAGGGGAACAAACTTCTCTCTTCTCCAACTTATTATGCCGTCTCCACCTTTTCCAGAGTGAAGGGTCAATTGAACACTATCTATAAACATCTATCCACCATTCTTTTTCTTTTAAGGAATTGTATAGAAATAATTGGTTAGAGAGTTGTTAAAATGTTATGAAAGGGTTGTTCTTCAGCTATCCTTTCATTTTAATTTAAGAATTAGGAGCATATATGGAGTTTATCCAAACATTAGAAGCACCTCAGGCTATTGGACCATATTCACAAGCAGTATCTATTAATGGGATCTTATATACATCTGGGCAGATTGCATTAACTCCAGAGGGTGAGTTTCTCAATGAAGATGTGACAGTTCAAGCTGAGCAGGTATTGACAAACTTAGGTAAAGTTCTAGAAGCTGGTGGTAGTTCATTCTCTTCTGTTGTTAAAACAACTATATTTTTAGCAGATATGAATGACTTTGCAACAGTCAATGAGATATATTCAAAGTATTTTGGAGATCATAAACCTGCAAGAAGTACAGTTGCTGTTAAGACTCTTCCAAAAAATGCTCTTGTTGAGATTGAGGCAATTGCTGTAACTCAAAAATAGAGGTAATCTATCTCCCGCTAGATTTGGCGGGAAGTAGTGCTATTGATAGATTTTATCAAAGTCACTATCAATTTTTGGTATAAAAATAGAGCTATCGATTTCACTATTTGCATAGCTATTGATAAATGTTAATTCAACTTGATTTTCAAGCTCATCGTTGTAGATAACCCTATATAGTTTCTTATCTTTTAATATAACAAGATAGTCTCTATCTCCAAACTTAGATGTATATCTACCGTCGCTCAATTTTTTACTCTTTTCAAGAATTTCAAGTAACTGAACTCTTTCAGAGATAGATTTAACTATTACCTGCTCTAAATCAGGTTCAATGACCATAACATTTCTACTATTTATATATATACTCTTCTCAACAGGTTCAATATATTCCCATAAAACTAGATCTGGTCTCTTGATATATATCTTCCCTCTATATGTAAGTTTTTCACCATCGCTATCAACAATTTGACGGAAATCCGCTTGAAAAGTATGAAGATTTGCAAATAGATGCTTCTCCCCATAGAGAGATATAACTGTTAAGAAGATAATTAATATATGTTTCATTTGAAAAAATACCTCCAGTGGCTATTGAAGTCGATAACCAACTCCTCGAATCGACTCGATATAGTTTTTACTCCCATCTCTATCTATTTTTGTCTTTAACCGTTTAACAGCTACATTGACACTCTTCTCATTACAGTGTTCATCAAAAACACCGCAATTCCAGACAGTGTCTAAAAGATAGTCTCTCTCTAAAACACTACCAATATTCTCTAAAAATATTTGAAGAAGTTTAAACTCAAGCTTTGTTAATCGAATTTCAGAAGAGGCGATAGATAGTGTAAATTTATCAAGATCCATCTCGATATCTCTATGTGAAAGCACTCTATTAAAGCCACTAACTGAAGATCGTCTTAAGAGAGCCTCAACACGAAGAAGAACCTCATCGTTATCAAAAGGTTTTGTAATATAGTCATCACCACCTTTTAAAAAACCCTCTAGTTTCTCTTCTCGACTATCTTTAGCTGTAATAAATATGACAGGAGTAGTGTTACCACTCTCTCTTAATGTCTGAACAAGTTCGCTCCCTTCACGACAAGGAAGATTTCTATCTACAATCATCAGAGCAAAAGACTCATCACTTAAGATGAGATCTATCTCTTTTGTGTTGGTAATGCCGAGAGAGTCATACCCTCCCTTACGAAGAATAATCTGAAGAAGCTCAACTATATCAGCATCATCATCAATAACTAGTACCCTATTTTGATGTCTGATTCTGCTTGTCGGCTGCTGCAATCTCATTTATCTTTTCATCTAACATAATGTCAAGAATCTCAAATACACCATTACTTGCTCTCTCCATTCGTCGAAGACCATCAATAATCTCTTCAAAGTTAAGAACCTCTTTGCTAATCTCTCCAAATATATCTTTGGTTGCATTATGGACTGTTGCATGTGGTGCTTCAAGATCATTATATTTACTAGAGGTAGAGAAGTGCTGTTTTCCTTCACCTTTCTCATACCATCTACCGAGTCGGCAAGAGTGGTGATCGACAAATTTAAACATCTCTTTTTTATTCGCAACTGAGTCATATGTGTTGAACTTCCAGATAACATGGTCAATCTTAGCAAGAGTTAGGAAGATTCTATCTGTTGTATATTCAAAGTTGATAAACGAGTGTTTTACCTCTTGGATATTTGTTCGCAGATCTACATCAAATGCAGAGAATTTAGAGTGGAAGTTTCCTAGCTCAGAAACCATCTCAGAAGATTTGATATTTACAGCAGATACATCTTGTTTCATAGATGTTAAAGCTATATTGATATCACCAATAGCTTTTTGGGTTCTATCAGCAAGTTTTCGAACCTCATCAGCAACAACTGCAAAACCTCTACCATGCTCACCAGCTCTTGCAGCCTCGATTGCAGCATTAAGAGCTAGTAAGTTTGTCTGCTCAGAGATATCTTTGATAAGAGATAAAATAGAGTTAATATCTTCTGTTCTCTCTGAAAGCATCGATGAAGCTGTCTCTGTGTCAGCTGACATATTTTCTAACTTATCTAACTCAACTGTAATCTCAGAGAACTCTTTTGCAAGACCACTAACATGATCAATCATTCCATTTGAATCAGTTAAGTTCTTTTTTCCAGAAGAGACCGCATCGACAAGGTCACTCTGGACATCCATTAAGCTACCTTTTACATGCTCATTTTGGAAACGGAGAATGTGGTAGAATCCCTCACCCTCATCATTATATTTGAGTCTCTTAATCTCATCTTCTAGACTTTTGATCTTAAGTTTGAGTTCATCTTCAGTCGCTTTAAGAGCTGAATTCTCTCTTTCAAGCTGTTTGATATAGAATTTATCCTGTTTATTAAAAACCATTCTCTCGCCCCTTTTATGAATTTATGTAATATACTTATGTGAAGCTCCTATAATTTTATCATAGAACTCTTCTTAAAAGTTATAAAACATCGTTGATTTATCAAATGGAGCTGAAAACATATATGAAAGATTAAAATTGGGGATAGGTTTGAAGTTAATTGTTGGATTAGGAAATATAGGTGATAAATATTCAAATACACGGCATAACATCGGTTTTGATGTTGTTGATG
>JAMJTX010000023.1 GCA_024281215.1 Candidatus Thiovulum karukerense | reverse complement strand
CATATACTCTTCTCTTTGAGAGTAGCTACCCGTCTCTCTTTACAAACTATCCAATTGACATTTTGGTAAGTGTGAATATGTTAGAATTGATGGAGTATATAGCTATTATACCTCTTGTGAGTTTTACTATTAACTCCGTATGGTTTATTCTATTTGCTAAGTTCAAAAGAGATGATATATAGGAGAGGTTGGTGAGAATAGACAAATTTTTAAATGCTACAAACATAACAAAGAGACGAGCAGTTGCTCAAGATATGCTTCAAAGTGGAGTTGTCTATCTCAATGGAAATGTTGCGAAACAGTCAAAAGAGGTGAAAGTTGGGGACTCAATTGAGATTAAATTTCTTGATGGAAAGGTTAATAAATATAGAGTACTTGAAGTACCTAGATTTAAGACTACTCCAAAAGCTGAACAGAGTAGATATATAGAAATATCATGATAAGAGTATTAGTATCTATATTTATCGCATATCTATTTATCGGGTGTAGCCACAGATTTGAGACATCTGGAGGTAGATATTGGTTTTGGGACGATGAGACTTTTGATGAGAGACTTGATACTATCTTTCCAAATATGGCAGCAAGAGATAAAATTATTGTTGATGATCTTGAACTTGTTGAGGTTGATTTTGCAGAGATTGAAGGGTGGTCAAGAGACAATCAGAGCGGTAGTTTTGAGGCATTTTTAAGAGGGTGTGAAAAGAGTAGATCTATCAATATTCCTGCAATATGTGAAGAGGCGAAAAACCTAAACAGATCTCGACCTAGCAAAAAAGAGGTGAAGAAGTTCTTCGAACAAAACTTCTCTCCATATGTGATGATAGATAGGGACGGCTATAAAACAGCTGGACTTGTGACTGGTTACTATGTGCCACTGCTAAAAGGGAGTCGCAAAAAGACATCAAAGTATAAATACCCAATCTATGCAAAGCCTAGAGACTTTAAGAGTCCTTACCTGACTCATAGAGAGATAGATAAAGGGAAGATTCCCGCAGATGTTATCTGTTGGGTAGATGATAGAGTTGATAGGTTCTTTCTACATATTCAAGGTTCTGGAATGGTAGAGTTTGAAGATGGAAGTCGAATTGGAATAGGCTATGCCGACAAAAATGGCTACTCATATACATCAATCGGCAGATATATTCATAAAAAGTATGATGTGCCACTTCATAAACTATCTGCTGGATTCATTAAAAACTGGTTGAAAAAACACTCAGATAGGGCTGATGAGGTTCTCTACTCAAATGAGAGTTTTGTCTTCTTCCGAGAACAGGGACATGGTGAAGCTTATGGTTCAATGGGGACAAACCTAGTTCCAAAAAGCACAATAGCAGTTGATACAAAACATATTCCACAAGGTGTTCCAATCTATATTCAAAATATCAATGGTCAAAAACATGAAGCTCTTAATCACCTGTTTATGGCTCAAGATAGGGGAGGAGCTATTAAAGGTGTCATTCGAGCTGACCTATTTTTTGGATTTGGGGCGGAAGCTGGAAAGAGTGCAGGAACAATGAAGAGAGATGCACAGTTCTATATGCTAATTCCTCACGGTTACAATTTTGAGAAAGAAGATTAGAAGTTGAAAAGAAGAGATTTTATATCTTATGAAGAGTCTTTAAAAAGATTAGAGACTCTTTATAGAGTTGGTAGAGCTGAGAGAGTTCCTCTTCAAAACAGCTTAGATAGAGTATTGGCAGAGGATATAGTTGCAAAAGAGAACTCTCCATCTGCTCCAACCTCATCACTTGATGGGTATGCGATTCAAGTCCTTGACCAGAATCGAGAGTATATAGATGTTTTAGACTCTGACAATCCTGCTGGTTCTGAATTAGATAACTCAGTAACAACTGGTGTAGCTATCAAAACTTTTACAGGTTCTCTAATGCCATCTGGTTCAGATACTCTAATTCCTATTGAGAATGTTAGAGAGATTGACGGTAAACTCTATATTGATAAAAAGGTATCTATCGGAAATGGAGTTAGACCTGTTGGCGAACTCCATAGGGCTGGAGATATAATCTTAAAAAAAGGAACGGTAGTTGAATATGTTGAGATAGGTGTTTTAGCCTCTCTTAATATTGGAACTATATCTGTTTATCAAAAACCGAGAGTGGCAATTTTATCAACTGGAAATGAGATTCTTGAAGTTGGTGAAGAGCAGACTACCTCATCTCAAATCAGAAGTTCAAACCACTATACACTGGAAGCTATGGTAATTAAATATGGTGGGACTCCTGTTCAGCTTGGAATAGTCAAAGATGACATCAATACATTAACAGAAGCTCTTCAAGGAGCAGTTGATAGCGGAGCAGAGTTTATTGTGACAACCGGTGGAGTAAGTGTCGGAGATTATGACTTTGTAAGTGATGTTGTTGAGAGACTAGGATTTAAGACTCTATTTCATGGTGTCAAAATTAAACCAGGGCAACATATCCTTTTAGCTTCAAATGGAAAACAGACTCTCCTATCTCTTCCAGGTTTTGCATACTCATCAACAGTAACAGGATTACTCTATCTTGTCCCATTAATTAGAAGCTTTATTGGAGTTGAGGCTAGAGTTCAAACAATGAAAGCTAAATTAGGAGAGAAGTTTTATAAAAGATCTCCAAAAACAGAATTTACAGCTTGTAATCTATCCTTTAACAACGGAGAGATAGTTGCTGATTTTAATAGTAAAAAGATTGGAACAAGTGCCATATTATCGAACCTATTAAACTCAGCTCATCTAATATACACACCGGAAGATGGTGGTAATAAAGAGATAGGCGAAATAGTTGAAGTGGTAAGTTTGTGATATAATCCCACAACTTTTAAATGCAATTAAATAGTAATCTCTGTTAGTGTGCTATAATTTTTTCAGAGATTTATAAAGGAATTGTATAAGTCAATTCTAACAATAAAGAGCCGTCTCTTTAATGGTAAAAGAGTCAGCCTAAATAGATTAATTAAGAGGAGCTTTCTTGAAAATTTTAGTTGTTGATGACAGTTCTACTATGAGAAGAATTATTAAAAATACTCTTGGTAGATTGAACTATAAAGATATTATTGAAGCTGAAAATGGTGTTGAGGCTTGGGCTCATATGGAAGAGAACAAAGATCTTGGTATGCTTATTACAGACTGGAATATGCCAGAGATGAATGGTCTTGAGCTTGTTAAAAAAGTTAGAGCTTCTGGTGATTTTAACGATTTACCAATTATTATGGTTACAACTGAGGGTGGTAAAACAGAGGTTATTACAGCTCTTAAAGCTGGTGTTAATAACTATATTGTTAAACCATTTACACCTCAGGTTCTTAAAGAGAAACTCTCTGCTGTTATGGGAGTTGAGTGATAAAAGATATCTACTATGAATTAGTAGTTAAGCCATCTGCCCATTATGATCTTCTCTTAGATTTTCTATTAGAGATATATGAACATGGGTTGGAGGAGCTTGAAGGCTCTTTTATCTTACGAGGTGAAGAGCCTTTTGAAGAGGTTATTTGGGCAATAAACTACTTCAAAGATGAGATCTCTAACAAAACAGGAACTCTGTTTGAGATAGAGATTTCAGAAACTCAAAAAGAGAATAGAGATTGGGTTGAGAACTTTAAAAAGAGTATTCAACCTATCTCAATTCCACCATTCTATATCCATCCTAGTTGGCATGAGCCAAAAGATGGAGCAGAAAATATTCTTTTAGATCCAGCTCTTGCATTTGGCTCTGGACACCACGAAACAACATCATCTGTTATAGAAATTCTTAAAGATTTAGTAGAAGAGAATCAGACTCTTTTAGATGTTGGGACTGGAAGCGGTATTCTCTCAATTATCTCTGCAAAAATGGGGGCTACTGTTGATTTCTGCGATATCGATCCACTCTCCGTTGAGAGTGCAAGGGATAATTTTGCAAAGAATTCACTGAAGTTTAGAGATAGCTGGGAGGGTTCAGCTAATGGAACAGATAAAAGCTACTCTTTAGTTGTTGCTAATATAATTCCAGATGTTATTATTGCTATATCAAATCAGCTAAAAAAGAGAGTTGAAGATGGTGGAAAACTTATTCTCTCTGGAATTTTAGAGGGTAAAGATAGTTTAGTGTTAGACTATTTTGGCGATTATAAAGTTATTAAAAGAATCAAGAAAAATGAGTGGATTACTCTTCTTCTGGAAAAACGGGGCATAGATTTATGATTTTAGTTATGAAAAATGGTGCTACCCAAGAAGAGATTGATAGTGCTTCAAATCAGATAAAGACTTGGGGACATGATGTCAGTATCTCAAAGGGTGAATATCAGACAGTTATAGGAATTATAGGAGATAAACAGGATTTGGCAGGAAAGGCTCTTCACACACTTGCTGGTGTAGATAAGGTTTTAGAGGTTTCAGCTCCATACAAAAAGGCTAGTAGGGAGTTTCGTCCAGAAGATAGTGTAGTTGATGTTAATGGTGTAAAAGTTGGTGGCGGTCATAAGTCTATTATCGCTGGACCTTGCTCTGTTGATACTTACGACAATCTGATCTTAATTGCAAAAGCTGTTAAAGAGGCTGGAGCAACAATGTTAAGAGGTGGAGCTTTTAAACCTAGAACAAGTCCTTACTCATTCCAAGGAAAGGGTGAAGAGGGGCTTCAGATGTTAGCTGAAGCTAGAAAAGAGACTGGTCTCCCTATCGTTACAGAGTTAATGAGTGAGCAAGATATTGACCTTGTATATCAATATACTGATGTTGTTCAGATTGGTGCAAGAAATATGCAGAATTTTGCTCTACTTAAAGAGATTGGAAAACTTGGAAAACCTGTAATCCTTAAAAATGGAATCGCTTCAACTGTAAAAGAGCATCTTATGTCTGTTGAGTATGTTATGAGTGGTGGATTAAATGATGTAATTATCGCCCTCCGAGGAACAAGAACTTATGAGACAGCAATGAGAAACACTCTCGATGTTAGTTTAATTCCATATATGCAGAAACTTACTCACCTACCTATTATTGTTGATCCATCACATGCAGCTGGAAAACGAGAGTTTGTTAGTGCATTGGGTTATGCTGGAATGGCTATTGGTGCAGATGGTGCAATTATCGAGGTTCACCCTTGTCCAAGTTGTGCATTATCAGATGGCGATCAAGCTCTTCTTCCTGAAGATTTCACTTATTTTATGAACAAGGTCAATAGACTTGAAGCTTGGGATCAGAAAGAGTGGAGCAGAGAAGTCGGCTCAATGCAAAATAGCAAACTAAACGGTTAGGAGATAGTATGGGAATGCCAGGTGGTTTTGAACTCTTAGCGATTCTTGTAATCGTTGTTCTTATTTTTGGTGGAAAGAAGATACCTGAACTTATGAAAGGTATTGGAAGCGGAATTAAAAACTTCAAACAGGCTGTTAAAGATGATGAAGAGAAACCAGAGATAGCAAAAACAGAAGAGAAAAAAGATACAAATATCGCTAATAGCGAAACACAAAAAACAGAGAACCGAGCTTAAGTTCTCATAAGGGGCTGAACCTACTTAGCCCCCAAATATGGATTTATCATGTCACAAACTTCTTTAGTCGATCAAAAATCGTCTCACATTAAAAATGTTCTTCATGGCTTTTTTCTATCAGTTGGAACAACTGTTGCTGAGCCATCAACTATTTTACCTCTAATAATAAGCTACTTCTCTGGGAGTTCAGTTATTGTTGGAATTTTTGCCTCTCTTTTAAAAGGTGGAGCTATCTTTGTTCAGATGGTTGCAGCATTCTATGCCCAATCATATAGATATATGATGCCATATCTCCGTCTTGTATTTCTAGCAAGGTTTTTATCTTGGTTTGGAATAGGTTTAGTGATAGCTATATACGGAGATAGTAATCATCACATTACTCTTTGGGGTATTGGAATAGGTCTATTTATCTTCTCGTTCTCTGCTGGATTTGGGGCGATATATTTCAAAGATATTCAGGGGAAGATCTTCTCCAATAAGTTCAGAGGGAAGAGTATGGCATATCGTCAATTCTTCTCTGGACTTGGTGCTATTCTCTCTGGAACAACAGCGGGTTGGTTTCTCTCGGAATTTGAAGCACCCCATAGTTTTGCTTATCTATTTATGGCAAGTGCCTTAATTATGGGGTTTGGTCTCGTTGCTTTTGGAACAATTGAAGAGCCTCCAAAAGAGAATATAAAAGAGCGAGAAGGGAGTTTCTTTCAATTCTTAAAAGATAGTTTTATCTATTTTCACAAAAGTACAACTCTAAAAAATCAGGTTTTAGCTTACCTGTTTTCTTATGCTCACCTCATCGCTCTTCCCTTTATTATTCTTGATGCAAAAGAGCATATTGAACTTAGTGGTTATGTTATTGGTCTTCTTCTATCTGTTCAGATGGCTGGAGGTATGTTGAGCAATATCCTCTGGGGAAAAATCTCATCAGCTGGTGAAGATTTGAAGATTGTCTATATCTCTTTTGGAATGTTTATACTCTCTTTTCTTCTAGCTATTTTCTTTCACAATATATATATTTATACTCTAATATTCTTTTTAATTGGGGCATCGATTGATGGATTGCGGTTAGCTTTTGGAAACCTGATTTTAATAATTGCACCAGATGATAAGCGACCAGTATATGTGGCACTTCAGGCAAATATATCCTCAATTGGTCTATTTTTCCCTATTCTTGGAGGTGCAATTCTTTCAGTCAGCAACTATACAACAATTTATATAGTAGCTATTGTTATGCTCATTGTTGGTCTCTTATATATCAAACGGGGATAAAAGATGAAAATTGAAAAATTTAACTCTTTACCATCAACACAGCTCTATCTTATAGATTTAATTAAGAGAGGTAAGTTGTCTGAAGAGACTACTGTTGTGGCAGAGAGACAGACGGAGGGAATAGGGAGTAGAGGTAATAGTTGGATAGGAGAAGATGGTAACCTATTTATATCAGTTGCTCTTCCAAAAGAGAGTATTAATAGCTCTATTCCAATGCAATCTTTATCTATCTACTTCTCAATGTTGATGTTTGAGGTTCTATCAGATAACTCCCAAGATATATTTCTGAAGTGGCCAAATGATTTTTATGTAGATAAGTTTAAAGTTGGCGGAACTGTGACCAATATAGTAAAAGATTTTGTTGTTGTTGGAATTGGATTAAACACATCACAAAGTAGTGATTTTGGAGTTGCTCACTTGACTCTAACTAATGATGAGGTCATTGAAAACTTTATCATTAACATTGAATCTAAAAAGAGCTGGTTAGATATATTTGAAAAATATAAACTCCATTTTCAAAAGAGTAGAGAGTTTTCTGTCCATCACAATGGAGAGAAGCTCTCTCTTCAAAATGCACAACTTCAGAACGATGGTTCTATCCTCCTAAATGGAGAGATAATATTTACCAGTCGTTAAAAGTTCGGGACTGACTAAATAGAGTAAAATCTGGATATGAAACCATATAAAAAATATAGCCGATTATCAGAAGAAACAAAGATACTAATTCGAAGAATGTATAAC
>JAMJTX010000022.1 GCA_024281215.1 Candidatus Thiovulum karukerense | reverse complement strand
ATAAAACACTTAACATGTCTTTGTATGAAGGTGGTATGATGGTGCCTGTAAAGAGCATTGTAGGTGTGATGTTGGTATTAGAACGCGACTATGATGTGGATTTGAGGTTCTGCGAAGCGTGTATGTCAAGTCAAAAAAACTGTTTGTTATGTAAAAATTATAATGTAAAACAATAGACTTAGCGGATGAAATAGGGTGATGGCATGTCGAGATTAACAAGAGATGATATTAAAAATATTGAGACAACTATTCACTCTCTATTAGAGAATATGAAAAGTGAGCGAGAGGTAAGCGGGAATCTAATTCTTGCAATAGCTAGACCTCTTCTCGAGGGTTCTGGACCAATAACAATGCTCAAAACAAACTCAAGCCTTATTGAGAAAGAGATTGATGGACTCCATAGAGAGCTTAAAGAGATTATTCGTATCTTTATAGAGCATCATAAAACTTTAAACGATATCTTGATTCAGAAAGAGAATTTAATTAATAGTGTTGATGAGGTTGTAGGATTAACCAGCTCTCATAAAAGCAGAGCATTCACTCTCTATAATGATGTGATTAACTTAAAAGAGCAGAATGAAAAAGCTGTTGAAGAGAATGAGAAATTTAAGATTTAGGAAAATATAAGATGGAGTTTTGGCAAAATATATATAGCAACTTTGATCCAGTAGCTTTTCATATCTTTTCGATAAAAGTTCATTGGTATGGGATAATGTATATCTCAGCACTTATATCGGCATATATGTTTGCAAAATGGATTGCAAAGCGAGACAATTTACCAATTACAGATGATGAGATTGATGACTACTTTATCTGGGTTGAGATAGGGGTAATTCTTGGAGCTAGACTGGGGTATGTCCTATTTTATAGTGACCATACAGGCTACTACTTAACTCACCCTTGGCAAATATTTAACCCATTCTCAAATGGTGAGTTTGTTGGAATTAGTGGAATGAGTTATCACGGAGCATTAATAGGTTTCCTTATAGCTTCATACCTCTTTGCAAAGAGACGAAATATGAATTTATGGTTCTTGCTTGATCTTGTTGCGGTCTCTGTCCCGATAGGCTATATCTTTGGTCGAATTGGGAACTTCCTAAATCAGGAACTTGTCGGGCGAGTTACCGAACAGCCTTGGGGAATCTATGTTTATGATTCACTCAGACACCCATCACAACTATATGAGGCGATTCTTGAGGGAGTCTTAGTCTTTGTTGCCCTATACTGGTATCGAACAAAGACACGATTTATGGGTGAGTTAGCAATGATGTATGGTGTTGCTTATGGTATCAGTAGATTTGTTGCTGAGTTCTGGAGAGCTCCAGATATTCAACTTGGATTTATCGCTTGGAATTGGCTCACAATGGGACAATTTCTATCAAGTGGAATGGTGGCTATTGGTCTATTTGGACTGTGGCAACTTCGTAAATATGAAAATCTTAAGAGTGGCAAAAGCTACTGGACAACTGAAATTAAAAATAAAAAGAAGAGAAAAAAGTGAGTAAAAAAGCAGTTTTAATCATTACAGATGGAATCGGTTATAGCAGTAAAACAGAGTTTAATGCATTTCACCATGCAAAGAAACCGACTTATGATAACCTTTTTAAAAATCACCCTTATGGAATGGTATCAACTTATGGTTTAAGTGTTGGATTGCCAGATGGACAGATGGGTAATAGTGAAGTTGGGCATATGACTATTGGAAGTGGTCGAATTCTCTATCAAGATTTAGTAAAGATTACAAAATCTATTGAGGATAAAACTCTCGCTAAGAACCCTGTTGTTGTTGAGGCTATGAAGAGGGATAGAGTTCATCTTATCGGTCTCTTAAGTGATGGTGGAGTCCATTCACATATTGAACACCTCTTTGGACTTATTGAGATAGCTTTAGCTAATGGTAAAGAGGTTGTTGTTCATGCCATTACAGATGGTCGAGATGTATCTCCAACCTCATCAAAAAAATATTTTAATCAGTTGATTGAGAAGTTTGGAGAGAAAATCACTATCGGTTCAATCTCTGGTCGCTTCTATACAATGGATCGAGATAAGAGATGGGAGAGAGTTGAAGAGGGGTATCGAGCTATTGTTGAAGCAAAACCAACAACTGAATTGACTCCACTCCAGTATATTGATGAATCATACTCCAGAGATGAGACAGATGAGTTTATTAAACCAGTAATTTTTAGTGGTTATAGTGGTTTTAGAGATGGTGATGCAGTTCTCTTCTACAACTTTCGTTCAGACAGAATGCGAGAGATTGTTACTGCGGTTGGAGATAGCTCATTTGAAGAGTTTAGCCGAGACCCTAAAGATATATATATTGGAACAATGACACTCTATCAAGAAGAGTTCCCTTACCCTGTTCTTTTTCCAAAAGAGAAACCTAAAAATACTCTTGCAGAGATAGTCTCAAATGCAGGACTCTCTCAACTTCATACAGCTGAGACAGAGAAGTATGCCCATGTGACATTTTTCCTAAATGGTGGTGTTGAAGAGCCGTTTAAAAATGAGAAGCGGGTCTTGATCGATAGTCCAAAAGTGAAAACATACGATATGAAGCCATCGATGAGTGCCGTTGAGGTTACAGAAGCTGTCTTAAAAGGTATGGACGAAAATATCGATTTTATCGTTGTTAATTATGCTAATGGCGATATGGTTGGACACACAGGAGTGTTTGAGGCTGGAATAGAGGCGGTTGAGAGAGTTGATAGTGAGCTTGGAAGAGTTCTTCAAAAGGCAAAAGAGCTTGGCTACTCAACAGTTATCACTAGCGACCATGGGAACTGTGAAGAGATGAGAGATAGCGAGGGGAATACCCTGACAAACCATACTGTTGGAGATGTCTGGTGTTTTGTCGTTGCTGATGAGGTTTCAAAAGTTGAAAGTGGAGGACTGAACAATATCGCTCCAACAGTTCTTAAGCTTTTAGATCTACCTATTCCAGAAGAGATGGATAGACCTCTAATTTAAGGAGAATAGTTGAGAATAGTTACTTTTGCAGTTATATTTTCTGCCTATCTATTTTCATGCACAGGCGACTGTTTTAGTTGCCACCCAAAGCTTTTAGAAAATCTTGATAGCAACCATCAACCGATGCTTCTATGTAGTAAATGCCATCTTGAGACTGGTTCTGCTGATCAGTGTGGAGCAGACTGTTTTGAGTGTCATGTAGCTGAAAGCATATCAACTGATGTTGAGGAGCATAGAGTAATTGATGAGTGTCGAGAGTGTCATCTTAAAAAAGTTCTTCAACGAGATAGTTTTTCACCATTTACAGAGGAGGGTGGGGAGTTAAGGAAGATCTTAGAGGGGTTTTAGGTTAAGAGCGGTTATTGACTTCTGATATTATAATCAGGAGTTCATATTTACAAGCCAGTTAAAAGTATAATTGGCTTTAACTTTTAGATGTAAGAAAATTATGATTTTGAAATGAAATATTCTTATAAAACATATTTTGTTGATTATTATAAAAGAAGTGGCGGGGAGACAGGGATTCGAACCCTGGGAGGTACTACCCTCGCCGGTTTTCAAGACCGGTGCATTCAACCAGCTCTGCCATCGCCCCACACTGAGATAAGTTCTGGAATTATATCTCTATTTTTCCAAAATGTAAAGTTTTTAATTAAGAAGTTGGAGGTGACACCCAGATTTGAACTGGGGATAATGGCTTTGCAGGCCACGGCCTTACCACTTGGCGATGCCACCAACCTAAGCCCTTCGACTTACCAACACACTTAATATAAGTGGTGCCCGGGGCCGGACTTGAACCGGCACGGTAAAAACTACCGAGGGATTTTAAGTCCCTTGCGTCTACCAATTTCGCCACCCGGGCAAACAAAAATTTTAAATGGAGCGGGAAACGGGGGTCGAACCCGCGGCCCCAACCTTGGCAAGGTTATGCTCTACCACTGAGCTATTCCCGCACCTTTAAAAAGTTACGGCGGAATTATATAGATTCATAGATGAAAAGTCAAATTGTAATTAATTTCTAAGAGATGTGCTGTTTAAAACTTGTTATTGCAAACTCCTCAAGATCCCTAAAGCCCCTTTATATATTGGTTCATCAATAAAACCGTACTTATCATTAGAGAAACCACAAACACCTTTTAAGCGACTCTCTTCAAAAAGAGTTTTAATCTCTTTGGCTCTCTCAATCTCCTCAGCTGTAAAACCTAAATATCTATTTATCTCATTAGCTTGAGTTGGAGACAAAGCACCTTTTGAACGATATCCCATACTCGCTTCAAGTTTTAACCATTCCATAAATGTAGTGTGATTCTTATAATCTTGATAGACAAATGATACAGGAGTAACTCCAATAGCCTTTGATGTTACTAGAAAATGGGAAAGTAGATATTTTGCTACTTCGTTTGTTGGTGATAATAGATCCTGTTGAAGCTCTAAATCTGCAAATAGATCAAGAATTCCTAAGTAGAAAGTAGTTACTCTCTCATCTATTCGTAGCTGAGCAAGGTTTAACCAAGCTTCTCTAGTCTCAATTGATAGATGAATATCAATACCTTGACCAACTAAAGAGATTGTCTGGCTCACATCTTCAGGAACTCTTATTTTAGGTACTCGAACAGCATCAGGATGAAACTCATTTAGCTCTAAAATCTCTTTGATACCTCCATCATTAAGGGCATTCACCCTAACTACAAATTTTTTGTTTTTACGATCAAAATCTTTCAAAATAGCTTTTGAGTTCTCCAGAGCCTTCTCTTTGTCCCCAACACCATCTTCAAGGTTAAGGATTATAGTATCAGTTTTTAAAGTCTCAATTTTTGAGATGTGTTTATTATTGTCTGTTGAAACCATTAATGGGGCTATTGGAATAAAGTTAGCCATGACTCTCCTTTGATTGGATAAATAACTCCTGTACCTCTTCTGTTAGCACTATGGAAAACTGTCACACCTGAGAGATTTGAGTAGTGTTGAATAAGAAGTTTTTGAAGAGATGGTTCAATTGATGGTAGAAACCAACCATTATTACTAATTGCAATCATAAACTTTGGAGAATTCGCATAAAGCTCTTTTGATGAAGCTTCATAGCAGATTGCACTTCTAAAATTCTCATTAGATATCGAGAAATCTGTTGGTTCTGTTGCAGGTGTAAAATCTTGTACACCTCCAAAAAATATCTCGTTTAACCATTTTGATAAAAACTTTGGAAGGGGGATATATTCACCAAACGGGACAAGAACAACTTTTTTGGCAACACGATAATCTCCGTCTTTAAATAGATAAGCTGTATTGTAGTAGTTACCACTCTCTGAGTATAACCCGCCTGTCCAGATTGCGATATCATAACTCAATAGATTGAGTCTATCTACTATATCCTCTCTTCTATTTATAAAAAGAGGAAATGTACTCTCTGGAATAACCACCATATCATAACCATCAGCAATAGCCTCTTTAATTTTAGCAATATTCATCTCTATAATTGATTGTTGATTCTCTTTAAGCCACTTCTCCTCTTGAAGAATATCAGTCTCCACAACTTTTATATTTAGAGATGCTTCTTGATAATCTGGAGACGAGACATTAATAGCTAATATCAATAGAAGTAGGGATAAAAGATAAAAGCTCTTTTTATGCTCTCTCCAACCATAAATTGCTACTGCTATGCTAAAAACTATAAAAGTAAATTGAGCTATTGATGTTCCAAACGGAGTGTTTATAAATATAATCTGAGGCTTAAACCAGTTAAAGCCAAACGGTTCAACTAGATTTACAAGAGTTAATGTTGATGCTCGAAACCATATACTCTGATAGTATCCGATGAGGTAGAAGTGAAAAGCATAAACCAATCCAAATGCGATTGTCACAACTGGTACTAAATAGATGAAGCCATAATACTGCATAGAGAATCCTATCCAGAAAAACCATAGAATCCCTATAAAAAAACCACTCCAAACTAGTTCTCTTCTAGTTGCTGTTAGATAGAGATATATCGCTGTCAATCCTACCACTGTTTCGATAATCTGATTCTGAAGAGAGAACTCTTCAAGATATATAAAGAGAGAAAAGAGTGAAGCTATAAGTAGAGAGTGCCTGATTGTTGCTAAGTGGAGCAAGTTAATTTTTCCTTTCACGATCTCATATCTTGGGGTGGAGAGTATAGATAGCCTTGACCAAAATCGATACCCAAATCTTTAATAGCAAAATCTACCTCATCTCTATCAACAAATTCTGCAACTGTCTTCATACCAAGCTGTTTTGCAATAGAGATTAAAGCTTCAACGATATACATTGATTGATTACTCCTATCAATATCTTTGATTAGACTTCCATCTATTTTTAAGATATCTGGTTTAATCTTAAAGAGGTGATGAAAGTTTGAGTACCCACTTCCAAAGTCATCAATTGCAATTGTAGAGTGAAACTCTTTAATAAAATGGACAAACTGAATAATGCTATTATAATCCTCGATATCATCACTCTCTAAAATCTCAAATGTAATTTTGTGTGCAATATCTCTATTATTACTTAGAGTCTTTTGAAGAAAGAGTTGAGTAGTCTCATCGTTGATATCATTGTATGATAGATTTATTGAGACAGGAGTACCACTCTTTCTGATAAATTCAATAGACTTCAGAACAACTATCTCTGTAATTTGACTATATAACTTAGATTTCTTTGATAGCTCTAAAAAGAAAAATGGGCTAATGGCTCTATCATTACTGTCAATTAAACGAACAAGAGCTTCATATTTGGCTATTTTCCCACTGCTCAAATCTATTATTGGTTGAAAAAATGGAACAATTCTATCTGTTTCAAGAGCATTTTTAACCTGACTTAACATCTCAAAATTTGCAAGACTACTATTTTCTTCCTCCATCTTTTCACTATATATTGAGACTTTATTAAAACTACTCTTCTTTAGGGTTAGAGCAGTTTCGGCAGTTCTTAGATATGGCTCTATATTTGATATTCCAGACTGAATATATATAGGAAACTCCAGCTCTTTATAGTGAAAATTTGTATTTTCAATCTTTGAGATAAGTTTCTCTGCAAGTGGTTGGACGATTGCATACTCTCTCTCTTTGACAATAATCGCAAATTGATCAACATCAACTCGATATACATTGTTGTAGCAACGAGTATCTTTTTTAACTTCTCTCTCTATGATTTCAGCAACATGAACTAATGCTCTATCTCCACCGCTATAACCTGCCACTGTGTTAATACTATTAAAATCAATGATATCAAATATAATAAGAGAACTATCTTGGAATTTCTCAATATCAACATTAAATCCACTTCTATTCAACAGAGATGTTAAATGATCCACCTTAAGAATATCTTCACTCTCTTTTTTTAACTGTAAAATCTTTGAAGCTTCTAACTTAAGGTTGCGAAACTGGAGAGTGATAACAACAAATAGAACAGCATATACTCCTAAAACAATATAAAACTTAATCTTAATTGACTCTTGAATCTCAACCGCTCTTTCATTTAACTTAAGTCGTATATTTTTCAGATTACTCATAGCTC
>JAMJTX010000021.1 GCA_024281215.1 Candidatus Thiovulum karukerense | reverse complement strand
TGATAAAAAATCAAACATTCACGAAGTAAAAAACAGATTATTAACTCAATTACGAAAAGAGATTGAGGAGTTCAGAACTGAACTGAAGATTGATATCGATATTTTCTTTAAAAAGTTTGGTCGTCCAATTACCCATATAAAACTAAAATTCTATAAAGTTCCTAAATTAAAGGAGATACTTTCCAAGTTCGTAGATTGGAAGCTAATCCCGAAAAAGCTTAAGAGAAGTTATGCAAACCGAATCAAAAAGCAGAAAGAGGAAGATGAATTTACAAGAAGTCGAAAAAAGCAGGAACGAGAGCATAAAGAGAATCTGAACAATGCCCGAGTCTTTGCTAAAAAGCGATTTCTAACTGATGTATTCTTTCCAAAAATAGCAAAATCGACCCAGAAAGTATTTGAAAGCACCCGAGAATGGATAAAGCAGAACTATCCAGATTATGAACTAACCTCCTTGGAGTTGGCAAATCACCACTTTAACTACTTTTTTAAGCACGATGGATTCTATAAAGCCTTTTACGAGGGTGTCTTAACAAAAAATGACTTTGATATTTTCAAACAGAATGGAAGCCGAATAGTGGCAAGAGTAAAAGTTCAACATCCACTCTTACCAAGTATTCAAACAGAGTTGCCAATTATTTCAATGGTTTAAAATAGGAATGGTCGTTATGACCAAACCTCTTGATTAAAATCGCAATAAGAGAATAGTCCCAATCATTAAATCATTTCACTATATTTTTCTCTATAATTCTCTTTAAGATTATAAACAGGCAGAGAGTTGAATTTTAATAGACATTTAGAAAATATAGAGGTTTATGAAGCGGGAAAGCCAATTGAATTAGTGGTTCGAGAGTTTGGAGTTGCTCCAGAGAATATTATTAAGATGGCAAGTAATGAAAACCCTTTTGGAATGAGTCCAAGAGTTGCAGAGGCTATCGCAAAAAATAGCTATAAAGGATATCTTTACCCAGATGACTCGATGTATGAGCTAAAAGATGCACTCGCAAAAAAGTATAGTGTTGATAGCAGTGAGATTATTATTGGGGCTGGAAGCGATCAGGTTCTTGAATTTATATCACGAGCAAAACTAAACTCAAGTTCAAAAGTTTTAATGAATGGAGTTACATTTGCAATGTACTCAATCTATACAGAACAGATGGGTGCAGAGATTGTTAAAACTGATAGTGTTGAGCATGATCTCAAACAGTTTCAAACTTTAGCAGAAGAGCATAATCCAGATATTATCTTTCTATGTACTCCAAACAACCCAACAGGTGATATTATCGAAAAAGATAATCTTTTAAATTTTCTTGAAACTGTTGATAAAAACAGTCTAGTTGTTGTTGATGGAGCATATATGGAGTATGTTAAATATAGCTCACCAGACTCATATATTGAACCTAAGGATCTTATTGAAAAGTACCCAAACACCATATACCTTGGGACATTCTCAAAAGCTTTTGGGCTTGGAGGAATGAGAGTTGGATATGGAGTTGCAAAAAAAGAGATTATTGAGAATCTATATAAAGTTAGACCTCCATTTAATATAACTACTCTATCTCTCCTATCAGCAATTGAGGCTCTTAAAGATATGGAGTTTGTTGAGAACTCTATTGAGAGTAATTTTAGTGAGATGAGACGATTTGAGGAGTTTGCAGACGAAAATGGACTAGACTATATAAAAAGTTCGACCAATTTTATAACTCTTTTATTACCTGATGGTTATAATTCTTCAAATCTTTCTGATAAGCTTTTGAGAGTGGGTATAATTATCAGAGACTTAAAGGGATATGGACTTAATGCTATTAGAATTACAATTGGAAAGCCTGAAGAGAACAGTAGATTCTTTGAGGTATTTAAAAAGATATTATAAATAAGTTGTGTTAAATGGACTTTAAAGAACTTTTAACCCAGCTCTCAAAAGCATTTCTTAGATTAGAGAAGAATCAGAAAATCATTATATCTGCATCACTCCTTGCAGTTGTAGGTTTTTTTGTATTTCTTATTATTCTCTCAACGGCAGAGGATAAGAGCTACACATATAAACCTCTTTTTGAGTCTGTTCCATACACAGAAGCTAGAGAGATTACAGAGGCTCTAAAGAAAAACAATATTGATTACTCAATTGAAGAGAAAGGCAATAGCGGAATGGCAACTATTAAAGTTGCTAATGAGGATATGCCTGAAGCTCGAATGCAAGTTGCTTCACTTGGATTACCAAAAGATAATCGAGTTGGCTTTGAACTCTTTAATGAGCAGGAGTTTGGGGCTACTGATTTTGATCAGAAGATCAAATATCTTCGAGCAATTGAGGGAGAGTTATCTAAAACTATTGAGATGCTTGAGCCTGTTCAAGGTGCAAAAGTCCATATAGCCCTTCCCCAAGACTCTCTTTTTGTTGCTAGACAGGTGAAGCCAACTGCTTCGGTTGTTTTAACACTTCAAGAGAGTATGATACTTCTTCCTAAACAGGTAAAAGGGATCAAACATCTTGTTGCTTCTTCAATTCCAAAACTATCTCCAGATGATGTAACGATTGTAAATGCCTTTGGTGAGCCATTAGGTGATAATGATGATATGACAGCTTCAAGTGAAGAGGCGAAGATTCAGATGACCTATAAGAACCGATATGAGAAGCAGTATGAGAATAAGATTGTTGAGGTTCTTGCTCCATTTATTGGTGGAACTGATAGAGTTGTTGCAAAAGTTACAATTGAGTTTGACTTCTCAAAAGAGGAGAGTCAGAAAGAGTATTACGATCCTGAATCGGTTGTTAGAAGTGAGCAGAGTGTTGATGAGCTTCGAGAGGGTTCAACTCCACAAGATATCGGTGGGGTACCTGGAGCTGTAAGCAATATAGGTGCAGTTCAGGGTATTGGTGATAATAATAAAGAGAAGTATGAGAAGAGTAAGGCAACAACAAACTATGAGATATCAAAGACCGTCTCAAGTAAGAAAGCAGAGTTTTCAAGAATTACAAGAGTAACTGCTGCTGTTGTTGTTGATGGTAGTTACAGAGAGAAAGTTGATGAGAACGGAAAAAATACAGGTGGATATGAGTATGTGCCACTCTCTGATGATGAACTTAAATCTGTTGAAAATTTAGTTATTCGAGCAATTGGAATTAATCTAAACAGAGGTGATGAGGTCTCTGTTAGAAACTTCCAATTTAAATCTATTAAAGATCTTCTTAATAGAAAGATTGTTCTTAACACTTGGACAGATAAAATTGCTCAATATGTTCCAATCAATACAGCAATTCAATATCTTGTTGCTGCTCTGATTCTATTCTTCTTCTACCGACAGGTTATTCGACCATTTGCTATTAGAATGCTTGAAGAGGTTAAAGAAGATGATGAACCCGTTGAGCTTGAGCTTGATAGGGGTGATGAGCTTGAAGAGGACCTATCTGAGAAGTATAGTGCTATGAGGAAAAATGTTGAGATGTCTCTCGGACTTAACGAGACTCTCAATGAAGACCAAGTTAAATATGACCTTCTTGTTGAAGAGGTGACAAAGTATATTAGCGAACATACAGATGAAGTTAGTAATCTCATTCAACTTCTTATCGAAGAGGAGTCGAGTGCAGGAACTCCGCAGAATCCTGAAGAGAAAGGTATGCCAAGAGGCAGATAATCGAGGTGTATAGATGAGAGCTTTAGAACTAATATCAAAGAGTGTTTCGATCGCTCTGATCTCTCTAGTCTTTCTGATTCTATTTGATGTCTTTAACCGTTATCTATTTTCAAATGGTTCAATAGCTCTGCAAGAGTTAGAGTGGCATATTTTTGATGGAGTTATGCTTCTTTCACTCTTCTATACTCTTCGACATAATGGGCATGTGCGAGTTGATATTATCTATGGGAATTTAGCAAAAAAGTATAGAGATTATATAGATCTTCTATCTCATATCTTTTTTATTATCCCATTTGCCCTATTGATTATCTACACATCATATAGCTTTGTGGAGATGAGTTATCTTCAAAATGAGATATCATCAGATCCAGGTGGGCTTCAATATAGATTTATTGTTAAATCACTTATTTTAGTAGGATTCTCTCTCTTGATAGTTCAGTCAATATACCAGATCAAAGAGATTCTTCAAAAATTAACTTCATCAAATAACTGATCTTTTTTAAGAGGAGAACCTCTGCTTTCAGCTATAATTTTTTGATAATTAATTTGCTATTATTAAAATAATAGTTATTAGCTAACAGGGATAGATTTTTTGAAGATAGAGACAGGAATAGAGACATTTAGAAAACCATTATATCTTGAGAGTGGTAGAATCTTAGAGCCTTATGATATAGCCTATACAACTTATGGAGAGTTAAATAGTGAGAAGAGTAATGTCATTTTAATAACTCATGCTCTTACAGGAAGTCATAAGCCTGTAAAAGAAGAGGGATCTGATATTTTTAATCATGGCTGGTGGGATGCTCTTATTGGTGATGGCAAGGCTATTGATACAAACAGATACTTTGTGGTCTCAACAAATGTGATAGGCAGTATCTTCGGCTCAACATCTCCAATCTCACCCATCAATCCGCTCAATCCATCTGATAAAGAGTTGTATCGTTTTCGTTTTCCTGTTGTTACAATTAAAGATATGGTTAAAGCTCAACACATACTTCTTCAAAGTTGGGGTATCAGAGAAGTTCAAGCTATTATAGGGGGGTCAATGGGTGGAATGCAAGCTCTACAATTTGGAGTCGATTTTCCAAACTTTGCAAAGCTTATTATTCCAATTGCATCAACTTGGGCAACTCAGCCATGGACAATCGCTTTTAATAAGGTTACTCAAGAGGCTATAAAGCGAGATCCTGAATTTAAATCTGGAAACTACTCCATAAAAGAGATTTCTGAAAATGGACTAAATGGTTTAGCAATTGGTAGAATGGCTGGACACATTAGCTTTCTATCCCACCACTCAATGAGAAGTAAGTTTGGGCGAAATTATCGCAAAGATGATGGCTTTTACGATATTAATGGTCGTTTTCAGGTTGATAGTTATCTTGAATATAACGGTAATAAGTTTAGTAAAAAATTTGATCCTTTAAGCTATCTCTACCTAACAAAAGCTATTAATATATTTGATCTATCCAATGGCTACAACTCACTTGGAGATGCCCTATCAAACTTTAAAGCCAAACTTCTTTTAATATCATTTTCAGGAGATCTTCTGTTTCTTCCACAAGAGTCTGAAGATATTTATAGAGAGATGAAGAAGATTGGTTCAAGCGAACTTGTCGAATATTTTGAGATAGAGAGTAGTTATGGGCATGATGCCTTTCTGATTGAATTTGATAAATTTGACTATCTAATTAAAGAGGCTTTAATCGGGTTATCTTAAATAATCAAGAGCTAGTGAAATAGCTTTAAGCTATAATTTGCACTAAAAAAGGTTCATTTATGAAAGCGATTAGATACTTAAATGTTTTTATACTATTTATGATTACAGTACTCTCAGGGTGTAACGATGGAGCTGGTGGCAACTCTCAAACTCCATCTGCTACTAACCAAGCTTTGAGTGACTCTGTCTGTGAAGATGACCAGATAGATTTTGCACAATATAGATTTCCAAGTTCAGATGCAGTGATGTTGTACGAAGAGAGTGGGGAGCAGTATGGAGTTGTTTATAATATTAGTGATAATACTATAACTGGATACTTAAAAAACCTAACAACCTCATCAGATGCAACAGAGTTTAGCTATACACTTTCAGGGACTTCTACACAATCAATTAGTAGTTTTCCAAATAGTGTAGATAGATGTATAGAGGAGTCATCATCTATTCAGCTTTTAGAAAGTTATACAACATCAACAGGAATCGAGTACAGTGATGTTTTAAAAATGGAAGATGGAAGTTATACAGTTTATAGAGCCAAAGGTATAGGTTTAATCGAGCGAAAATATGAAACATACTACTCAACTAGCAGCAGATCTCTTGTCTCGTATAGATATACGGATACAGATAATTTCTCATCAACAGATAGTGACAACTCAAGTTACTATTCAAGTTATTCGTCAGATGATCATGGAGATTATACATACTCTGCAACATCAATATCTGCAGATAGCACAACTTCTGGTTATATCTCTAGTGGTGATAATGACTATTTCAAAATAACATTAACCACTTCTGGAACTTTAACTCTTAGCACTACAAGCTCTATGGATACTTATGGTGTTCTATACAACTCAAGTGGAACTCAGATAGCATATAATGATGAGAGTGGTAGTGGTAGTAACTTTCAAATAGAAAAAGAGTTAGATGCTGGAACTTACTATGTTAAGGTAAAAGGTTACTACTCTACAACAACCGGAAGTTACACTTTAAATAGTAGTTTTGAAGCTGATAGTGATGATCATGGAGATTATACATACACCGCAACATCAATATCTTCAGATAGTACAACTTCTGGTTATATCTCTAGTAGTGATGATGATTATTTTAAGATAACATTAACAAGCTCTGGAACTTTAACTCTTACCACAACAAGCTCTATCAACACTTATGGAACTTTATATAACTCGTATGGAACTCAAATAGCTTCAAATTATAGTAGTGGGAGTGGCAGTAACTTTAAGATCGAAAAAGAGTTAGATGCTGGAACTTACTATCTTAAGGTTGAAGGCTACTACTCTACAACAACTGGAAGCTACACTTTAAATAGTAGTTTCGAGGCTGAAAATAGTTACAGTTTTGAATATACAACAGTCTCAGCAAATAGCTCTACTTATGGTTATATCTCTAGTAGTGATGAGCAAGATATTTATAGAGTTGATGTATCTAGTTATGGAACTTTAACTGTTAGTACAACTAGCTCATTTGATACAGTTGGTTATCTTTATGATTCATCTCAATCACAACTCACATCTAATGATGATAGTGGTAGTGGAAGCAATTTTGAGTTCTCATATAGTGTTTCACCAGGTACATATTTTATAGCCGTTAGCGGATATAGTGGAGCAACTGGTAGCTACACTCTTAATGTTAGCCTAGATTAAAAGAAGGATTTAAGAGATGTTTATTGATAATAGAGGTGTATCTGTTGGAATTGAGAGAGTTGGTAGTCGAGATTTCTTTCTGACAATAAAAGCAGTTGGACAGATTACCCATGAGGACTATCTACATATTCTGCCAGTAATTGAAGGAGCAATCAAAGGAGTTAGAGATCCAAAGATTAATGCTCTCATAAATTTAGCAGAGTTTGAAGGTTGGGCAGATTTAGAAGCGATTTGGGACGATATTAAATTTGGCATCGAGCATCGTAAAGAGTTTAATAAGATAGCTGTTATATGTGATGGCAGTTGGCAAGAGTTGATGATAAAAGCAGTATCAATATTTATGAGTGGTGAAGTGAGAGAGTTTCAGAGTCTAAATAGTGCTAAAGAGTGGTTATTAGATTGAAAAATCTATACTACTACAAATATGATGAGTTCTCTCGTGATTTAAAGAAGAGTGTCGATAAGATTCAGCAGACTCCTGATGCAATTGTGGCTATTGCAAGAGGTGGTTTAACTTATGGACACTTTTTAGCTGAAGCTATGAGTGTTAGAAACCTATTCTCAATAAATGCAATTTCATATAATGACAAAGAGCAGATGGATACAATTGAGGTTTTTGGAACTCCTCAGCTTCATCAGTTTAAGAGAGTATTAATTGTTGATGATATTTCAGATAGTGGTAGAACACTTAAATATATTGTAGATTACCTCCAAACTCTATATCCAGAGATAGAGTTTGAGACTATAACTATATTTTACGGTGAAAACTCTGAATATCAACCAACATACTACATACATAAGAGTAACCAGTGGATTGAGTTCTTCTGGTCTGGAAAAACTGACGAGCTACAAAATCTCTAAAACTATGAATCAAAAAGCTCTGTTATCTGAATTTTTAGGCACATATATCCTTGTGTTTGCCGGAACTGGTGCTATTGTAATAGATTCGCTTACAGGTTCTATTGGTCATATTGGAATTGCTCTAACTTTTGGAATGGTTGTAATGGTTCTAATATATAGCTTTGGTCATATATCTGGAGCTCACTTTAATCCAGCAGTCTCAATAGCTTTTGCAGTAATGAGAGAGTTTGAGTGGAAACTGCTTTTGCCATATATTTTAGCTCAGACTGTTGGGGGAGTGTTAGCAAGTTTAACTCTTCTCTTGATGTTTGGTAACATCGCGAACCTAGGTGCAACTCTACCAAGATATGGTGAAATGCAGAGTTTTATTCTGGAGTTTATATTAACAGCTATTTTAATGCTTGTTATATCTCTTTCAGCAGTTCATTCAAAAGCGATTAAACACTTTGCCGGTCTCTCAATAGGTTTTACAGTTGGTCTTGAGGCTATGTTTGGAGGACCAATATCTGGAGCCAGTATGAATCCAGTTCGCTCATTTGCTCCTGCTATTATCTCTGGTAATCTTGAGCATCTCTGGATATATCTCGTTGCCACAACAGGTGGAGCAGTTTTTGCAGTTTTTTTATATAAATTTTTAAAGGATAATGATTGAAAAGAGTTTTAATCTTATGTACAGGAAATAGCTGTCGTTCAATAATGGCTGAGGGAATGATTAACTCAAGGCTCGATGGATTTGAGGCAGAGAGTAGTGGTGTAAAGGCATCTGGTAGAGTTAATCCAAATGCAAAGCGAATCTTAGAGGAGAATGGTGGTTGGAGAGATAGCTACCACTCGAAACCTCTTGAGGAGGTTATTGATCATCAGTTTGATTTAGTTGTTACAGTTTGTGACAATGCAAAAGAGACTTGTCCTGTTTTTCCAAAACAAGTTCCAAAACTCCATATCGGCTTTGAAGATCCAGATGGTAAAGAGTGGAGTGAGTTCCAGAAGCTATGGGTAGAGATGGAGGAGCGACTCTTAAAAGGAGTTTCTGAGTTTTTCAAGTAACTAGATTTCCAGTCTTTCGCTTTATTAATCGATAGATATAATACAGAGAAATAATAAATATAATTAAAGGTTTTATTATGAAGAGTTTTGAGCCAACGATGGACACCATCGAAGATTATAACGGTAATGAGAGTAATAGTAAGCGAAAAATTGTAAATTTTGTTATTATTGGACTATTAGTAGTTGGAGCAATATACTCAACAGCTCACCACTTTTTTGGAGTTGTTGATGACCAAATTCCAGAAGCTCCATATCTTTTAAAGAGGTTTTAATATAGATGCAGAAACTTAAAAAAAATATAGTTGTTCTTGGAGGTGGATTTGCTGGAATAGAGGCAGCAATCGCTTTAGCAAAAGAGAGATACTTTAATGTAACTCTGATATCAAATCGTGAATATTTTTACATATACCCTACATCTATCTGGATTCCAACAGGAGAGGCTAGATTCTCAGATACAACAGTCTCTCTTGAAAAACTTGCAAAGAGAAGAAACTTTAACCTGATTATTGATGAGGTTGAAGAGATTAATGGAACAGAGAACTATGTTCAACTACAAGATGGTGGTCGAATGGTTTTTGATTACGCCATTATTGCAGTTGGTGCAGGTAAGTTAAAGCCAAAAGGTGTTGAGCATACTCTCTCAATCTGCGGAAGACCTGAAGAGGCACTTGATATTCAGAAAGAGCTTGATCTTCTAATTGCAAAAGGTGGTGGAAAAATCGCTATGGGCTTTGGTGGAAACCCGAAAGATAGCTCAGCTGTTCGAGGGGGTCCAGCTTTTGAACTCTTCTTTAATGTCCATAACCGACTCAAAAAACTTGGAATTAGAGATAAGTTTGAGATGACATTCTTCGCTCCGATGAAAACACCAGGGGCTAGAATGGGTAGTGCCTCAACTGAAAAGATGAATATGATTTTTCAATATATGAATCTAAAACAGCATTATGGTAAAAAGATAGAAGAGTTCCGAAAGGGTGAAGTTATCTTTGAAGATAGTACCTCTCTGAAAGCTGACTTAATTGTATTTGTTCCTGGAAGCAAAGGACACGAGAAGATGATTAGCTCTGATCTACCACTTAGCGAAGCTGGATTTATTGAAGTCAATCAATTTAATGAAGTCAAAGGATTTGATAATATCTATGCAGTTGGAGATGTAGCTAAATTAGAGGGTGCTGACTGGAGAGCAAAACAGGGGCATATCGCTGAAGTGATGGCAAGAAATGCAGCTGAAAATATAATTATCAAAGAGAATAGTCTTCCATTTGAGAAGAAGAGCTATACAGAGCATCTCAATATTCTATGTGTAATGGATACAGGTGATGGTGCAGCTTTTGTATATCGAGACGATAATAAACAGCTTATGATTCCACTTCCATTTATTGGGCATATTATGAAAAAAGGTTGGGGAGTCTATACTAAACTATCTAAACTTGGATATATTCCAAGACTTCCAGGGCTTTAATTCTTAAAATAGGAGTTTTAAAATATCTGAACAAAATAGCGAAAAGAGAATTCCACTCTTAAAACTTGCTACAGAAGCTCCTAAAGGGTATCGCAATTTTATACTTTTTCGATACCCTCAAGAGGATAGGGAAAATCTACTTCAGGTAAAAGTAACCTCATCTCGTGTTATAGGTAAAAACCTATCTTTAATGTTCAAAGTCCTTACTTCTGGAACTTTTTTACAAGGTTTCTTTTTCAACTATAAAAAATTTCATCTCAAACTATTCTCACTCGGTAACAATCTCTATATTCGAGGTAAAGTACAAAAAACAGATTATGGTCTTCAGATTGTCAATCCAGTAAAGAGTGAGCCGAATGGAGAGATAGTTCCAATTTACAAAGATAGCTCTATCGAAGATGCTATTCTAAAACATATCAACTATGAAAATCTTAAACTTAGCGGACTACCGTATCGAATTATAAACCCTATTTTAAATATGCATCGCTATCCAGATGATGAGATAGTGAAACATCTTGAAGTGCATGGAGAGTTTCCAAAGGATATTCTCTACTCTCTTAAGTTTGTTGAGGCTTTCTACTATATAACCAATATGCAGAAGAGTAATATTGAATATCTGCCCCTACAAAAACTAGATGGTGATGTTGAGGATTGGATTGAGTCCCTTCCATTCCAATTAACAGGCGATCAGAAGAGAACAGTGGCTGAAATTAAAAAAGATATGTCAGGCGATATAGCGATGAGACGAGTTGTTGTTGGAGATGTGGGTTCTGGAAAGACAATGGTCATTTTAGCTTCGATGGTTATCGCCTCAAAACATAAATCAGCTCTGATGGCTCCAACATCTATTCTGGCTGAACAGCTTTTTGAGGAGGCCCAGAAGTTTTTGCCAGAAGAGTTAAAAATAGTTCTCCTAACTTCTAAAACCTCAAAAAAAGAGAAGTTAGATGATTTTGATGTTTTGATAGGAACAAATGCAATTTTATATCGAGAGCTTCCAGAGATTCCTCTAATTATTGTTGATGAACAGCACCGTTTTGGAACAAAACATAGAAATAGGTTAGAGGAGCTGGTAAAGTCTGGCGAGAAAAGACCCCATTTTATTCAACTATCAGCAACCCCTATCCCAAGAACTCAGGCGATGATTAACGGTTCAGTTATTAAAACATCACTTATTGAGGAGACACCCTTTAAGAAAGATATAGATACAGAGATTATATTTTCAAAACATTTTCCAGAACTGTTGGAGAAAATAAGAGACGAGATCTCAAAAAATAATCAGATTCTCCTTATCTATCCCCTTGTTGAAGAGTCGGAGAAGATAAATTACCAATCTCTTGAGGAGAGTGAGGGTTATTGGCGAAGCAATTTTCAAAATGTCTATGTCACTCACGGTAAAGATAAGGAGAAAGAGAGTGTTTTAAAAGAGTTTCGGGAGAGTGGGGATATTCTACTCGCAACAACTGTTGTAGAGGTTGGTATATCACTTCCGAGATTGACAGTTATAGTTATTGTTGGAGCTGAACGACTTGGACTCGCTACTCTTCATCAACTTCGAGGACGAGTTAGTCGAACAGGTTTAAAGGGGTATTGCTATCTATACACAAAAGCAAAAGCAAGTGAGTCGATAAAACGGCTCAAAGACTTTTCAAAAACTACAAACGGCTTTGATATCGCATCGATGGATCTTAAAAACCGAAAAGGTGGAGATATTGTAAAAGGTGTAAAACAGAGTGGGGATACTTTTCAGTGGTTAAATATGGCTTCTGATATAGATGTTATTGAAGATGTTTTGACTCATCAAAACAAGGGTTTAAAGGAGTAACTCAATAGAGATATTCGGGTCAAGCCCGAATATGGCAAAAGAGTGTCCGGCAATACAGCAGAACTTTTATTTAATTTGTAGTCCATTTTAGACTCTGTTTTTTAGCTAAATTCTCATATTCACCTATCTGTTCAACAGTTTTAGTATAAATATCACCTATCTCTTTATAGTAGTTATAATACCATTCACTTGTAAAACGAATAGTATCTGGATAGAGCATTGTGCTTTGCCACTGAAGATAGAAGAGGGCTTTGTCACAGTTCAATTTGAGAAGACCAGCTTCATGAAAAGGGATATTGTCTGTCACCTGATAAGGTTCGTCAATCTCCCAATATTTTGCTAAATCAGTAAGAAGTTGAAGAACAGTGTGGTTCTGCTCAGCTCTTGGCCCAAAGTTAAATGCTTCTCCATGAAGTTCATCTCGTCTATGGAGTTCAGCTCCCAAATCGAGATAACCGCTTAATGGCTCAAGGACATGTTGCCATGGTCGAGTAGCTTTTGGGCTTCTGATCTCAACTCTCTTATTGCGACTCCAAGCCTCAACACAATCAACTACAATTCTATCTTTAGCCCAGTCTCCACCACCAATCACATTTCCAGCTCGTCCAATAGCAAGACGAATATTTTTTGAATTCTTGAAAAATGAGTGGTAATAAGATTTGATAACTAGTTCAGCTCCACCCTTAGAACCGCTATAAATATCCTTTCCACCCATTGCATCACTCTCTTTATACCCCCAAACCTGCTCAATATTATCATAGGCTTTATCGCTTGTGATCATTACAGCTGTAATAGGATTATCAAGAATTCTCAGTGTCTCAAGAATATTTGCTGTTCCCATAATATTTGATGAGAGTGTCTCAATAGGGTTCTCGTATGATGTTGAGACAATTGGTTGAGCTGCAAGATGAAAAAGGAAGTCAGGCTTCTCAAGTCTGAAAATCTCTATCATCTTATCAAGGTCTCGAATATCAGCGGAATAGTGAGTTATCCTCTCTTCGAGCTTCAGAACCTCAAATATTGATGGATTTGTAGGAATGTCTTTCGATACCCCAACAACTTCAGCACCAAGTTTTAAGAGCCAAGTTGTTAGCCAAGAACCCTTAAATCCTGTATGCCCTGTAACGAGAACCTTTTTGCCTCTATATATGTCGTTAAACACAATAACTCTTTTACTCTTGAGAAGCCAAAAAGCTCTCAATTCGATAGATTACCTCATCACGACCAAGGATAGAGATAACATCAAGAACAGATGGACTCTGTGCAACTCCAACAAGAGCTATTCTTACAGGTTGAGCAAGTTTAGCCATTCCAGCACCATTACTCTCTAATATATGCCCAAATGCCTCATCACAGCTATCTTGACCATTTTTCAACTTCTCTAAAAACTCCCCAAGTAGAGTTCTGTTAAGCTCTTTAAAGTGCTTTTTGATAGATTTTGGGTCATACTCTGTTGGTCTATTTAAGATTTTATTCACCTCACTTGATAGCTCAATTAGAGTTGAAGTTCTATCTTTAACAAGGTCGATAACAGGTGTTGGTTCAATATGGAGAGCTTTTGCCAACTCATCTCGGCTCTTTGATTTAATGTACTCGCCATTAATCCAATTCAGTTTTTCAAGATTGTAGATTGATGCAGATTTGCTAATATCTTTTGGATTGAATAGTTCTAACATCTCCTCCATTGAAAATATCTCTTGGTCACCGTTACTCCACCCTAAACGAATAAGGAAGTTTAGAAGAGCATCTGGAAGATAACCGTTTCTCTGATACTCCATAACATCTGTTGCACCATCTCTTTTAGATAGCTTCTTTCCACTCTCATTATGAATCATTGGCACATGGTAAAAAGTTGGAAGTTGGAAACCGAGAGCATTATAGACAACAATCTGTTTTGGGGTGTTTGAGAGATGGTCATCTCCTCGGATAACTTCATTCACTCCCATAAGGGCATCATCAACAGCAACAACAAAGTTATATGTTGGATTGCCATCTGCACGAGCAATAATAAAATCATCAAGTGTATCAGCTACACGAAACTCAATACTGCCCTTGATTTTATCATCAACAAAGATACTTCCATCTATTGGGGCTTTTATTCTGATAACTGGTTCAACCCCCTCAGGTGGAACTCCATCAAAATCTCTATATCGACCATCATATCTTGGTCTCTCTTTTCGAGCCTGTTGCTCCTCTCTAAGAGTCTCAAGCTCCTCTTTTGTCATATAGCACTTATAAGCTTTTCCCTCTTGGAGAAGTTGATCAATATACTTTTTATATATCTCATCTCTCTGAGACTGATAGACAATCTCCTCATCACTATTTAGTCCGACCCACTTAAAAGCCTCTAAAATTGCAGAAACGGCATCTTCATTATGACGACTTCTATCTGTATCCTCGACTCTTAAAAGGAATTTTCCGCCATTTCTTTTTGCCCAAAGATAGTTTAAAAGGGCTGTTCGGAGTCCCCCAATATGTAGATAACCAGTTGGACTAGGTGCAAAACGGGTAACAATCATCAATCTTCTCACTCAATTTATGTAATTTATTAATTGTGTAAGGATAACGAAAATAGAGACTTTAACAATAGATTTTTAAATATAAATCAAAAAGTCTCAAATATTTTGATTGATTAATCCTGTATAATAAATGTCGATCTATTTTTAATATATAAAACAGGAGTTTATAACCATGAGAAAATCAATTGCTATGCTTACTTCAACACTAGCTCTTGCTACATCATTGAGTGCAAATGAGGGTGAAAAGAGCTTTCATCTACAAGGCGGTGAGTGGCAACTATTTGGATTTAACGAAGAGATTGATCTAAAAGAGACATTTGTAGGACATAACATCAAAATTCTATATACATACGATAATGTCAATTTGAATTGGTTAGGATACTCAACAGAGTATGCAATGAGAGTTGCTCTTGAAGATGCAAATTATACAGTAGTTGATAGAGTTCCACCTAATCAAGGTTTCTGGGTCAAGAGCTATGAAGATAGCGATATCACTGTTGTTCCATATAGCCCTATTATTGTTGAGTCATTCGATCCACATATCATAGTTGATGAGAATGATACGGTTGAGACATCAATTGATTTAAGCAGTAAGTTAGGTGATACTTTAGTTATTGATGTGAAGTCTGATACTCAGGTATTTACTGCTATTTCACAAGAGACAAGTTTTACAACTGGTACAGAGGCTGGAGTAACTCTTCATCTTGATGTAACAGGAAATAGTTTAGGTGCAGATCAGTTCTCGGTAATTATTACAGATATTTCAGGTGATCATAACTATACAAAAGAGCTATTCTTTGATGTCTCAGTTGAGTTAAATAGCACAAACTAGAAGAGTTGAAATGGTTAAAATAGAGAGTGTCAAAGGGATTGATAACTCAATCTTAGAGGAGATAGGTTTTCAGTGGCATACAGATTCAGATGGCACTTCATATGTTGCTGATGAGATTGTTGTTCTCTCTGAAGATGAGGCTAATAACTATTATCAAGCTGTCAATGAGATATATGAGATGTTTGTTGAGGCTGGAGAGTATGTTATTGAGAACAATCTATTCCACGAAATTGGAATTCCATTCAACCTAATTCCAATGATTAAAGACTCGTGGGAGAGCGATCCTCACTGGCATCTCTATGGACGATTTGACCTTGCCGGTGGAGTTGATGGAAAACCAATTAAGCTAATTGAGTTTAACTCTGATACTCCAACAGGGCTTTTTGAGACCACTGTTATTCAGTGGGCAATATTAAAAGCAAACGGTATTGAAGATCGCCAATTTAACAATGTCTATAACACCATTAGCGAAAACTTTAAACGACTCATTGTCCTTGATGGTGATTTAGAAGATTTCAAGGAAAATTATCAGGGCTGGAAAATTCTCTTTTCAAGTTACGAGGGTAGCTTAGAGGAGGAGCAGACAGTTAAGCTTCTTCAAAAGATGGCAGATGATGCTGGATTTGTTACAGATTTTGAGTATCTTGATAGGGTTCAGTTCTCTGATGAGGGGATTTTTAATAGTAGAGATGAGCAGTTTGAGTATTGGTTTAAGCTCTATCCTTGGGAAGATATAGGTTTTGAAGAGCCTCAACTGACTACCCTTTTAGAGAAAATTCAACTTGACCGACGAGCAATTATTCTAAATCCTGCTTATACACTTCTTTTCCAGAGTAAAGGGATAATGAAAATATTGTGGGAACTCTTTCCAGATTCACCTTATCTACTCGAAACAAGCTTTGAACCTCTAAAGAACAAACCCCAAATTGAAAAAAAGATGTTTGGTCGAGAGGGTGCAAACACAAAGATATTTAACTCAGATGGTGAAGTTATCACCGAGACTAATGGAGATTATGGTAACTATCAATCGATCTATCAAGAGTATATTGAGTTTCCAAAAGATAGTAATGGTAATAAATATCAAGCTGGAGTTTTCTTTGCTTATGAGGGGTGTGGTCTTGCATTCCGACGAGGTGGAGATATTCTTAATAATATGAGTAAATTTGTTGGACATCGTATAGATTAAGAGTCTCATTGCCGTGCTGAACACGGCAATATATATTATCCTGATATTAAACGATTAATATCATTGTATAGTCCTATCACCATTAAAGAGGCAAGAATAATCCAACCCATTATAGTTAATTGATACATTATCTTCTCATTGGCAACTCTCCCTGTTACCATCTCATAAAGAACAAATATTATATGTCCTCCATCTAAAGCAGGGATAGGGAGCAGGTTAAGAACACCGAGATTAACTGATAGAAGAGCAGTCATAAATAGAAGTGTAGTTATACCTGTTTCAGATGCCTTGGCTGTATATTCAAAAATAGAGACAACTCCACCCAGTTGATCAAGAGAGAGAACACCAACAATTAGCTTCTCAACACTCTGAAATATAATCAACATCGATGAGAGTGTTTCAGTGACTCCATATTGAAGAGCCTCTAATAATGTATATTCAACTTCAACCATATCATTTGATGGGGCAATACCAACCATTCTTTTATATATGGTCTCACCAAAGATATTTTTTGATTCAGAGATTTTGGGTGAGATTACGATATTCAGAAGAGAACTATTTCGCTCAATAACAAAAAGTAGGCTATCATCTCTACTCTCACTAATTGTTTTGGCTAACTCTCTCCAACTAACTATCTTCTCACCGTTAATTGATTTAACAATATCTCCCTCTTGAAGACCACTCTCCACTCCAGGCATTCCCTCTTGAAGAGTTCCAACTTTTGATGATAGAGTTGAGAAGCCCATTGAACCTATTGAGAAAAACATAATAAAAGCAAAAATAAAGTTAAAGAGAACTCCTCCAGAAAGTATAGCGATTCGTTGAAGAGGTGGTTTGCTATTATAACTATCACCATCGCTATTTTTCGCAGTTGGATCAAGATCATCCTGCCCTTTCATCTTGACATACCCACCAAGAGGAATCATACTTAAACGGTACTCTGTACCTTTATGAATCTTTCTTAAGAGTGTTGAGCCAAACCCTATACTAAACACCTCTACTCTAACACCAAATAGTCTTGCAAATAGAAAGTGTCCCAACTCATGGATAAATATTAATAGCGAAAGAATCGCCAATGAAACTAGAAAACTCAAATCTCCTCCAAAATAGTTTAATGTCTATGGTTTTGCAAGTGTGAGTCGATGCCATAGACATCTCTCATAACTTTACAATTAAAAATGGTTGTTGGGTTATTGCTTTTAATCAGCTCACGATTGACTGTCACAATTGAGTTAATGCTATCTTCAATTACACCTATGTCGTGAGTGATAAAAACGATTGTTATCCCCTTTTCACGATTAAGTCTTTTGAGAAAAGAGTAAAACTCCCTCTGTGTCTCCTGATCAACACCTGTATTTGGCTCATCAAGAATAAGAAGTTCAGGTTTTGAGACCAATGCTCTAGCTATCATAACTCGCTGTTTCTGACCACCAGAGAGTTCCCCTATAAGACGATCTTTAAGATGAGGTATCTTTAACATCTCCATTACCTCATCAATAAAGACATTCTCCTCTTTATGGCTTCTCCAGAATTGACGAAGGGAGGAGATTCTTCCAAGTTTAACAGTCTCATGAACTGTAATTGGAAATTTTGAATCAATCTCAATTACTCGCTGTGGAACAAACCCTATCTTCTCCCATCTCTTAAACTCTTTTAAGGGGTCTCCAAAGAGTTTTATACTCCCTTTATAGCCTCTATTTAATCCCAAGATGGTATTAACAAGAGTCGATTTACCTCCGCCATTTGGTCCAACAACAGCTAAGTAGTCCCCTTTTTGTACTTGAAGAGATATATTCTCTAATATAGTGATATTATCAATTGAGTAGCTTAACTCATGAATATCAACTATTGACAATCAAGAGCCTCTCGTAGTTTGGTTAAATTCTCATACATAAGATTTACATATCCATCTTCTACTTTTGTTGGCTCTACATTGCCAAGTGGTGATAGTATAGAAACTTTAACACCTGTCTCTTTTGCAATTGTCTCAATAACACTTCCAGAAGCTAACTCTTCAAAAAATAGAGTTGAGATATTGTGCTTTTTTACACTCTCTATAATTTCAGCAATAGTTTTTGCACTAGGTCTCTCATCAGGTGAAAGTCCCATAACGGAGTAGCTCTTAAAGTTATAGTCTTTTGCTAAATAGTTAAAAGCATCATGATTAACAACAATGCTATCCAGCCGACATTGACTCAGTCCAATTTGGAAATCATTTGATAGCTTTTCAAGTTTAGCTAAATATTCAGATAGGTTCTCTTTATAGAATGCACTATTAACTGAGTCTAGTTCAATCAGTCGACCAGCAATCTCACTAGCAAGAATCTTCATATTTGCAACACTCTGCCAGAAGTGAGGATCTCCATTAATGATAGTAATATCCTCTGAAAGCCTCATAAACTTATCATCTTTTGGATTAAAATCAGCAAACTCATCAGCCCAATAATCAACTTTAGCACCAGTAAAGATAAATAGTTGTGAATTGGTTATTCTCATAACATCTTGAGGGTTTGGCTCAAATGAGTGCGGTTCAGTACCAAAAGGTATGATTTGGTGTAGATTCACCCTATCTTTTGCAATCGACTTCACGATATCATAAGTAGGATAGATTGTTACAGCAACACTTATTTTACCATCGCTCTTTCCAGACTCTGGATTATAAAATGGATAGATAAATAGAGCAACAATAACAAAAAGCAGAACAGAAAACATAATAGAAAATGCTTTTAACATCAACTCTCCAAAAAAAAGAAATTTGCAAATTTTACCAGTTGATACTCTATTACAGCAATTTAACTTTGAATTTAACTCTACTTTTTAATCACCTTTTGAAGTAGAAGATAAATTGAGTATTTTGCTGACAAATAATATAATTCACAACAAGAGTTGTACTTAATAATATTGTAAAGGTGTTTAATGAGCAAATTACCAAAACTAGGACTACTATATCTTGATCATGTATTGAGATTTTTTGATAAATCAAACTTCAAAGGGTGGAAAGATCCTATTGAGACAGTTATTTACCACTGGGGAAATGATAAAAATAGATTTATTCGAGAGGTGAAGAGTAAAGGGATAGAGGTTTTAATTGGAAATATTCCAGCAACTGCCTATGAAACTTTTCGAGAGATTGCTAGAGAGTTACCAAATGTTGAATTTGTACCATCTCTTGATGCTCAATTCTCAAACAAATCAAAAGAGAATGTTACTCGATTCTGTCGTAAATATGATATTCCAATCCCTCCAACAGATATTATTTATGATAGCGATATGGCTGATCAATATCTCGAAGATGCCGACTACCCAAGAATCATTAAGAGGTCTTACGGTGCTTCAAACTACGGTGGTTACTATGTTCATAAAGTTGATAGCACTGATGAAGCAAAAAATCTAATTGATACAAAGAAGTACTATCCACTCTATACCCAAGATTTTATTCCAATGGAGGCAGATATTCGGGTTATGCTGGTTGGACATAAACCAATCTGTGCATTCTGGAGACGACCACCAGAAGGTGAATGGCTTACAAACACATCTCAGGGTGGAAGTATGGACTATCAAGATGTTCCTCAAGAGGTGTTGGATTTTGCTGTGAATGTCTCAAAAGCTGCTAATGCTGAGTACTGGGCTTGTGATATTGCTGTGGCAAGAGAGAGTAAAGAGCTCTATCTTCTTGAATGTGCAACAGCATTTGCTGCTTTTCCATATATTAGAGATTGGATAGGTCAATATATTATGTGGAAATTTGGAAATGGCACTTATAGAAAGCCAAACATTCCTCTATACAACTGGGAAGAGTTAGGAAAGATGGACTCATCTGTTTTAAGAGTTCTCAGAAATATCACTTTTGGGGAGTATTCACCATCATCAGATGGAGACTTCTATACAGGTGGCAAAGAGATTGAGAGTGGAGAAGATATTCGAGATGCCAAATATCCAATTCTTGATACTGATAGTGACATTAAAGGAACAGAAGAGTGGAGTAGTGAAATTTACAACTACCAAACCAACTTTAAGAAGAACAACCTAAAGCAGAGTGATATAGAGGAGTTTCTATCTTAGTCTGAAATAGACGAGGGACTTTAAGTCCCTTACAAAACAAGAGTTTTATATCTTTTGAGATATATATAATTCTGATAGTCTTGATAGATAATCAAGAATAACCATAATAGCCTTACCCTTATGATCGTTCAGCTTTAAATCAAAGTTTAAGAGAACTTTAGCCAGAGCTGTTACTTCACTCTCCGTAGCTTCCCGACCAGTTAAAAATAGAGTTAAATCTCTGATTAGCTCTTCATGGCTATTGAAGTTTAGAGCTGTGATAAGTTCTGCCCCCCAACCAGCATCCCAATCTGAGAACATATTATTTTTCTGATCAAGAAACATCACTTCTCGAATAGTCTTTGTCAATTGAGCAAATGATAGTGTATCTGATGGATTCTCAATTCCTCGACCAAGTTTATAGTACATCGGTGGTTGATTGCTATTGTGAGCCTGTGTAATCCAGTCTCGGAAAGTGTTAGTTCCAGCATAGAAGTTAATCTTCTTGGCTATTGGCAGATACAACTCTTCAAAAGATTTGAACCTTTCGCTACTCTCTATAAAGTCATCTGAGAAGATGATGTGAAGAAAAATATCTTGATAGTTTGTTATACCCACCTCATCTAAATCTTCCATAAAAGAGTTCATCTCCTCTACTGTATAGTCAGGAAGATAGTAATTGAGCCAGTGAAGAATAAACCACTCTTGAAGAAGAGGGTTGTTGGCAATAATCTCCCGATAGAAATCTTTACATCTAGTCACCTCTGTACCATTTATATCTATAACCTCTGTGTTGTAGCTAAATGATATTTCAAGGTTTTGGTCTCTCTCGTTATATGAGAAGTCTTTACAACTTTGCGAAGCTAAAGGCACCATCGAATCATCAAAAATACCCACCATCAACTCAAGAGACTCCCGTGTGTTATCCTCAGGACTTCTAAATCGTCTCCAATACTCTTCAGATAGAAGATAGTTATAGACCATTGACTCAATTGTATATCCACTATTTAACTGTTCATAGAGTTCACGAAGCAGATTAAGACCAGTAGACATATTAACTGTTGATAGCTCCATTGAGGCAGAGTAAAATTTAGAGTTTGCCAACATATATGCTGTCCAGAAGTTTAGATACTCTCGGCTTGGCTGAAGAAAGAAGAGTCTAGCTACTGCCATCTCTGAAGTCTTACGATTCCAAGAGTAATTGAATCTCTGAACACTCTCTTCTGCACTCTCAAAGTTTCCAGCAACAGTTTGAGATAGCATATTTCTGATATATGTTATTGGGCGATCCATACCCAATACAGCTTCAAGCTCATTTTTGGAAAATCCTATAAAGAAGGCACTCAATATCTTGTCAATAGCTTGATACTGCCCCTCTCTACTTAAAGCTTTAAAATCTTCATCAGTAAAAGCTCTTGAAAACAGGGGAAGTTGTGAAGATGGTGTTCCTTGAGTAAAACCCTCATTAATGACTCGATTAACTTCAACATACTCTACCTGTTTCTCCTCGACAGGAACCTGTATAGAAGTCCCACTCTTTGCAAATATCCAAACCCCATCAAATGGAGATATCTCAAGAATGTTTCCCCTATTAAACTTATTATTTTGAAACTGCCACATTCCAGAGTCATATTTCCAGATGAGGTCAATTTCACTATTCTCTTTCAATAGATTTAAAGATGGAATATTTCCAGCTAGGTTCCAACCACGGTTGAGTTGTAGATTATATGTCTCAGCTCCATTGAGCATTGTCGCTACCAAGAGTAGATGTATGATTATCTTTTTCACTATTTTAATCTCCAAAATAATTAATATACAATTATATGCAAAAAGGTTTGATAGATGGAAAGAAGAGAGTTTTTAAAACTGTCATTAGCTACTGCAACACTACTATTCACACCTTCAATTATAGATGCAGATGAAGAGGTGAAGTTTGACTACTCTCTATTTGAGTCTGTGCAATTTGATAGAGAGAGTTTTAACAATAACTCCCCTCAAATACTTGCTATCTTTCTAGCGGGTGGCTCATCTCAACTTGCGGGTAATATGACAAATTTGGAAGATATTAAGAGGCTAAGTGAGAGTAGTTATCCAAATATTGAAGTTACAGAGAACGGTTTCTGGAGTGAGGCAGGTGGTCTGGAGATGGAGAGTATGCTCTCTGAAAAGAAGCTATCTATTGTCAGAACACTATTCCGAGAGAAGAATAATAGTAGATCTCATGGTCTTCAGACTGCTGAAAATCAAACAGCTTCTCTTGATGTTGAGAAGAGTGGATTCTTCTCTGATATTCTAAAGATTCTTCACCAAAATGGTGTTTTCAGTGAAGATAGTGTTATTCCATCAGTCTCATTTACTGGTGGAACACCTCTGATATTTAAAAGAGGAGAGCTTGATATACCATCACACCTTAACTTTACAAGTCTATCTTCCACTCTTGATAATCCATTTGCAATGAAAGAGAACAAACATCTTGAAGATGGTGAAGAGTCGCAAATTCAAGCTCTTGCGAATAGTCAAAACGGTTTAAAACTCTCTAACTCTCTCTTTAAAAAAGCTAATGAGAATTTTTTAAGAAAAATGGAGTTAGCAGAGTATGTTGATAACATCGCTAACCAAGAGGTAACTATAGAGTTTCCAGATAATCAGTTTGGAAAGAGTATGGAGAGTGCTTTAAAGGTGATGAACTATAACAGTGATACCCGACTAGCTTTTATGGAGTTTGGAGGCTGGGACGATCACTCTGGGGCTATCAACAACTATAAAAGACGAATGTCTGATCTATTTGGGGCTTTAAAGAGTGGAGTAGATTATTTAACTTCAGTTGATAATCGACACATCTCTATCTGGATATTTACAGAGTTTGGACGAAATGTAAATCTTAATAAGAGTCTTGGATGGGATCACGGTAATATCTTTAACCTATTTGTAGCTGGACACTCAACTAACTATTTAGAGCTTGGAAAGATTATAGGTCAGACAGAGATATTTAAACCAGATCCAGATAAAAATAGAGTCTATATGAGACCAACAGATAATTCTGAGAAGTACGAACCTTATGCTATTGCATCTACAATCGAGAAGATTTTCGGAGTCACAAATCCAGAGTTATTAACAGAAGAGTTGCCGATTGAGTCACTATTAAAGTCATAATCAAGTATTGAAGAAATAGAATCCCCGAAGAGGGGAGTGTGTCAATTAAATTAATTTAAGGCACTCTCTAAACCATAAGCTCCATTAAGAATAGTCTGTTCATCAAAAGCTTTACCGATAAGTTGAAGACCAATTGGAAGACCACCACTCCACTCAACAGGAAGAGAGATTGCAGGGAGTCCCGCTAAATTAACTGAAATAGTATATATATCACTTAGGTACATCTGAAGAGGATCTTTCTTCTCTCCAAACTTAAATGGTAAAGTTGGGGAGACTGGAGATAGAATCATATCAGCATCTCTGAAAATCTCATCATATTTCTGTTTAATAAGATATCTAACTTTTTGAGCTTTAACATAGTAAGCATCATAGTAACCACTACTAAGAACAAAGTTTCCTATTAGAATTCTTCTCTTCACCTCATCACCAAAACCAGCTGATCTACTTTTAATAAAAGTATCTTTTAAGTTTTCACCACTAACTCTAGTTCCATATCTGACACCATCATATCTTGCAAGATTTGAACTAGCTTCAGCCATTGCTGTAATGTAGTATGCTGAGATATCATATTTTGCATCAGTCATGTTCTTATGAACAATTGTATGCCCCATCTTCTGGAGAAGATTGATTGTATTTTCATAAGCTTTTTGAATTTCTGGTGATGCATCTTTAATATAATTATCAATAACAGCTATTCTATATTTGAAGTCTCTGTTTAAGTTTGGAGCAGTTGGGTGATACTCCATCTCTGCACTTGTTGAGTCTTTTGAGTCATATCCAGAGATAATGTCATAAAGAATAGCTGTATCTTCAACATTTTGAGCTATTGGTCCAATCTGATCAAGTGAACTACCATAAGCACCTAATCCATATCTACTAACTCTTCCATAGGTTGGCTTTAACCCTACAACACCATTAAATGCTGCTGGTTGTCGGATACTTCCACCTGTATCACTTCCAAGAGATGCGATAGCGACTCCTGCTCCAACTGCTGCTGCTGAACCACCTGAACTTCCCCCAGGGACTCTTTCAGAATCGTGAGCATTCAGAGTCTTTCCGTAGAAACTACTCTCTGTTGAACTTCCCATTGCAAACTCGTCCATATTTGCTCGACCAAATGGAGACAACCCACTCTCTCTCATATTTGTAATAACAGTAGCATCATAAGGAGAAATATATCCTTGGAGGATTCCACTTCCAGATGTGACACTCCAATCTTTAACTTGAATGTTATCTTTAACTAAAATTGGAACACCATCACCACTCTCTTCTAATCCAACATAAGCATTTAACTCTTTTTTCTCATCTATCTTTTTTTTAAGATCCTTTTTGAAATCAACTAGCTCCTCTTTTGGAAGTTTCATAGCCTCTTTTAAAGTTATCAAATCTAAAATCCTTAATAATTTTCTAAATCTAATTTTACCAACAAAAACTAGAGTGAAAATAGCAATAAGAGACTTTGTCATTTAAGCTATAATTTTTCAATTATCCCTTAAATTAGGAGATGTTGTGATAGCAAATTACGAGTTAATAGTTGTTGGTGGTGGTGTAGCTGGGATTTCAATTGGTGTTGAAAGTAAGAGATTGGGACTACAAAACTCTCTTATTCTTGAGAAAGGTTCATCTCATTCAATGACAATTCGTGAATTCTATAAAGATGGAAAACGAGTTGATAAGGAGTGGAAAGGTGCATCAGTTGAAACTTTGGGGAGTATTGAGTTTCAAGATGGGACAAAAGAGTCCTCCATAGAGTTCTTTGACAACTTAATTAAAGAGAATGAGCTAAATATCAAATACTCATCTGATGTTGAGTCTATAAGCAGTGATGCCAACCACTTTAGAGTGGCAACCACTGATGGTAATATCTATCAAGCAAAATATGTTGTTATTGCGATAGGGAGTATGGGCAAACCAAATAGACCGGACTATCCAATTCCTCCAAAGATAAAAAAGGTTGTCAATTTTAATATCGATAGTGCGATAAATGGAGAAAAACTGCTTGTTGTTGGTGGTGGAAATAGTGCTGTTGAGTATGCTATTGAACTATCAAAAATCTCTGATGATGTTACTTTGACATATCGAAAGAGTCGTTTTACAAGAGTAAATCCTGAAAATCTACACAATCTTAATCTACTCGTTGAGTCTAAAAAGATAAAACTTAAAACAGCTATGGATATCGAAAGAGTCTCTGAGTCAGAGAGTGGTGTTAGAGTCCATTTTCAACATGGTGATTTTGAGGATTACGATAGGATTATCTACTCTATTGGGGGGACTGTACCAAAAGAGTTTCTTCGTAAAAGTGGTGTAGAGCTTGATGAACAGAGTAAGCCTATATTGAGTGCAGAGTTTTTAACATCTGTCCCAAAGCTATACATTATTGGTGACTTAGCTCTAAAATCAGGTGGCTCAATAGCTCTCGCAATTAACCATGGATATCTTGTAGCAGAAGCTATTGCAAAAGAGAGTAGACTAACTTAACACCAGATACTGAGTTTAAAAGCTATCAATTAGGGAGTGTCCATCTTTTAAGATGATGGATCTCTTGGCTTTATCTATAACCATTGGATCGTGAGAAGAGAAGATTACTGTAATACCCTCCTCACGATTTAGTCGCTCCATCATATCCATAAGCTCTAAAGCACTTCTGCTATCTAAATTTGCTGTTGGCTCATCAGCTAAGATTAGTTCAGGTTTTGAGGCAACGGCTCTAGCCACTGCAACTCTCTGTTGCTCTCCTCCACTTAGATTTGCTGGTAACTTATCCAAGAGTTTAACAATACCAAGTTTTCTTGCTACCTCATCAACTCTCATATCACACTCATTTTGAGAAAAACCGCGAAGCTTCATAACATACTCTATATTCTCTCTTGCACTAAATAGTGATATAAGATTATAAGCTTGAAATACAAAACCTATCTTGTCTCTTCTTAGGTCTGAAAGTTCTGTTTCATTTAAAGATGAGATATCGATACCATTAAATATAATCTTGCCGGACGATATTGAGTCTAATCCCCCGATTAGATTTAACAGAGTTGTTTTACCACTTCCACTTGGACCAGATATCACAATAAACTCACCTTTATTAATCTGGAGATTGATATCTTTTAGACCAAAACTCTCTCCTGCCTCTCCTCGATTAAATATCTTACTAACACTTTGCACTCTTAAAAAACTATCCATTTATAACCTCTATTGGAGTTCTTTTTCTTAAAAATCTTAATGGTCCTACTAGACTTAAAAGGGTAGCACTAAAGACAGAGATAAATGCTGTAATAAAGTATTCGACTTTGATTGTTGCAAATGTTATTGCATCCATTCCAAACTCTGATAGAGCATCACTAAATTGTGTTAAATCTAATCCGTAGATAGAGAAGTAGTATAGAGTCCCTCCTCCAAGAACTGAGCCAACTATGAACCCAGATAGCCCCATCAAGAGACTTTCAAAAAAAATCATATAGAAAATGTAAGAAAATTTCGTACCAATTGCTCTCAAGATTGCAAACTCTCTTAATCGCTCCATAATTGAGACTAACATAACTCCAAACACCCCTATTGAAGCGATAATAAAAACAATTAGATAGCTTATGTAGTTAAAAATAACCATCATCTCTCTTGATTGAATAAGAGCAGGGTACAACTCTCTCCAGTCATATAGTTCTAAATTTTGAAATTTACTCTTAACATCTTTTTTCAACTCATCAACTCTGCTAAAATCTTCAAGATTTATGCTGAACTGAGTCACTCCATTAAGTGAGAGAAACTTTTTAGCTTTTTCTAAACTCATAAATATACCACTATCATCAAAGGTCATATTATTTGTTTTAAGAATTCCCATTACTTTGAGCTTAATAGATGTTATATCACCATAGCTATCTTGAGTTGAGACTACAACCTTTTTACCAACTTCAATTTTAAGTTTTTTTGCAAGGTTATATCCCAGAATAGCCCCCCTTTCTCTTTGTCCAAATGAGAAATCACCATCGATGAGGTAGTTTTGCAACTGTGAATGTTCGCTCTCTTGTTGAAGATTAACCCCATGTATATATATATTTCTACTATATCTTGCAGAAGAGACTACCCCCATTATTGATATTTTTTTAGAGTAGCTACGAATATTTTCAACTCTCTCTAAATACTCTTCAATCGCTTTTTCAGTATGAATATATAACTCTATACTCTTCTCTTCTCGAAATCGACTTTTAAAAATAGATAGTTCTCCACTATCACTTCTGATTGCATTTGAGATCATCTGCTCTACCATTCCCTCATAAACACCCTGCATAACCATTAACCCCCAAAGAGAGATAGCTATCATAACAATAACTAGAGCTGTTCTACCTTTCCGAATAGAGAGAGATGAGAGTGAGCTTTTTAAAATGAGTTTAAACATGGTGAATCGCTTCAACTGGTCGATATGAATTAACTTTGATAATTGGGTAGATGGTACTTCCAATAGAGAGAGCAAATATTATCAGACCATCTCTAAATATATTCGATATATTAAAATCAGTTGGAATGGCAGTGTTGATAAAGCCATACTGTTTAAACTGCTCTTCAAACTCAGCCCCAAACTCTATTGGATTGATGTTGAAATATAGAGCTAAGCCTCCCCCTATTAGAACACCTACAACTACCCCTATAAATGAGAGAGTGATAGATTCAGCAAACAGCATTGCAAATATCTCTCTTTGAGATGTCCCAACTGCTCTTAAGACACCTATCTCTTTAATTCTGGCAAAGAGTGTTAGGAATGTATATATCAATATAACAAACAGAATAACAATAAAAAGTATACCAACTGTTATATAACCGAATATTGCATCAAGCTCCATCGCTTTAACGAGCGACTTCATGCTCTCTCTCCAACTCTCAGAAGATAGCTCTTCAGAAAGAGTATGTTGAATAGAGTGGCTAGCCTTATCAGCCATATCTATATTCTTTGGAAGAAGAACTATCTCTGTTGCTAGACTTTCCGTAAGGAACACCTTATCAAAATAGCTCTTATTCAAAAAGGCACTCTGGCTATCAAACTCAAATAGTCCTGTCTGGAAAATACCTTTAACAGTTAAATTATCAGCACAGAATGAGTAATCGGAACCTGTACCGATAAATGAGACTCTATCTCCTATATCAACTTTAAGAAGTTTTGCAAGTTCAGAACCGATATAAAGACTATCTTTATCATCTGCTTGAAGATACTTCCCTTTTAGAAGAGAGAGTTTAAGTTTTGATGTCATCTTTTCACTCTCTGGTTGAATGCCTGAAAGCATTCCTCCAACTGAACGACTATCTGTTGAGAAGAGGACAAAAGTATCAAATCGTTGTGAGACAGCTTGAATATCATCTCTATTTTTAAGTTTATCCACCATCATATCTGAATCTCTAATTAGATATTCGATGCTAGGTTCATCTCGGAATTTATTATGTTTTATATTTATATATCCAGAATATAACTCAACACTACTTTTTAGAAGAGTCTGATGTTCGCCGTCCATTAAAGCGGTGATAAAAATTAACATAGCAGTGGATAGAGCTGTTAGGAGAATAGTGATAGAGCTTCTCCCTCTCTCTTTACGAACAGTTTTAAATGCTAGTTGTAGATAAGGGAAGCTCTGAGTTTTCAACTGTTTATAGGAGGGAAAACCCTCCAAAATCCTTATTAATCTCCATCACCTGGGTTGAGAATAAGTTTCTTCATATTTTTTGGTTGAACTAACCAGAAGTCTCGAATTTCGCTTCGGAAGTTGTCAAGAATCTCTTTCGCTTTTCGGCTACCTGTCTCGTTAAAGTAGTCTTTGAGAAGTCTCTTGAGATAGTGTCTAGCCTCATTAGTCTCATCTGTATCAATTCTAACTGCTTGGATTAGCTCTTGATTCATATTTTCGATAAATGTTCGCTTCTCATCATAGATAAATGCAACACCACCTGTCATACCAGCTCCAAAGTTAAGACCTGTTTTACCAAGAATACAGACAATACCACCTGTCATATACTCACAAGCATGGTCTCCTGTTCCCTCAACAACAGCAGTTGTTCCAGAGTTTCTAACCCCAAATCTCTCTCCAGCACTACCAGAAGCATATAGCTTTCCGCCAGTTGAACCATATAGACAAGTGTTACCAACAGCTGAGTACTGCTCACCCTGAAGAGGAGATGAGATGATAATCTTACCGCCGTTCATACCTTTTCCAACATAGTCATTTGCTACACCTCGAAGATAGATAGAGACACCACTACTTAAGAATGCACCTAGAGACTGTCCAGCTGTTCCGCTAAGTTTAATCTTAACACTATTCTCTGGCAGACCATCATCGCCATAGTATTTAGCAATCTCACCAGATACTCTTGCACCAAAACTTCTATTTAGGTTTGTAATCTCTCGATAGATAACTATATTGTCGTTTGGATTTTTAAGAGTGTTTTGAATCTCACCAACAATCTCTTTCTCAAAGCTGTTGTCATCAAATGGTTCATTATGCTCATATTGGCAAGTATCTCCACCCTCTTCAAGTCGAAGAAGAACATTTGAGAAGTCAAACTCTTTTGCAAACTCATCATCAATAACTTGGAGAAGATCTGTTCGTCCAATAATCTGCTCAAGAGATGTATAACCAAGTTTTGCAAGAATCTCTCGAATATCTTCAGCGATAAAGTTAAAGTAAGAGATTATCTTCTCTACTGTTCCTGTATAGAATTCGCTTCGGAGTGTCTCATCTTGAGTTGCGATACCAACAGAACACTTGTTAAGGTGACAAACTCTCAGGATTTTACAACCAAGAATAGTTAAAACAGCTGTTCCGAATGCATAACTCTCTGCTCCAAGAATCGCAGCTTTAACAACATCGAGTCCAGTCTTAAGACCACCATCTGTCTGAAGTTCAACAAGCTCTCGAAGACCGTTTGCTTTAAGTGAGTTGTGAGCCTCTGCAAGTCCAATCTCCCAAGGGTTACCAGCAAACTTGATTGATGTAAGTGGAGCGGCACCTGTACCACCATCAGCACCAGAGATAATGATCTTATCTGCATAAGCTTTTGCAACACCAGAAGCGATAGTTCCAACACCTGAAGTTGATACAAGTTTAACAGCAATTCTTGCCTCTGGATTTACCTGTTTAAGGTCAAAGATAAGTTGTGCTAAATCCTCAATTGAGTAGATATCGTGATGAGGTGGTGGTGAAATAAGTGTTACACCTGGGACTGTATATCGGAGTTCAGCAATTAGAGGTGTTACTTTATGCCCCGGTAACTGACCACCCTCACCCGGTTTTGCACCCTGTGCAACTTTAATCTGAATCTCTTCAGCACTTCTTAAATATGCAGGAGTAACCCCAAATCGTCCAGAAGCAACCTGTTTAATTTTTGAGTTTTTAACAGTTTTAAATCTGCTTTTTGACTCTCCACCCTCTCCAGAGTTTGATTGACCACCAATAGTGTTCATCGCCTCTGCCATAGCCTCGTGAGCTTCAGGAGAGATTGAACCAAGACTCATTGCGGCAGATACAAATCTTCTGAAGATAGCCTCTTTTGGTTCAACTGCACCAACTTCAATCTCTGATCTATCTGATTTAAACTCTAAAAAGTCTCTGATAAATTTCTGACCTCGATTATTTACAAGATCTCGGAATTGATCAAATCCTTGTCCATCAGTCCCTTTATGAATTGAGTGAATAACAGCTGGAGAGAAGTCGTGATACTCTTTTCCAGAGACATATTTATAGAAACCACCCATATCAAGAGGATATACACTTCGGAATCCACTAACTTCAAATGCATCAGCATGAGCTTTTCTGATTCGTCTCTCAACCTCATCATAACCGATACCACCAATCATATTGGCAGAGTCAGGGAAACACTCATCTGTAATCTCTTTAGATAGACCAATAATATCAAATAGAGATGAGTTTCTATAAGATGCAATTGTTGAAATACCCATCTTTGACATAATTTTCAGAAGTCCACTATTAAGAGAGTTAGATACAGACTTGAAGCTCTCTTTACAATCAACCATATCATCAGTATGCTTTAACCTATTATGAACAGTTGAGAATAGGAGATATGGATATATTGCTGTTGCACCATAAGCTAATATTGTAGCTGAAGCATGTGAATCATAAACTTCACCAGTTACAGCAACAATTGAGACTTTATGTCTAATCTTCTCTTTAAGTAGAGTCTGATTAAGTTTGCCAACTACCATTAACATTGGCATTGTTGGATATGTTTTACTAACTTTCTTATCTGAAAGAAGAATAACTCTTACATCACCACTCTTGACATCTTTAACAATTGTATTAACTAGAGAGTCTAGTGAGTCTTGAAGAGATGACTTCATTAGAGTAAAGTAAGTCTTATTTTTATAGATTGGGTCAAATCTTGGGTGTTCGCTATCTCCAAATGACAATAGAACATCTAATTTCTCTTTTGTTAGGATAGGAGTTGTAGATTTAATTCTCTTTGCATTCTCTGGAGTCTCTTCAAGAATATTTGATATTGGTCCAAATCCAGTATTTAGACTCATTACCACTTTTTCTCGAATTGGATCGATAGGTGGGTTTGTTACCTGTGCAAACTTCTGTCGGAAGTAGTCTGAGAAACTTCTATTTTGAGTTGAGAATACAGCCATAGGAGTATCATCACCCATAGAGCCAACAGCCTCTTTTCCATCTTTATACATAGGTTCAATAACTTGCTCGATTACCTCGTGAGTTATATTAAAGAACCGCTGTTTATCGTGAAGTTTGCTTTCACACTCATTCTCATCGCAGGCTGGCTCACTAATATGCTCTTGAATATAGATCATATTCTCATTAAGCCACTCCATATAGTTTTTAGAAGTCTTAAGATAGTCATTAATTTCACCATTCTTAAGAACCTTTCCAAACTTAAGGTCAAGCCCAATCATCTGACCACTCTGAAGTCGTCCTCTCTCTTTAATCTCCTCATCTGGAATATCAACAACCCCATATTCTGAAGAGACAAGAAGAGTGTCATCATTTGTAACGATATATTTTGCTGGTCGGAGACCATTTCTATCGAGAACAGTAGCGATATATCTACCATCTGTTAAGCTCACCGCTGCTGGACCGTCCCAAGCCTCATAAGATGCACTTCGATACTCGTAGTATGCTCTCATCTTCGCATCAATATATGGTGCATTCTGCCAAGGTGCTGGAATCATTGAACGAACAGCTTTGAAGAAATCTACATCATTTAAAATTAAGAACTCAAAGAAGTTATCGAGAGATGCACTATCTGAACTTCCATTTTGGATAATTGGAAAGATTCGTCCAAGCTCATCTTCTGAGAAGACTTCACTCTTAATATTCTCTGACTTAATCTCAACATTGAGTCGATTCGCTGTGACAGAGTTAATCTCTCCGTTGTGAGCAATATTTCTAAATGGTTGAGCAAGTCTCCACTCTGGTAGAGTGTTTGTTGAGAATCTTTGATGGAAGAGTGCAAATGAGATCTTAAAATCTTTATCGCTTAGATCTTTATAGAACTCTTGAATATGAGTTGGCATAACCAACCCTTTATAAGAGATAGTAACATCACTAAAACTAGCAATATAGAAATCTCTATCATTGCCAAATAGGTGTTCAACCTCTTTTCTTACAAGATATTGAAGAGCTTGAAATCTCTTTGTTGCCATAATTGAGTTAGGCACAACAAATAGCTGTCTGATTAGAGGAAGAGACTCCATCGCCTGTTCTCCAAGAGCATTCTTATCAACAGGAACCTCTCTTGTATGGATAACTTTTAGATCGTTCTCTTCGCAAACCTCTTCAAACTTTTCAACTCTGCTAAGATTTTTTGTGAATATCATAGCAACAGCATATTGATCAGGCAGATCTACCCCATCTCTCTCTGTTACTTTATTCATGAATTCATGAGGCATCGAGAGAAGAAGACCACTTCCGTCTCCAGTTTTTCCATCGGCAGCAACTGCTCCCCTGTGCATCATTCTTTCAAGTGCAGTAATTGCATTTTTTAAGTTTTCATGTGAAGCTCTATTTTTAATATTTGCTATCAGTCCAAATCCACAGTTGTCTTTGAACATAGATTGAAGATTGTGTTTCATGCTCCTTCTCCAGAATAGTGATGTTAATAATTTTCAAAAAGAGAAATAGATTTCTATTTAAATATATATTTTATTATAATTAATATCTTTTTGATAGAAAAGTCCAACCGAGCAGGTTAAATCTTCTCTGACCGCTCCGGCATAGAGTTCTCAGAAATCAAGCCATTATGCGATATATAGACGAAAGTTTAACACATTTTAATTACTCTATAGATCCGCACTATGTTTTTGGTGAAGCTATGATAGTGTAGATAGAGCTTCAGATCTTAACTTGAGTTTTAAACTCATATAAGTCTTATTTGTTACAATCGGGGCAATCCCAAAAATAGGAGATTTTTTGTTAAATAGAAATAGTGACAACTTGTTAGTTACCCTACTTAAATAACTCTATTTCGTCCTAGAGACTTAGCTTTATAGAGAGAGTCATCAGCTCCTCTATAAGCCTCTTCAGTATCAATCAGATGAGCTTTTTCTATAAATAGACCAGCAGAAATAGTTACCCATTTACTGATATTACTTTGAGAGTGTTCAATCTGAAGCTTTTCAACACATTTCCTTAATACTTCTGCAAATGAGTATGCTTCCTCCTTTGTATTTGGTTCAAAAATAACACCAAACTCCTCTCCGCCAAGTCTAAAAGAGTAGTCATCAACTCTACGAAGAGAACCTTTAATTGCTTGTGCTACTCTACGAAGAGCATTATCTCCCTCTTGATGTCCATAGGTATCATTGAACTGTTTGAAAAAGTCTATATCTATAATCATAAAAGCTATTAGATCATCTTTCCGTTTTGCTCTATTGATAATCTCAGGGAATTTCTCATTAAAGTGTCTTCTGTTAAAAAGACCTGTTAGCTCATCAGTTACAGATAGTTTCTCAATCACTTTTTTCTCTGTAATATCCTGCATAATAGCTGTATAGCCAATCTTCTGATGTTGATCATCAAATCGGAATGTTACAGATGTTTTAACCCAGATAAACTCCTCTCTAGTGTGATGAACTTTTAGCTCTCCCTCCCAAAGACCACTTCGTTCGACCTCATCCCATATCTGTCCATATAGAACTTTTGATATAGTTGGAGATAGTATCTCTCTATACTTCTTACCAATACACTCATCTTGAGTCAATTCTGTATTTGATAAAAATGCTTTTGAGATGTATTGAATCTCTTTTTGAAAGTTGAGGTTAGCAATCATTATATATTGGCTAATCAACCGATTATGCTCTTTTAAGAGTAGCTCTTTTCTCTTTGACTCTGTAATATCTTTTGCACCGATAACAATATGTTTTCCGTCCGGCATAAGAGCCATAGATAAATTAACAGTAATTATTGCACCACTTTTTGAGAAACATCTCTTCTCAAAATTTTCCATAGAGCCATCTTGTTTAACTCTCTCAATAGCTAAAAAAGTTCCTTCTCGGTCATCTGTAATTGACAGCTCTATACAGCTCTTTTGAAGAAGCTCTTCTTTTGAAAAACCTGTAATATCAACATAAGCCTGATTTACCAACATAAAGTTTGATTTTAGATCTAATATAGCAATACCATCTCTTGTTGTATTAAATATCGCCTCTAGTTCATCTTGTTTCTCTTTTAACTTTTTCTCGAGATTAATAGTAGTTATGAGTCTCTGCAATCTATTTTCCAGCTCATCTAAATCGATTGGCTTAACAATATATGCATCAATATGATTCTCAATAGCCTCTTTGAGGTACTCAACCTCATCAAAAGCTGTTGTATAGATAATGTGCTGTTCTCTATTTAAATTACGAATCAGCTTGGACATCTCAACACCGTCCATTTGAGGCATTCTTATATCTGTAACTACGATATCTGGAAGATGTTCTTTATATAGTCTTAATCCGTCTTCACCATTATTTGCTAGGTAGATTGTTTCACAGAAATATGCCAAGACTTCTGATAATTCGCTTCTAACACCATCTTCATCTTCAACATATAGTATAGTTGAGACTCTGCTATTTTTCACTCTCTTCTCCTCTATTAGCAACTGTGCCGTAAACCCTCGCCATTAATGGCATAGCTTTCTACACAAGTTTTATGATATAAAACTATATGGAAAATAGATTAAAAAAAGACATAGAAAGCTTGTAAA
>JAMJTX010000020.1 GCA_024281215.1 Candidatus Thiovulum karukerense | reverse complement strand
CTTCGGTGTTAGAAAAAATATCTATATTATTGATCTTCAAAAGACACTTAGATACTTCAGATACACTTATAACATCATCAAAGATGCATCTGCTGAAGGTAAAACTATCCTTTTCGTTGGAACAAAAAAACAGGCTAGAGCTTCTATCCAAGAGTGGGCAGAAAAAGCTGGTATGCCATATGTTAATAACAGATGGTTAGGTGGTATGCTAACAAACTTCTCAACAATCAAACAATCAATTAAAAAACTTGATGTTATTGAGCAGATGGAAGAGAGTGGTCAAATCAATCTACTTACAAAAAAAGAGGCTTTAACTCTTAAGAGAAAGAAAGAGAAACTTCTTGCTTACCTTGGTGGTATCAAAGAGATGAGAGAGCTTCCAGATATGCTTTTTGTTGTTGATGCTGTTAGAGAGAAGATCGCTATTCAAGAGGCTAGAGTTCTTGGAATTCCTGTTATCGCTCCACTTGATACAAACTGTGACCCTGATGTTATCGATTACCCAATTCCAGGGAATGATGATGCTATCAGATCAATCAACCTATTCTGTAAAGAGGTAGCGGAAGCTATTACAGAGGGTAGAGCTACTGCTGAAGCTGAAGAGGAAGTTGAAGAGTCTTCAGAGACTGAAGTTGCTGTTGAAGTTCCTGCAACTGAAGAGAGCAAAGAAGAAGAGATTCCAACTGTTGCTGATGATAATGAAGAGAAAGCAGAGGAGAGTAAGTAATGGCTGAAATCTCTGCAAAGATGGTTAAGGAGCTAAGAACAGCTACTGATGCTCCTATGATGGATTGTAAAAAAGCTCTTGTTGAAGCTGAAGGTGATATGGAAGCTGCAAAAGCTATTCTACGAGACAAAGGTATCTCTAAAGCTGTTGGAAAAGGCGATCGAGTTGCTGCTGAAGGTCTTGTAGAGGTTGTTGTTGCTGACGATTTCAAAAGTGCAACAATTGCTGAAGTAAATTCAGAGACAGACTTTGTATCTAAAAACGAAGGTTTCCAAAACCTAGTTAAAGAGACTGCTACATATTTCCACTCATCAACTCATACAACAATTGAAGATGCTCTTAATGGTGAGTATCAAACTTCAACTTTTGGTGAGTACTTCACAGAAGCGACTGCTAAAATTGGTGAGAAGATCGTTAGCCGAAGATTTGCAAAACTTGAGGGCGATGTAGTTAATGGCTATGTTCATTCAAATGGTAGAGTAGGTGTTCTTATCGCTATCGAAACTGATAAACCAGAAGAGCTAAGAAAAATTGCTAAAGACATTGCAATGCATGCTGCGGCAATGAGACCTACAACTCTATCTTACCAAGACTTCACTCCAGAGTATGTTGCTGAAGAGACAAAAGGTAGAATTGAGGCGATTAAAAATGAGAATGAAGAGTTAGCAAGACTTGGAAAACCTCTTAAAAATGTTCCTCAATTTATCTCTATGCAACAACTAACTGATGATGTACTTGCAGGAGCTGAAGAGGCTATCAAAGCTGAGTTAAAAGCTGAAGGTAAGCCAGAGAAGATTTGGGATAAAATCGTTCCAGGAAAACTTGAGAGATTCATCGCTGATAATACAACTCTTGATAAAGAGATGGCTCTTCTTGACCAAAACTATGTTATGGACGACTCTATGACAATTGCACAAGCTTTAGCTAAAGAGGCTAAAAAAGCTGGTGCATCAACTGCTAACCTTGTTGGATATATCCGATATGAGGTTGGTGAAGGTATTGAGAAGAAAGAGGCTATGTCTTTCGCTGAAGAGGTTGCAGCTCAAGCTGGAAAATAAGACTCTTTTTATTTGATTGAGATTCTTCGGGTTTGACCCGAAGTTCTCCTCAAAAAATAGGTTAGCAGTGTCATTCCTGTGTTACACACGGGGGAATCTCAAAATCAAATTTCAAAAGCCAACACCTTAGCTTCAATTGATGGAATTGTTGGATGTTTTGCAGTTATAAATATCTTCTTATCAACTTTGGTTGCATACTGAAATTCATTATCGCCAAAGAGTCCATTCACATACATCTTCTTATTTGATTTAAGTCGTTGGTAGTTTTTAGGGACTGACTAAATATGAAAGTTAATTTCATATTAGATTGCCGTGTCAAGCACGGCAATGACACTGTTTTGTCATATTCTGGCTTGACCCGAATATCTCTATTTAGTCATTCCCCCGAAACAAGTTCGGGATAGCAATTAAAGCTAACTACTTAGCAGTAGCCTCATTTGCATATTTTGTTCCAAGTTCAAAAGCTTTAAGGTTAGCTTCGTGAACTTTCTTAGGAACTTTAGAGAGCATAACCTCTTTAAGGTGTTCAGGCTCAATAGCATTCATAAGAGTATTTGCAATTGAGAGAGCGATAACAGATTGAGTAAGAACTAATCCAACTTCCTCTTTTGCAATTGTAATAATTGGAATCTCAATAATATTCCAATCTTTTCTATCCTGCTCAGTTGGAGTAATAAGGTATGGATCGATAACGATTGTTCCACCTTTAGTAACACCATCTTTAAAGAGGTCGTAAGACTTCTGTGCAACAGATAGCATAAAGTCAATCTCACCATCATTTGCATATGGGTAGAAGATCTCTTCATCATCAAGTGTAATATCAACAACTGTTGGACCACCTCTAACTTGAGATGTATAAGTTGCAGTCTTTAGTCCATGACCACCAAGTTTAATTTTAGCAGCAGCGAAAATTTCACCTGCAAGAAGAACACCTTGTCCGCCAACACCCGTAAATCTCATTAAAGTTCTAGCCATTGTGTCTCTCCTTAAATTTTCTTTTTGAAGTCATCTTGAGTGAACTTCTCGTTATTTTGATACTTCTTCTTAAGCTCTTCATACATATCACAGAATTCAGCAGCTTCATCATCATGCTTAAGCACACCAGTAGGGAATAGGTTTAATTGCTCCTCTTCACTTAACTTGTCATACTTAGTTTTAGATACTGTAATCTTATCGATCCAGTTAAGGTTATCCATAGCAGAAGCCATCTTATTCTTTCTACCAAGATTAATATGACAGTTAGAGAGAATATCGAAAAATGAGAATCCTCTATGTTGGAAACCTTTAATAAAGATTTTCTCAAGTTTCTTAGGATCAAGAACAGTTTCACGAGCAACAAATGAAGCACCAGCCGCGATAGCAAGTTCAGCACCATCAAATGTAGGGTCGATATTTCCTCTCTTCATTGTTACAGACCACATACCTTGTGGAGTTGTAGGAGAAGTTTGAGAGTTTGTAAGACCATAAATGAAGTTATTGATCATAATAAAGTTAATGTCAATATTTCTTCTAGCTGCATGAATTGTGTGGTTACCACCAATTGCAAGTGCATCACCATCACCAGCAACACAGATTACATGTTTATCTGGGTTTGCAAGTTTAATACCAGTAGCAAAAGCAACAGTTCTACCGTGAGTTGTATGAACAGTATTGAAATCTACATAAGAAGAGAATCTTCCAGAACACCCAATACCAGAAACAACTGCAACATCATCTTGTTTCCAACCAACATTTTCAATTGCTCTAACAACAGCTTTTAGGATTACACCGTCGCCACATCCCCAACACCATAGTGTTGGCATCTTTTCAAGTCTTAGATACTGATCGTAATTAAATGCCATTTTTAGAATACCTCCTTAACTTTCTCTACAATTTCATATGGAGATATAGCTCTACCATTTACTTTATAAAGACCTTCAATATCAAGTCTTCCAGAAACTCTCTCTACCTCTTCAGTATATTGTCTAATATTTAGCTCAACACATAGAACATTTTTAGTCATATCTGTAAAGTGTTTGATTCTCTCAGCTGGAGATGGCCATAGAGTAATAGGTCGGAATAGACCAGCTTTGATTCCATCTTTTCTTAGGTGTCTAATCGCCTCTTTAGCTGCAAGTGATACTGAACCATAAGCAACAATTAGAACTTCACCATCTTCACCATTGAAATCATCTAGCATAAACTCTTCGTTTAACTCAATCTCATCTCTATGATCCATAACTTTATCTTCAAGTCTCTGGATAAGTTTTCTACAAGTCTCAATCTCCTCTGTTGGGAAACCATTTCTGTCGTGGTGAAGACCTGTAAAGTGGTATCTATAACCTTGGAACATTGGGTTAAGAGTTGCTGGTTCAGTTGGACCACACTCATAAGGGAAATACTCTTCAGCTGGACCATCGAAAGTTTTTCTAGGAACGATACCGTTTTGAACCTCTTCAAGAGTTGGAACAACTGCTTTACCATGCATATGACCAATTGTCTCATCTGTTAATACGATAACTGGTTGCATAAATCTATCAGCAAGGTTAAATGCTCTTACAACTTCTGTATAACACTCTGAAAGGTTACCCGCACATAGTGTTATAGATCTATAATCACCGTGAGACGGGTTTCTAGCTTGTCGAACATCTCCTTGAGATACACGAGTTGGAAGACCAGTTGATGGACCACCTCTCATAACATTTACAAGAACAAGTGGAACTTCTGCCATTTGAGCAAGACCTAAGTTTTCAGCTTTTAGAGATACACCAGGACCAGAAGTAGCAGTCATAGTTCTAACACCAGACATACCAGCACCTACCGCAGCAGCGATACCTGCAATCTCATCTTCCATCTGAATAGATGCACCACCAACAGCTGGTAGTAAGTCAGAGATAGTGTGCATTACTTCACTTGAAGGAGTAATTGGATAACCTCCAAAAAATCTACATCCTGCATCTACAGCAGCAATTGCAGCTAAATCATTACCAGTTGAAATTATTTCTCTTGTTTCCATTCCCTCTCCTACTATTTGATCACCATATAGTTATTTGCTTTTATAGCAGCAGCTCTAGCTTTTGACTCTTCCGTAAGCTTAGCAAACTTATACTCTTTCTTATCAGCTACATAGATAGCGAAGTCTGGACAGTGTAGTTCGCAATCGTTACAACCTATACAACTCTCTGGTGCGATAATTCTAACCATTGCACCAAGTGTGCTACTACTATCATATTCCATTGCTAAAGTACCTGCAGGACAGACAGAAACACAGATGTCACATGCTTTACATCTGCTCTCATCTAACCATACAGGAGTATTTTCTGGAGCCTCTATTAGTGCCATTGCTTCTCCTCATTAAATGTAGTCCCCTCTTGTAGAAGAGTAACTATTTTTTAGTTTGTTGGTAGAATATCGAACTTCTCTTAAATCTGTTCTTAACAGTTGCTTTTATCCGCCAATAATGGTTCAGTTAGTAACAATTCTATTTAATAGCCAAGCTTTTAAATGCGATTTTCCAGATGGAATCCAAGATGGTTCATCGAGGAGAGCTGGAATATTCTTAAACTTATATCTCTCAATTTCACCTTCCAAACTATGGCTAATGCCCTCTAATTCTCTCTTTGGAATATCAACTCCAAGATAGACAAACTGGATAAATCCTGTTGAAAGTTCTTGAGAGACAAGAACATTTATATCTCTATCTATCTCTACTTTAATGTTTGTCTCCTCAAATATCTCACGAACCGCAGTATCTTTTAGGGTTTTATCACCGTTAGGATTTGGAAGGTAGCCTCCTCCAATTGTGTGGAGATGATTTGGATATGTAGAGACATCTGGTGAGCGACGGTGAAGAATAATCTCTTCAGCTTCAGATGAGATAAGAAGAGATGTCGCACTCAATATTGGCACGAAGCCTCTATTGATCTCTCTTAAATATAAAATCTCTGCACAATCATATATCTCAAGATTGAGCTTAACTCTCTCTTCCCAAATAATATCACCCTTTAAAACTCCATGAAGCTCATTTGGGCGACCCTCTTTTTGGAGCTTATCTCTATAATATTGGATTTTATCTCTATCAAGGCTCTCTTCTCTCTCTACAAAATTTAATTGTGGTTCTCTGGAGGTAAATCCAAAAAACTTTACCTCATCTTTAAATTCAGCTCTCAGCCTCTTTAAAATCTCTTTCAACTATCTACTCCTTGCTCTTCACGAAAACATATCATAATTTCTCAACTATGAAAACTATTAAAGCTCTTTTTAATTAAAAACGACTATCTTTCGAAGATTAAAACTTAATATTTTAAGGAGCTTAAGTGAACGAAGAACTGGTTAAATCAGCCCTCTCAAAAGTGTTATATCCAGGATTCCAAAAAGATATACTCTCTTTTGGTTTTGTAGATAAGATTGAAGTAGATGGTAGTAATGTTACAGTTGAAGTAACAATCACCTCATCAGCAAGTGAAGTTGAAGAGGAGCTTCGACGAAATATAGACCTAGAACTCTCAAGAGCTGGAGCGGAGAAGATTTTTATAAAGATTAATAAACCTGCTATGCCAAGAGAGACATCATCAAGAGGTAAAAATATAGCTCCAAATGTTAAAAATTTTGTAATGGTAAGTTCTGGTAAAGGTGGAGTTGGAAAATCGACAACATCTGTTAATCTAGCTGTTGCTCTTGCGATGAAAGGGAAAAAGGTTGGTCTTCTTGATGCCGATATCTATGGACCAAATATTCCTAGAATGTTAGGTGTTGAGAATATTAAACCAGAAGTTATTGGCAATAAAGTTAAACCAATTGAAGCTTACGGTTTAGAGATGATTAGTATGGGAAGTTTAATGGGACAGGGTGAAGCTCTTCTCTGGAGAGGTTCATTAATTATTAAAGCTATTCAACAGTTCTTAACAGATATTTTATGGAGTGATTTAGATGTTCTTGTAATAGATATGCCTCCAGGAACTGGTGATGCTCAATTGACTCTTGCTCAAAGTGTTCCTGTAACGGCTGGTGTAACGGTAACAACTCCTCAAACTGTTGCTCTTGATGATGCTGATAGAAGTTTAGCTATGTTTAAAAAACTCCATATTCCAATTGTTGGGATTGTTGAGAATATGAGTGGCTTTATCTGTCCAGAGAGCGGAAAAGAGTATGATATTTTTGGTAAAAATACAACAGATGAACTTGCTAAAAAGTATGATACTTTTATTTTAGCCGACCTGCCAATTGACCCAACAATTCGACTTGGTGGAGATAGTGGTTCTCCTATTACATATGCAAAACCAGATAGTGAAATTGCAAAGAGATACTTAAAGTCTGCCGAAATTCTTTGGGGTGAGATTGAGAGAATCAATGAGCAAGGGATTGCAAGTAATGAGGCTATTCAGCCAACTTCAGGAGTCTCTGCTTGTTCAACAGGCGGTTCATCTGGTGGCAGTTGCTCTTGCTAAAAGATTGTGAAACTACTTGTTTCGGCTCTTGAGCCATCAGCAAATCTCCATTTAAAAGAGATTCTTCAGAGGTTAAAGGTTGATGAGGTCTCTGGTCTCTTTGACCCCTCTCTTGGAGAGCCAAACATCTCATCAAGAGATTTTGGAGTTATGGGAATCTTCTCTATTATTCCAAAGCTTATCCACGGAAAAAGAAGTTTAGATAAAATGGTTGAGTTATCAAAAGAGAGTGATAAAGTTCTCTTAATTGATGCCCCCGCTTTTAATCTACCTCTTGCAAAAAGGATAAAAGAGAAATTTCCAGAAAAAGAGATTATCTACTATATTTTGCCAAAAGTTTGGGCTTGGAAAAGGGGTCGAGCCAAAGAGGTTGAGAAGTATGTTGATAAGCAAATTTCAATCTTCCCTTTTGAAAAAGAGTTCTATCCAAACTCTCTCTACTTTGGAAACCCTATTATAAGTGAGTTG
>JAMJTX010000019.1:3699-7746 GCA_024281215.1 Candidatus Thiovulum karukerense | reverse complement strand
CCAACAAGCTCAGCTAAATCTTTCCAGTTTGGAGCTGAATATAGATCTTCACCAACAATTAGAGAGAATCTATCTTTCTTTTTAAGAAGTTTCTCAATCTCAGCATTGAAATCTTCTGAGAAGTATATCTCTGAGAATTGAAGATTCTCAAGTTTTGATGATATAGCTTCAGGAAGCTCTTTTCCGAAATTTTTAAGAACCCACTTAAGAGCTACACCCTCTTCAAGAGGTTTATGATTCACTTCAACAACATTTTTTGCAAGTCCCTTAACAACAGGGTCATTAACTGGGTGGAAATAGATTCCAGCACCCTTATTAACTTTTAGCGAGTTGTTAAATGCATATCTACTATTTGGAGAGTCCGTCTTAATTGCTGAACCGATTGATACAACAAAGTTTGAACTTCTCACCTCATCAAGATCTCCACTATATAGAGATTTTCCAGCTACTTTCTCATAAGCCTCTAGGAATCTCGCATATCTGAAAGCTTCACCATTAACAAGTTTAACTCCTAACTTCTCTTTTAACTTCTGAAGAATCATAGCCTCTTCATTTGTTATTTGAGAGTTAAAGTTTATATGGTCAGCAGACTTAAATGCCTCAACAGCTTTTGCAAATGCTTCAGGATCTTTTGACTCAACTCTATTCTCAAAGTCATAACCATATCTACCAGCACCACAGAGAGTTGTATAGTGAGACTCATTTGTCACTCTATAAATTCTTTTGTCGTTGTTCTCGATAGATGTATGTTTCACTTCGTAGTAGAGCTGACAACCAACCGAACAGTGAGCACAAGTTGATGGAATCTTCTGAAGCTCCCAAGCATTTGTTGTCCATTTGAAGTCAGTGCCAACTAAAGCCCCAACAGGACATACAGAGGTACATTCACCACAAGATGAACAGTCAAGTGTATCACCCGCAACAGCACCGATAACAGATTTGTTGAGCTTGTTCCACATTGCATAAGCATCTTTTGGCATATTATCTTTCCAAGAGGCATCAAGCTTATCACTTCCCCTCGGAACAGTCTTAAGGGCTGAATCACCAACCATATCTTTACAGACTGTAACACACTTCTCACACACAATACAGAGAGCTGGGTCATACTGAATATGTCCCCAGTTTTGAACTGGTTTGTGAGTATCTTTAATTGAGTATGGTTGATTATTTACATCTTCAAGAAGAGTATAGTTTTGAAGCTCACACTCTCCACTCTGATCACAAATACCGCACTCTAATGGATGATTTACATTATAAACCTCCATTATCGCTTTTCGCTCTCTAGCTATATTTTCAGTTGTTGTAACAACCTCCATACCATCTTTAGCCTTGGCATTACAGGCATATACCTGCTTTCCATCAGCCTCAACTAAACAGATACGACAAGCTAGAGTTGGCGAACAACGGTTAAGATAACATATAGCAGGGATAAATATATCATTTGCCCTAGCTACATTTAAGAGAGTTTCCCCCTCTTTTGTTAAACACTCTTTACCGTCAATAGTAACTTTAATTTGACTCATCTATCTTTTAACCTTCACTATCTTAGCTTTATGGAATCCATAGTTTGATGATAACGAATAACTTCTTAATCCCCTGTCAAAGAGTGGATTGAGAGCAATTACACCTCTTAGACTCTTATCGACTTTGAAAACTCTCACGAACTTTTCGCCACCAACTTCAAACTCAACACTATCACCATCACCAATCTTACTAGCTGTTGCAAACTGCTCAGAACCAGTTAAAACTGCCTCATCGTCTATCGCTTTTGCCGTAAATGGATTAAACTGAAGAATAGGGTTTGAGTTGTAGATAACTGTTCCATCAAATGTTGGAAGGTCATCAACCTCAGTTGGCATTGTGCAAGAATCATTTTCAGTTACTTCTAAAGTTAGAGTCTCTAAATCGTCAAAGTGAGTTCCAAAAATTTCAGCTGTATAGTCTATTGTATTCTCTCTCTCACTGTCGAGGATTCGGTTTGCAATATCATTAAGGTTGTAACCTGTGTAGCCAAGAGCCACATTTGTTTTCACAACAGCTTTATCGATATTAACAAAAGTTCCCTCTTGCTGATTTAGAGCAGGAACAGAGAAATCACCACCACCAAGAGATGAGATTGTATAGTCAGCTTCAACATTGTAACCTACTGTTGAACCAGAGACCCCATCAGATAGTTCGCAGATTTGAGCCACTCCAAGAGAGTTTGTCTCAGGTGGAATAATCACAACTTTAACATCTGTAAATTTCTGAATAATTCCTACAAATCTAGCGATATTCTCAGCTTTCTCATGAGCGATGAGGTCAGCACCAATAATCAGAGTTCTATTTTTAGCTCTCTTACCAACTGTTGCAATTTTCTCAAGCTCCTCTTCACCGACATTAGTTTCACCAGAAAGGTAACCAATATCAAGGTCAAGATTTACAACATGAGCCAATAGAGTATCAGCCAACATTGCCATAACACCCTCTTCAGTTCCAACTTCGTAGTTTATAAACTGCTTAATTGTGTTTTGAAGAAGTGAATCATAGACTGGGTGGAGATATGAGATAAATGCTCGATTTCTCTTATATGCTCTTGTTATGCTATATCGCACCATCGGATTATCAGAAGCTATTTTACTTCCAATAACAATAATCTGATTTGAGTTCTCAATATCTGAAAGAGTTCCATTATAGAGAGATTCACCACTTGCTGAAGCGAATGCACTCATAAATTTCTGGAAATTTCTACCATCTCTATTGAAGAGTTTAGCACCCGTCTTTTTAGAGATTTCGTTTAGAATTTTCGCCTCTTCATTTGATATTTGAGAGTTAAAACAGATAGTTCCAGCATTTTGAATCTTCTCAACAGCCTCATCAATTGTTCCACTAATTTCAGAGTTTGCAAAATTAAATCCAAATCGTCCAGCACCACAAAGTGTATCTTTCTCAAAATCGTTAGTTACTCGATAGATTGATCTGCTATTATCAAAGTTTGATGTGTGCTTTGTCTCATAGCTCATCTGACAACCAGCCGAACAGTGAGAACAAGTTGCAGGAATCTGCTCCATCTCCCAAGCATTAGCACTATATTTAAAATCAGTAGAGATTAAAGCACCAACAGGACATACAGCGATACACTCACCACACTCAGAACAGTCTAAAGTATCAGAACCTTTTGGAACGATTCTAGAGTTATAGCCCCCGAATTTAAGCTCAATGGCATCATCGCCAATCGCCTCATTACAGGTTGAAACACACTTCTCACACATAATACATAGAGATGGGTCATACTGAAGTTTGCCCCAATCCTCAATTTTTCGCGGTTGATCTTTTGCTGAGAAATCTTGACAATCGACACCAAACTCAAGAGTTTTGTTTTGAAGCTCACAAGCACCAGACTTATCACAAACACCACACTCAAGCGGGTGATTGACATTGTAGAACTTCATAATATTCTGACGATGTTTGAAAAGTTCTGGAGAATCAGTTGTTACCTTAATCCCCTCTGTTGGTGGAGTTTGGCAAGATAGAACATGTCCATCTGTCCCCTCAACATCAACAACACAGAGACGACAAGAGGAGATAGGTGAAACTTTCTCAAGATAACACATTGTAGGAATATAGATATTCTCTCGTCGTGCTACATTCAGAATTGTCTCACCTTTTTGAGCTACAACCTCTTTTCCATTAATAAAAAATTTAGTCATACTCATCTCCTACTTTGCCACCATTGCGATATAGTAACATCTCATACATCTCTCAGCTTCAGCGATAGCCTCCTCTTGAGTGAATCCATAATTTACCTCTCGGTTATTATCTCTTCTCTCATCAACAAGAAGTTTTTCACTTGTCTCCCGCTTCAGACCATTTAACCAGCCTCGAATTGGCTCTTTCTTATTATAGACTCTGAGTTTTCGAAGGTGATCTTCCATAATCTCATCATCAGTAAGAATTATCTCACCAGTTTGAACATATCGAGATATAACTGAAGCAGCTCGTTTTGCCTGACCAACAGCATTAACAATTGTCATTGGACCATACTCGGCATCACCTGCTGCAAAGATA
>JAMJTX010000019.1:0-3600 GCA_024281215.1 Candidatus Thiovulum karukerense | reverse complement strand
GAAGCAGCTCGTTTTGCCTGACCAACAGCATTAACAATTGTCATTGGACCATACTCGGCATCACCTGCTGCAAAGATACCCTTTCGAGATGTCATATAATCTTTTCCATTTGTAAGGATAGTCTTCCAGCTTGTCATCTCAATCTCCCACTCTTTCGGTAGAAGTGATAGATCAGCACTCTGACTAACCGCAGGAATCAGATAATCAACATCAAGTTCATAGTCAGCACCCTCAACTTTTACAAGCTTCGGACGACCACCGTTTGGATCTGGTTGTTGCTCAAACTTATTAATTTTAAGTTTTTTAAGAACATCATTCTCATCGATAATCTCTTCAACAGCTGAATAGAACTCAAACTCAACACCCTCTTCAACAGCTTCGTGATACTCTTCGTAGGTTGTGTTTCGAATAATTGTCTTCTCATCTCGTCGATAGAGCATAACAACTCTCTTCGCTCCAGCACGGATTGAGCATCGCACAACATCCATAGATGTAAATCCACCACCAACACAGGCTACTGTCTTGCCAGTTAGATCAACAAACTCATTATCAATGTCATACTCTTTTCTCTCCTCTTCAGTAAGTTTAATATCGTACTTTTCGTATAGATTAACCTTATCTAAAAAGTCGATTGCTCCCCAATAACCTTGAATCTCTGGTCTCTCATTTTCGGCATAAACCTTTTTAGAGATACGAGTTCCTGTAGCTACAAGAATTGCATCATAGAGCTTCTCAAACTTTCTCATCATATCAGCATCAACTGGTGAATTGACATGGAAAGTAACACCTAAGTCTTTAACAGCCTCAATATCTTTGTTGTATTTGTCAATCGGCATTCGGTATTCAGGAACACCAACTGCAACCTCTCCACCAAGAACAGGTAGAGCTTCAAACACCTCAACATCGATACCCTCAAGAGCTAAGTAGTAAGCACCAGTTAGACCCGCTGGACCAGAACCGATAATTGCAACTTTTTTCCCAATTTTTGGCTTAGCTTCTGCTGGGTGGATAAATCCAAGACCGTGATCAGTCTCATAGTCAGCACCAATTCTCTTAAGCTCCATAATTGAGATAGCTTCATCAAGATTTGTTCTTCGACAAGCATCTTCACACGGGTGAGGACAGACACGACCACAAGTGTGAGCAAGTGGCATTGTTTGACGAGTTGCCTCAAGGCTATCATCAAATCGGAAATCTCTTACCCCTTCAATATAGGCTGGAATATCTACATGAGTTGGACAAGCATCCATACAAGGAGCTGTAACTTTTGCGATGTAATCAACATTTTTGTTGTAGTCTGGACTGCTCTTCTTCTCTCGAATTAGAGTTGCAAACTCATCACTAAAGTGTTCCATTAAATCTAATAGAGGAACAGGAACAGTCTTTCCAATCTCACACTTTGATGTCTCCATCATCGTTTTTGAGACCTCTTTCAGATGTTCTAAATCTGAAAACTGACCATCACCTCTAGCGATTTTATCCATTAAGTCATATAGTATTCTTCCACCCCATCGACCTGGAGCACATCGACCACAAGCCTCTGAATACTCTTGATACTGTGCAGCATACTCAGTAGCGAGTCGTACAACATCAATATCTTCAGAAAAGAGGGCGACTCCATCCCAACCTATAAAGGCTTTGGAGTCAGCAGAGGCAGAGTATTGTTGAGGTAGATTGAAAGCAGACTCTTCCCACTCTTCAACCTTTTTTCCTCGGTTATCAATCTTCTCACCTTGCCAAGTAGAAAAATATACTTTTGTTCCCATAACTCTTAACTCTCTTCCGAGCTTTCTGTTTCTGCCTCTACTTCAGTTTCTGGCATAGCCTTTTTAACGACTATTGTCCAATCAACCTCATTATATTTTAGAGAGTTCATTAGGGTATAACCAGCTCTTTTAACCTCATCGGCACTCTTCTGAATAGGAGAAAAGTCACCAATTTCAAACATAAAGATCGCTATCTCATTCTCAGAGACATCGCTCTCCATAACTTCTAACATTCGTCCGTAGAAGTCATCTTTTAGATGTCTTAAATCATATCTTTGCATCTATTTTATATGCTCCTTTCTCTCTTTAGTAACTAAGTTAAAGATCTCCTCTTTAACAAATAGCAGATTCTCATAAATCTCTATAAGCTTTTCTGAATCAGTTGAATCAAAGTTATTAGACACCTCATAAAAGTATCTATCATCCTCTTTCCAGAGAATTACAAAGTTCCAGATAGCTCCAACGATAAAAGCACCTCTAATATAACTAGAGTTATTTATCTCAAGACCTGCAATAAGTTCAGCAATCAACTGACCTTCAGGGTTAGAACCCTCTGTTCTTTTAAACTCTTGAATAAAGAAAAAAGGCTTCTCTGGTATATCCAATCCACCAGCAACATAGAAATCACAGAAACCGTTCAGTTTGAACTTCTCATTTCTGTATGCCAATTTTTCATGATAGAAATCAGATAGCTGTAACTCCTCTGAAAAGAAATCTACTCTATTTAAAATAGGAATAATAAATTTCGCTTTCAAAGTATCTTCAGAGTATGTTCTAAAAAGATAACCATATCTTTTTAATAGAGATTGAAGAAACTCTCTATCACTCTTTGAAGTTTTCCCTCTATAAGAGAACCACTTATCAAATCTGTTTTGAGAAAATACCCTTTTAGAGTTTGTTACCTCTCTAATCTCTTGTAAATCAACACCTGAAAAGGAGAACTCTCTGAACTCTGCCACTATCTTTACCTATCTATCAACTTCACCAAATACGATATTAGTAGAACCGATGATTGTTACAACATCAGCCAACTGATAACCAGGGAGAAGATCTTGAAGAATTCCAGTATGGAAGAAACTTGGAGCTCTAACTTTCAATCTATAAGGGTATGGATCACCTTGAGAGTTGATGTAGAATCCTAGCTCACCTTTTGGAGACTCTGTTGCAACATATACTTCACCAACTGGTGGTCTCATACCTTGTGTTACGAGAACAAAGTGTTGCATTAAAGAGTAGTTTTGAGTCATCTGTTGCTCTTTTGGAGCTGAGATATATTGAGGAACATCAGCCATTAGTTGTGGCTCTGTCTCGTGATACATCGGAATAAGTTGTCTTAGGATTCTGATAGATTGTCTCATCTCCTCCATATATAACTTATATCTTCCGTAACTATCCTCTTTATCAGATACAGGAATGTCAAAATCTAACTCATCATAGAGTTCATATGGCATCTCTTTTCTCAAATCCCACTCGATTCCAGAACCTCGAAGCATAATTCCAGATGTTGCCCAACTTCTAGCCATCTCTTTATCTACGATACCGACATTTTCAAGTCTCATTTTCCAGATTCTGTTCTCATCAAGTAGAGCTTCATAATCTTTCTCAATTGCAACTTCTGTTCTATCAAGATATGTAGCGAGTGCATCTGTCCAACCAGCAGGAAGGTCAAGAGGAACTCCACCAATTCTGATAGCTGAGTGAGTAAGTCTAGCACCACAGTAATCTTCAACAAGGTCTAATGCCCACTCTCTCTCTCGGAAAGCATATAGGAATACAGACATAGCACCAACATCAAGAGCATGAGTCGCTAACCAGAATTCGTGAGACATAATTC
>JAMJTX010000018.1 GCA_024281215.1 Candidatus Thiovulum karukerense | reverse complement strand
AAGTAAAGCAGAGCTTCTTCTTGCAATTGCAGTAAATAAGCATAAAGCTCCTATTACAGTTAATGGTTTTAAAGATCGAGAGATGATAGAACTCGGTTTTCTAGCAACCCAATTGGGACATAATGTAACTCTGATTATTGAGAGTCTTGGCGAACTGAAAGATATTATTGATATATCAAAAAACTTTCCAGTGATTCCAAATATTGGAATTCGAATTCGTCTCTACTCTTATGGCTCTGGAACTTGGGCAAAGAGTGGAGGAATAGACTCTAAGTTTGGATTAACAGCAACAGAACTTATTCAAGCCCTTATTCTATTAAAAAAAGAGAACTATATCAGTTTCTTTAAGATGTTACATTTTCATATCGGTTCTCAAATAAACTCAATCTATACGGCTCAAAAGGCTCTTAGAGAGGTTGGACAGATATATACTGAACTAAAAAAGATGGGTGCAACCTCTCTAAATAAGATAAATATTGGGGGTGGTCTCGGTGTCGATTATGGTCAGCATAAAAGCTCTTTAGATAAGAACTACTCAACAGAGGAGTTTGTCTCGACAATTGTTAAGTTAATAAAAGAGGTTACTGATGAGAAGGGGATTGAGAATCCAATTATCTATACAGAGTTTGGTCGTTTTATCTCTGCGAATCACTCTGTTCTTGTAACATCAGTTCTTGAACTCTACTCTCAAGATTATAGAGAGAGTCATCTTATTCTAAAAGAGAAGAATAATCCAAAGATTATCAAGGTTCTTAAGAAACTCTATAAAAAGATTGATAAGAAACTTGGTGAAAATGGAATTCTCGAAGTTCTTCACGAGACAACAGAACATCTTGAGTCTATCGAAACACTTTTTGAACTTGGTTATTTAGATCTACAAGATAGAGCCAATATTGAGATTCTTGGACAGATGATTATCAAGAAGATATTAACAATCCTCGATAAGAAAGAGATTGTTGAGCATGACTCTCTTCTCCATAAGATTGAAGAGAGATACCTTATCAATCTCTCTATCTTTCAATCGATGCCTGACTTCTGGGGACTTGATCAAAAATTTCCAATTGTCCCGATTCATCACCTTGATAAAAAAGCAGTTCGACCAGCTTCTCTCTGGGATATCACTTGTGATAGTGATGGTGAGATTGAGTTTGACGAAAAAGCACCTCTATTTCTTCACGATATTGACCTAAAGAAAAAACCATACTATCTTGGATTCTTTATGCTTGGAGCATATCAAGATATCCTTGGAATGAAACACAACCTCTTTGATAGACCTAGTGAAGTTATTGTTGATATTGATAGAAAGGGCTTTACCATCAGAGATGAGGAGAAGTCAAAGGGCATTATAGATATCTTAAGCTCAATCGGTTTTACAGAAGAGAAGATATTCAATAAGTTTCAAGCTCAAATCTCTGAAGTTGAAGATATATCAATTGAGGATAAAAACATCATCTTCCAAAAGATAATTCAATATTTCGACAAAGATAACTATCTCCAACCAAATGAGAGAAATAAGAAGCGATAACTATTTAAAAGGGGTGTTTAGTTGAAAATATATGATGTATTGGTAGTCGGTGGAGGTGGAGCTGGATTAACAACAGCAATCAAACTAAAAGAGATGGGAGCTGATGTTCTTATTGCTACAAAGAGTTCTCCAACAGAGTCTCAAACTTCAATGGCTCAGGGGGGTATCAATTCAGCATCTCACGATGAGGTCAATAGACATATAGATGAGACTCTGAAAGCTGGTGATGGTATAGGAAAAAGAGAGAGTATTGAGGAGTTAGTAAAAGGGAGTGAGAATGCAATCGAGTTTCTAAAAAGTATAGGTGTCCCTTTTGCAGAAGATAAACGACGACTTGGAGGAGTCTCGTCAAGTCGAGCAAACTATGTTCAAGACTACACAGGACTCTCAATTATTCAACGACTCTTTGAAAGAGTATTAAAGTTGAACATACCAGTTCTAAATAGTAGATTTCTATTGAACTATATATTTCTTGACGGTAAAGTCTCTGGAGCTACTTTTCTCAATATTAAGAGCGGAACTGTTGAGCAGGTATTAGCAAAAAGTGTTGTTATCGCTTCTGGCGGTTATTCTCAGATATATCGCAACTTTAATACGAACTCAAGAGATAGTAGTGGTGATGGTGTAGCTACTCATATCCGAAATGGTGGAGTTGTCTCAAATCTTGAATTTATCCAATTTCATCCAACATCGTTAAAGGGTAAAGGAGTGCTAATCTCTGAAACAGCTAGAGGTGAGGGTGGATATCTCATCAATAGCAATGGAGAGAGGTTTGTTGATGAACTTCTTCCAAGAGATGTTGTTTCAAGAGCTATCTACTCTCAACTTGAAGATGGAAAAGAGGTCTTTCTGGATATCCGACATCTGGAGAATATTGAAGAGAAGATGCCCCAAGAGTTGAAATTGATAAAAAGCTATACAGATATAGATCCACTAAAAGAGCCTATTCCAATTGAGCCTGTTGCTCACTATACAATGGGAGGTATCTCTGTTGATATTAATGGTTCTTCAACAATTGACGGTCTCTTTGCAGTTGGTGAAGTTGCTCATAATGGAGTTCACGGAGCAAATAGGCTTGGTGGGAACTCTCTTCTTGAATTAATAGTTTTTGGCGATATCGTAGCAAAGAGCAGTTTTGCTTATAGTCAAACAAGAGGTGATTATAAAACTCCAAATTCAACTCAAGTAGATAGAGATAGTGCTTTTATCAGTGCTGTGTTTAATCGCTTTACAAATCAGATTAATTTCCACGAAAAACGAGAGTTTTTAGGAAAAATATTCTATCGAAACAGTGGTATTTTTAGAGATGAGATGAAACTGAAAGGGGTTCTAGCAATTGTGCGACAACTTCAAAGAGAGATTCCATTTATGGGTATTAACGACAAAATAAGAAATTTTAATAGAGAGTTAGTTGAATTTATTGAGTTTGGAAATATGGTTGAACTTGCTGAAGTTATTCTTGTTGGAGCAATAAACAGAACCGAGAGTCGAGGTTCTCATTATCGTGAAGATTGTATGGTTAGAGATGATAATAACTTTCGAAAAGAGACTCTAATGTGGAAAGTTGATGGGATACTCACAACTGAGTTTAGGGAAATTGTGAATTAGAGTTTCCTAGTCACAGATTGCCGTGTGTTGCACGGCAATGATCAGTTGAAGATTAAACAATTGTCTTCAACTCTTGATAAGCCCAATTTATCAATTTGCTCTTCTCTTCCATCTCCATTTTGACATAGACATTTGCAGTTGAATAGTTGTCAGGATGATGCTCTTTTATAAGTGTAATATATGCTTTTTTTAACTCTTTAATAGATGTATTTTGTGGGACTCCCAGAATTGAACGAGCCAACTCTTGAACACTGTCTTCGCTTCGCTTAGCTATACTTTTTTGTGGTTTAAAAATAAGAGCACTTATTTTCTGAAAAAATTTTACACAGACCATTATGCTATCTCCAATTTGATAACTTGCTAGATTATAACAAAAAGTTGATTGAGTTAAGATTTAACTCTTTTGGCTTCTAGAGTATTAACATAATCCCAAGAACAAGTATCAAAACTGAAGCAATTTTTTGAAGAGCTTCCCCAATATGAAATCGACTCTCTTCTCTATCTACCCTCTTAAGCTGTGAAGCTATAACTCCAGCTATTGAGATTGTCAATCCCATTCCAATAGTTATAAGTTTTATGGAAAAACATTACTTTAATAGGAGATTTATAGAAAAATCCTATATGGCACACTACTTGCCTCTACTTCATCAGGTTTAATCCAGTTTGAAGCTACTTTTCTTACTTTCTTAGCTATATTTAAAGAGCCATTGATGTCAGCATTTATCAATATATCTTTAGCACTTTTAAATAAGCCTCTTTTTATTCGTCGCCCAGCATATTTTTTATGTTTGCCAACCCTTTCACTGTCAAGAAATGAACACTTTGAAGTGTAGGACTCCTCAACTTCAATCACCTCAATTCCAACTAATTGAGCCTTGTAGTTTAACATCTCAATAAATCTACTATGTGGAATTTGAACAAAGTTCTGATTATTTCTTTTTCCAATATCTATCTCATTTTTCCAGCCATCATTCTTACCAACAACAATTGTCGAAACATTGGATTTTAGGGCATAATTGATTAAATATCTACTAGCTTTGTGTAAATAGTCATTAACCTTACTGTTTCTCTTGTTTGTCAATTGTTGAATTCGGTTTGATGTTTCAGAGTTGGTAAGCTTTGATTTAAATTGTGCAAGTTTTTTATTGTAAAACTGATTTATAGATTTCAGAGATTTTCCATTGATTATAAAAAACTTATCTCTAAAATTATTCGTTACAGTTGCCAGATTATTTAAACCTAAATCAATCGATAGATAATTTCTCGATTTTATCGGCTCAGGAAGAGTTACTTTATAGATAATCTCAATAATATGTTGTCCAATTCTTGGAATAATTCGTATCTGCTGAATTCTTGAAAGTTCAATTTTCGATTTTATAAAAATTCCTGTTCTTGACAAATTTAACAGACCAGTTTTCAGATACTCTTTTTTACTGATTGCCTGATTCGTATAGGCGACTACTTGACGACCCCTTGTTTTATCTAAATATTTTGGAATTTTGGGACGACCTAAATATTTATCTGGATTTATCGACCAATCTTTTATCAAAGCGAAGAAAGATTGCCAATTTTGGTGTAGGAGTTTTAAAGTCTGCTGACTAACTTTTGCAGGTAACTCTCTGTAAGAATCGAATAGATTTTGAGCAATTTTCTGGAGATTAACATAGTTAAGATATTTACCACTCTTGATAAACATCTCCCTTATCTCGTAATTTGCTCGGTTGTATAAGTTCTTACTTTTAAAAAGCAGTCTATCAACCTCATTATAAAATTGATGATTTCTGCTAATTATATGCTTCTCTACAAGAGTCATTTTTCGCTATTTAACTCCTCAATAATCTTTTCAGTTTTTCTTTTGCTCCGTCTTTGCCCATAGAGTCGAGCTGTAAATGAAGTTATAATTGAGATAAAATCAGACATCAAATCCTCTTTTTCAGACCCTGTCTCATTAATAACTTCAACTCTTTTACCACTCTTTTGAAGAAGCAGAGATATGTAATTAAAGCCAAATCTACTGATTCTATCTTTATGCTCAACAACAATAATAGACCAATCATCAGAAAGTAATACTTTCTCTAACTTTTGTCTCTTATCATTTAATCCACTTCCAACTTCTTTAACCTCTCTAGCAACGGTATAGCCTTTTGCATAAGCATAAGACTTCAGCCTCTCCATTTGAGTATCGAGATTGTTTCTGTTTTCAGCTGATGAGACTCTAGCATAAAGTATAACTTTTTGATTGTTTTTATCAATCTTGAGATTTTGCTCTTCTGTAACAATAATTGTCCCAGTTGGTAACTGCTCTGTTTGGATTATTCCAGACTTTGCCCAGTTCCAAGCTGTTCTATATGTTACACCTTTTGATTTTGCATAATCACTTAGTTTTATTTCTGTCCTTTTATGTTTTTCAAAATTTTAACACATTTTTCTATAAAATAAGTGAAATTTTATAATACTCTTTAAGACTTTTTCCATTGGAATATTCTTACCTCCAATTTTCATTAAGGTGTAGTAGCTATACTCTTTCATCAAGGTTTCAAAAAGCTCCTGTTTAAAAAAGTCAGTCTCATCTCTATCAAACTCACCATTCATATTCTTATCATAATCCATGATTAGAATCTCTGAGTTCATATCATCAAATTTCCAAGATATATCCATTGTCTGGAGGCTCTTATCTTTTGCAAATAGCATATTGAGAGAGATATCTATAAATAGATGTGGATGAGCTGAAGCTATTCCAAAAGAGAGCAAAAATAGAGTTAGAAACTTCACTCTACTTCTCTCTCCCTAACTCTTCAAGACGATCTGCTACTGGTGGATGAGTGTAGTAGAAGAATATATATAGCGGATGAGACTTTGGAAATGCTCTATTCTCGACAACAAGTTTCTTAAGAGCCTCTTTTAAGTAGATTGGATTGCCACTTAACTCACTCCCCATTCTATCTGCTTCAAACTCATTATGGCGACTAATAACTCCAAAGATAGGCATAATAACCATTGTTGCTACTGGCATAAAGAGCATAAAAGTTACTATTAACATTTCACTACTCTTCTCCATTCCGAGTTGAGCGAAGAACTCATCTGGAATATGCCCTAAACCGTAAAATAGACCAAAAAGAAGAGTTCCCATAACAGCTATATTCTTATAGATATCACCATGTTTAAAGTGTCCAAGTTCATGCCCAAGAACAGCAATTAGCTCAATCGGTTGAAGCTTCTCAATAAGAGTATCAAACAGAACAACCCTTTTCGACTTTCCTAGACCACCAAAATATGCATTTAGTCGGCTATCTCTCTTACTCGCATCAACTGAAAAGACTCCACTACTTTGAAAACCAACTCTCTTTAGAAGATTTTCAATATCATCTTTTAGCTCACCATTTTTAAGAGGTGTCATCTTATTAAATAGAGGAGCAATAAGAGTTGGATAGAGCATATTGGCGAATATTATCAATCCAAAGATGACAAGAAACGACCATAACCACCACAGTTCTGCTGTCTCCATAAAGTATGCTAACCAGATAACAATAGGAACTCCAATAATAACTGTAAGAATTAACTCTTTAAGGGTGTCAAGTAGAAATAGAGCATATGTAGATTTGTTAAATCCGTGTCTCTGGTCAATTACAAACTTCTGATAGACATCGATAGGAAAAGTGATGATTGAGTTAAATATAATAAACCCAAATACAAAAAGCACTGTTTTAGTTGTCTGGTCATCAGATACGATGTATTGTTGGAGTATCTGAAAGCCGTCATTAATCCAAAAAACAAATAGACCATACTCAATAATAGTTGAAATGATTGCTACTCTCTCTTTTGAAATAGAGTAGCGACCAGCCTCAATATACTTCTCTTTCGTCAATAAAAATGGCTCACCATCTTTCTCTTTTGAGATAAACCCTATCTGCATAATAGATATATAGAGCTTTAGGGCTATATAGAGAAAAAAGATTATCGATACCGCTGTTATCATAAATTACAACTCCAATTTTTAAAAGGGATTATACACTTTACCAAAATAAGCCATTAAGGTTATTTGCCTGTTATTAAAATATGACACTTTTAAACCATAGAAATAATCGGTAACTCCGTCTGGACACTTGGCAAGAGTGGGTGTTGAACTTTTACCCTTGCGACTATTCGGCTTCCATTCTGTTTGAAAATATCGAAATCATCTTTGGTTAGAACTCCCTCATAAAATGCTTTATAGAATCCATCGTGCTTAAAAAAGTAGTTGAAGTGGTGGTTTGCCAACTCCAAGGAGTTGAGTTCATAGTCGGGATAGTTCTGCTTTATCCATTCGCGAGTGCTTTCAAACACTTTCTGGGTTGATTTGGCTATTTTCGGGAAGAAGACATCAGTTAAAAATCGCTTTTTAGCAAAGACTCTTGCATTGTTCAGATTCTCTTTATGCTCTCGTTCCTGCTTTTTTTGACTTCTTGTAAATTCGTCTTCCTCTTTCTGCTTTTTTATTCGGTTTGCATAGCTTCTCTTGAGCTTTTTCGGGATTAATTTCCAATCTACGAATTTGGAAAGTATCTCTTTTAATTTGGGTACTTTATAGAATTTTAGTTTTATATGGGTAATTGGACGACCAAACTTTTTAAAGAAAATATCGATATCAATCTTCAG
>JAMJTX010000017.1 GCA_024281215.1 Candidatus Thiovulum karukerense | reverse complement strand
ATATATTTTTCAAATCTAACAGATAGAATCCTCTATTTTTACAATAAAGTAGATCTGCTAACTCTAATATTTAGTCATCGAAATATATGGAGTCTAGAGGCTATGAATATCTTTCTTAACAACTACTCCCTTTGGGATATGCTTTTTGGAAGTGGGGAGTTATGGATAGGTTTAATGGAGAACCAAAAGATGGTCGAAATAGACCTAATAGACTTTCTAATGAGTTATGGCATAGTTGGAGTGGTATTAAGTTATGGCTTTTTCATTTACCTATTTGTAGAACTGCTACATAATAGATTAAATCCGTATAGAACATACCTGATCTTTGGTCTCCTTATGCTCATAGGTTTAAGTTTAACAAGTGGGCATATTCTTAACTCTGGAGTTGCTGGAGCATTTATAGGAATACTACTCTCTCTAACTCATTATCGAAAGGTTGGAAACTGTTGAAAATTCTCCTTATATCAAATATGTATCCATCAAAAGAGTCTCCATTTTATGGAGTTTTTGTAAAGAACTTTGAACAAGAGTTAGGGGCTAGGGGTGTGATATTTGAGAAAGCTGTTATTCGAGGTAGAGGAGGGAATATACTCCAGAAGATTTTGAAGTATATAAAATTCTTCAAAGATGTCTATGGAAGTTTAAAGCTTCACAATTATGATTTAATCTATATCCATTATGCTGGACACTCACTTCTCCCTATTTATCTCTTTAGAAAAAATATTAAAAAGCCATTGGTTATTAATACCCATGGTGGAGATATTATCACTAATTCAACAATTTCAAACTATATTCTAAAGTTGATTACACCAATAATTAAGAGGGCTGACTTGATAGTTTCTCCATCTAGCTATTTTCAAAATATTGTTAGTAAAAAGTTTAATATCGATAAAAATAGGATATATGTTTCACCATCAGGGGGAGTGAATAGAGAACTATTTCACCCTATTGAAGTTGAGAGAGATATATTTACAATAGGCTTCGTCTCTCGAATTGATAGGGGTAAAGGGTGGGAGATACTTTTAGATGCTATTTATCAGGTATCACAGAATCCAAATACTAAAAAGTTTCAAGTGTTGATGATTGGCAAAGGTTTTCAAGAGGAGATACTTAAACAAAAAATAGCTGATCTGAATCTTCAAAATATCGTTAAGTTTCTTGGAGCAAAACCACACTCTGAACTACCACACTATTTTAATATGATGGATATATCTGTTTTTCCAACAACTTTAAATGAGAGTTTAGGACTTGTTGGAGTTGAGGCAATGGCTTGTGGAGTTCCCGTGATAGGCTCAGATATTGGAGGACTAACTTCATATATAGAAGATGGGGTTAATGGAAAACTTTTTAGAGCTGGAGATAGCAGTGAGTTAGCTCAAAATATTGAGTTCTTTTTAAGTGCTGAAGAGAGAGTTTTAAACGATTATAGAGAAAATGCTCTAAACTCTTCAAAAAAATTCGACTCAAAATTGGTAGCTGAAAATTTACTAAATAAGTTAAAGGGATTAATTATAGAGTAATGCAGAATAGAATTAATATACTAAATACACCAATAGACAACCTAACAATGGAAGAGACTCTTCAGAGGATAGGAGAATCGATTGATAAAAATCAGAGAATACACCATGTTGTTGTAAATGCAGCAAAAATTGTCAATATGCAGAAAGATGGAGAGTTGTATGACTCTGTTGTAGGTGCTGATATTATAAATGCTGATGGTCAAGCTGTTGTATGGGCAAGTAAGCTATTGGGACAACCTCTCAAAGAGAGAGTTGCTGGAATTGACTTAATGGATAATCTAGTCAGCTTTGCCCATAAAAATAGCTATAAAATCTTTTTTCTAGGGGCAAAGCCTTCAGTTGTTCAGAGTGTTGTGGAAAAGTATAAGAATATGTTCTCAGAAGATATTATCGCTGGATATAGAGATGGTTACTTCTCAAAAGATGAGGAGAGAAGTGTTGCAGAAGAGATTGCCAATAGCAACCCAGATATTCTATTTGTAGCTATAAGCTCTCCAACAAAAGAGATATTTCTAAATAAGTATAAAGATGAGATAAAAGCACCTTTTATAATGGGTGTTGGTGGGAGTTTTGATGTTGTTGCAGGTATTGTCAATCGAGCTCCAATCTGGATGCAAAAGAGTGGTCTTGAGTGGTTTTATAGATTTATCCAAGAGCCAAGAAGAATGTGGAGACGAGCTTTTATCACAAATTTTCAGTTTATAATTCTTGTTGTCAAAGAGATTTTAACTAAGTTATTGAGGAGAGAAAATGGGTAAATTTACTTTTTTAACCTTTGTAATCTCACTAGTGTTGTATGGAGATCGTATGGACTTTGTAAGTGACGAAGAGTTTTTTGCTCAAGAAGTTGTTGGAGAAGATGAGTATTTTAGTGGCGATCCAGCTATTAGAGAGAGAAGCGATAAAGAAGACCACTCTGTAAGAATTATTGATGTTGATCCTATTGGGAATAAAAGACCAATAGCTATTCGTGATGGAGTTGATAAGGCTTTCTACTCTGATGGCAAGCTTAGATATGAGATAGGATATCGAAATGGTCTGAAAGATGGAATGGAGAAGATTTTCTATTCTGACGGAAAGCTCCGTTCAGAGACAGGTTATCGAGATGGTAGAAAAGATGGAATGGAGAAACTCTTCTATTCTGATGGAAAACTTCGCTCAGAGACAAGCTATCGAGATGGTAGAAAAGATGGAATGGAGAAACTCTTCTATTATGATGGTCGAATTCGTTCAGAGATAATCTATCGCAACGGTAGAGTTGAGCGAGTTATCTTTAAAAACTGAAAACATACTACTTTCATAAGCAATATATTATTACCGTGCTACACACGGTAATCTATCCATAAATTTTAGGAATATTTAGAAACCATATCTATTATAAAAATTGTATAGTTAAAGCTTTTTAGATAAGATAACTCCAAAAAGTTCCCAATTGTTACCAATCGATTTGGAGAGCTATAAACAAGACAGTTCTGAAAGGAGTTTCTGATGTTAGAAATTCGTTGGCATAGTCGTGCTGGACAGGGTGCGGTTACAGGTGCTAAAGGTTTAGCTGATGTTATCTCAACAACAGGTAAGTTTGTTCAAGCATTTGCATTCTACGGTTCGGCAAAAAGGGGAGCAGCTATGACTGCTTACAATAGAGTTGATGATGAGGTTATTATCAATCATGAAAAATTCATGAATCCTGACTTTGTTCTAGTGATTGACCCAGCTCTTACATATACAGATGACATTACTCTAAATGAGAAAGGTGATACAAAATATATCATCACAACTCACATGACAAAAGATGAGCTTATTAAGTCTCAACCAGTTCTTGAGGGTAAAGATGTCTATGTTGTAGATTGTATGAGAATCTCTCAAGAGACAATTGGACGACCTATGCCAAATACTCCTATGCTTGGTGCATTAATGAAAGTATCTGGAATGTATGATATTGAGTTCTTTAAAGAGAATATGACTGAAGTTCTTAAGAAGTTTCCTCAAAAAATCATCGATGCAAACTTAGCTGCAATTGAAACAGCTTACAACGAAGTAAATTAAGGAGCAGACCATGGCAATGGGTGAAAAGAAAGGTTGGAATGAGTTTGATGCTGGTTCTGTCCTGTTCTCATTTGATAAAAATGCAAAAGTAGATAATATCGCTACAACTCTTCCAGAGAATAGACCATACTCGCAATCAAACTCTTATACAGCCTCTGTTGCTGACTGGAGAGTTGAGAAGCCTGTATTTAACCAAGATTACTGTATTGATTGTCAATTCTGCTGGATCTACTGTCCAGATATGTCTATTATCAGTAGAGATCAAAAGATGGTTGGTATCGATATGGATCACTGTAAAGGTTGTGGTATCTGTGTTGATGTTTGTCCAACAAACCCTAAATCTCTCTTAATGTTTGTAGAGCAGAAAGATGAGAAAGAGGCACTTGCAGAGTGGCCTTCAAAAGAAGATAAAAAAGAGGAGAAGTAATTATGGCAGATAAAATGGAACTAAAATCTGTTGAAGTTTGGGACGGAAATATGGCTTCTGCTCAAGCTCTTCGACAGTCACAAGTTGATGTAGTTGCGGCTTATCCAATTACTCCATCAACTCCAATTGTTGAGAACTATGCAGGATTCCTAGCTAACGGTTATATAGATGGTGAGTATGTTATGGTTGAATCAGAACATGCAGCAATGTCAGGTTGTATCGGTGCATCTGCTGCTGGTGGTCGTGTTGCTACTGCTACCTCATCACAAGGTTTTGCACTTATGGTTGAGACTCTATACCAAGCTTCTGGTATGAGACTTCCAATTGTTCTTCATGTTGTTAATAGAGCTCTTGCTGCTCCTCTTAATGTTAATGGTGACCACTCTGATATGTATCTTGGGCGAGACTCTGGTTGGATTCAGCTTGATACTTTCACTCCACAAGAGGCTTATGATATGGGTCTTTGTGCATTTAAAATTGGTGAAGATCACGACATCAGGCTTCCTGTTATGGTTCATCAAGATGGATTTATCTCATCTCATACAGCTCAAAACATCAATCCATTAAGTGATGATGATGCTTATGCTTTTGTAGGTGAATTCCAACCTATGAATGCAATGTTAGATTTTGAGAAACCTGCAACTTACGGAACTCAAACAGAAGAGGATTGGCATTTTGAACATAAGGCTAGACAACACAATGACCTTATGACAAAAGTTTTCCCAAAAATCGAAGAGGTTTTTGCAGAGTTTGAAGCTAAAACTGGTAGAAAATATAAGTTAGTTGAAGACTACTATATGGAAGATGCAGAGGTTGTTATCGTAGCGATGGGAACAACTGTTGAGACTGCTAAACTAACTGCAAGAATTATCCGAGAGCAAGAGGGTATCAAGGCTGGTGTTATTGGACTTAGAGTTGTAAGACCATTCCCATTTGAGAAACTTGCAGATCTTCTAAAAGATGTTAAAGCTATTGGTGCTATGGATAGAAGTTCTCCAAATGGAACTGTTGGTATGTTATATAACGAGATCGCTGGAGTTATGGCTGGAACAGCTGAGATGAATGCTGTTATGACTAACTATATCTACGGTCTTGGTGGTAGAGATATGACAGTTGAGATGCTAAAAGGTATCTTTAGAGAACTAAACGAAAATGCAAAAGCAGGAAAGAGACTTGGTGCTATCCAGAGATTCATCAATGTTCGAGGTCCTGAATTAAGCTTCTTAGGTAAATAGGGGATAAAAATGGCTGAACAAAAAAAGATTAAAAACTTAAAGTCGTTCTCTACGACTGCTGATAGATTTGAGGGTGCAAACTTATTATGTCCAGGTTGTGCTCACTCAATTATCGTTAGAGAGGTTCTAAATGCTACTAATGATGATTTAGTTCTCTCTGCTGCAACTGGTTGTCTTGAAGTTTCAACTGCTGTTTATCCATATACATCTTGGGATGCTTCTTGGATTCATATCGGTTTTGAAAATGCTGCAACTGCTGTTGCTGGAGCTGAAGCTATGCATAAAGCTCTTAAGAGAAAAGGTAGATTACTTCAACCAGATAGAAATCCTAAGTTTGTAGCATTCGGTGGTGATGGTGCATCTTATGATATCGGTTTCCAATGGATCTCTGGAGCTTTCGAGAGAGGTCACGATATGATGTATGTAACTCTCGATAATGAGGTTTATGCAAATACTGGTGGTCAATCTTCAGGTGCAACTCCAATTGGAGCTTCAACAACAACAACTCCAGCTGGACGAGTATCTTACGGTCAAAAGAGACAGAAGAAAGATATGTTAGCAATTATGGCTGCTCACGGTTCACCTTATGTTGCTCAAGTTGCTCCAAATAAGTGGAAAGATATGACTAAGAAGATTCAGAAAGGTTTTGCTGCTGAAGGTCCAGTCTATATCAATGCAATGTCTGCTTGTACAACTGAGTGGAAGTTCCCTATGCAAGATACGATTGCTGTATCTGATTTAGCTACTGATTCACTTATGTTCCCACTATATGAGATTGTTAATGGGACAGAGTATAACATCACTTACAGACCTAAAAACATTATTCCTGTAAGAGATTACCTTGCTGTTCAAGGTAGATACAAACACCTCTTTAAACCAGAGAATGCTCACATTATTGAAAAACTTCAAGCTGATGTTGATGCTAAATGGGAATATCTCCAAAGAAGAGAAGAGGCTAGAGTTTAATATAGCTTTTCTCTCTTTATCTCCCCATTTTGGGGAGATAGCTAACTTACAATCTTATTTATGATTTCGTCTCTCTATTCGATTGAGTAGATATTTTACCCGAGTATCTATAATCTCAATAACTGAAAAAACTTCATTAAACTCTAAAATATATACACCATTAGCTTGACTTTCAAACTTGTCTAACTCTAAGACTTTGCCGTTTAAAACATCACTTTCGTCACCAAGATATATATTTCTAGGGAACTGAAGAATCTCTAATGGATTTAACTCTCTCTCATTCTCAAACTTAAAAATTCCCTCTGAGACTCTATGAAGAGAGCTTAATGCTCCAGTAGTTCCTACTCTCTTCGCAATTATCTCTCCAATACTTCGAACATAACTTCCTTCAGATACTTCAACTTCAAAGTGGATAAATGGGTGAGAGTAGTTAAGAAGTTCAATGCGATATATCTCTGATTCAACTTCTGCAAGTTCAACATCTCTACCCTCTCGTGCTAATTTATAGGCTCGTTCTCCATTAATGCTCTTTGCAGAGTATTTTGGAGGAGTATATTTCAGCTTACCAACCATTGATTGAAAGAGAGACTCTATCTCTTCTAGTGAGACTCTTAAGAGATCTTTTGCACCCATAAAGTTCTCTATATCAAGACTATCACTCTCTGCACCGAGCCAAAGAGTTGCTCTATAAACTTTAGGTGCTTTCTCTAAAAATTGGAATAATTTTGTATATTGTCCAAATGCCACAACAAGAGTTCCAGTTGCAAAAGGGTCAAGAGTTCCTGAAAAACCACCTTTTTTGGTTTTATACTTTCTCTTCAATCTATGAAGATATGAATTTGATGATATAAATTGAGGTTTATTAGCTACAAAAATTCTATTCAATACTTATCTCAACTATTAAAGATACTATCAAGAATCTCAAAACTATTTTTTGAGATATGTTCGCTCCGATAAAAACTCTCTATTTTCCATCGAACCATCTCTTTTGTCTTGTATTTAAGCTTTGGGTATAGATTCATTGATTCACACAACCTTGCAGATGTATGAGGATTGATTTTATCAACTTTTTCCAACTCTCTTACAAATAGCTCCATACCCTTTTCGGTGAATAGATAACGATAGTTTCTGCTAAAACTACCTATAAGACCTCGAACAAGATTTGGAACATTATAATCAAATAGATCTGAGTGTAGAATCTTCTCAATCTTCTCAATAGGGCTTTTATCTGTTGCACTGCCAATAATTCTAAAATATTTAACTACCATCTCCTGATCATTAGAGTATTTAGACAAATACTCTTCAAACAGCTCATCACTGTTAGCAATCTCAAGTGCCTTTAACTTCTCTGTCATACTTGTTGAATTACGGTAGTCTATCTCACCAAGCTCTTCTGAGTTGAGGTAGTGAAGAGCTATATTTTTTAATGCTCGACTCCCCATAGCATCTGTCGATAGGTCATCTCTCTCTGTTTTGCTCTTTTCATAGAGAATTTCAAGAAGCTCATCTTCAAACTGCTCCCCTATCGATTTTCTAAGTTTTGCTAATTTGCGATAGATATCCTCAACATTCACCTCATCATTATAGCTATCTATAACTGTTGATACCTCTGGAAGCTTCAGCATATATGATTTTAGATAATCATTAATTTCAGATCCTAATATAGCTCCAAACACCTTAATAGTGTTCTCGTTATCACCAGCTCTAATGTCAGATAT
>JAMJTX010000016.1 GCA_024281215.1 Candidatus Thiovulum karukerense | reverse complement strand
ACGATTGATATCTCTCCGCAAGGTACTATTCTGAAATATAGTAAAGCATTTGAAAATAGAAGCGGATATGATGAGAGAGAGCTAGTAGGCTATGGAATAGACTATATACTATACGATAAACATCAGAGTCTTTACAAATCTATTGTAGAGGGTAAAGATGGACTAAAAAAAGATCTAGAGATTCAGCTTAAGGGAGATAGGACATTCTGGAGTGAAGTAACAGTACGAAAATCATATAGCAGTGTTGGGCAAGAAGAGTTTGATGGCTATACACTGATCCATAAAGATATAACAGATAGAAAAATTGTTGAAGAGCTATCAATTACTGATGAACTCACAAATCTCTACAATCGACGATACTTTAACCTCACCATTGTTCAGGAGATGAATAGAGCTGGTAGAGAGGAAGACTATATCGCTTTTGCTATTATCGATGTTGATCACTTCAAGCAGTATAATGATACTTATGGTCATCAAGAGGGGGATAATGTACTCTACTCTGTTGGAGGATTATTGAAAAACTGTTGTAGTAAAAGAGCCTCTGACTTTCCATTTAGACTAGGTGGAGAGGAGTTTGGAATACTATTTTCAAAAGCAAATTTAGAGAACTCTACTAAGTTTGCTGACTTTATTAGAAGAGAGGTAGAGAGACTTCAAATAGAGCATAAAGGTAATATTGGTGTCTCAGATATTATTACTGTCTCAATAGGATTAGCTGTAACAAAGTGTGGTAAGGGTATGATTTCAGACGATCAACTCTATAAACTGGCTGATGACCAGCTATATAAAGCAAAAGAGAGCGGAAGAAATAGAGTTAGTGCTATTGAAGTTTAAAATATAATTGGAGCGATAATGATCTTTAAATTGATATTTGGTGTATCTGTTTTATCAACATTTCTGTTATCAGGAGAGTCGATATATTTGCAGAGTCAGAAGAGGGATATTCTCTTCTCAAAAGATGAGGTAGCTAATCGAACAGGTAAATCTGTGACAACATATAGAAGTGTCTATTATCTTTATGGTGTTGAGAGTAAAGAGACAGAGTTTATATCTAATGGAACTCTTGTTGTTGAGTTTGCTAAAGGTGTGGATATTGAAAATTTTGTCAAGGCTAATAATTTGCTTCTAATCAAAAGAAACTCAACAGGCAGATATATTCTAAAAGATTTGAAACAGAGAGATATTATAGAGCTATCAAACCAGTTATTTCAACTAGATGAAGTAGTAGATATAGCTCCAAACTGGCATCGTGCAAGAGGTCTAAAATAAGAGATTTTATAGGAGAAAAAGTGTTTTTAAGAAATATAGCAGTTGTTTTATTAACCCTATTTATATACAGTGGTTGTAGTAGCTCTGATGATGAAGCTGTTCCTGTGACAGAAACTGAAGAAGAGAACCTCACTGAGAGCAATAGCAGTTCTGGTGAAACCTCATCAGACAATATTGACTCTAATATATCGATTAGCGATGACAATAATGAGTCAGAAAACAATGAATCGGAGCTAATATCTCCAGAAAACAATGATACTGATAATAATATAACTAATGACGATGACCTCAATCAATCAGAAGAGAGTAACCAAACAGATAGTGAAATCATAGATGAAGATATAGATGATAGCGGTAGTGAGGCAGAGCCTGACGGCTCTTTCTCTTCTGGTGATACAGATGGTGGGGATAGTGAAACAGTTCCATCTCAAACAGAGATTATGATTATTGGTAAATCATACACTATTCGGGAGGGTGATACTATTTTAGAGTTGAGTCAGGCTAGAGTTAAAGTGCATAGAAACTCAAATAATGAGTATTATGAAGCTATGATTCAGAGCGGAACAGCAAAAATCATAAGAGGTAATTAATGGAGAGTCTAATCGTTATTCTACTTGGGTTATCTATTGGCTCATTTGCAAATGTTCTCATATATAGAATTCCAAAAGGTGAGTCTGTTGTACTCCCATCTTCTCACTGTCCAAAGTGTGAGGTTAATCTTAAATGGTGGCATAATATACCTCTACTATCATGGTTACTATTAAAAGGCAGATGTGGTTACTGTAATTCAAAAATATCAATTCAATATCCACTTATAGAGTTACTTACAGCTATTATCTTTTTGATTATCTATCTGAACATAGGCTTTACTATTCAAGCATTTCTATTAGCTTTTACCTTTACTACTCTCTTGGCTCTTGCTGTTATAGATTTTTATCATAAAGCTGTACCAGATAGTCTAAATCTTTTAGCTTTAACTCTTGCTGTTTTCTATACCCTAGATGTAGAGTTGATTATTCATAGCTTTAAAAATGCTCTTCTTTTTGGGGGTGCTTTTGCATTTCTTAGATTCTATGTCTCATTTTTTACAGGTAGAGAAGCTATGGGTGAGGGGGACATAATGATTGCTGGAACAATTGGAGCTATTCTTGGGCTATATACAGGAGTCTTTGCAATATTCTTATCATCTATATTGACGATTCCAGCTATCCTATTCTCAAAAGAGAGAGAGATGCCATTTATCCCTTTTTTAGCTTTAGCACTATGGATCGTCTATATATTTGAAGAGAGAGTGATATTGATGCTTAACACTCTACTCTTCTCATAACATTATCAAGGGTTGAATATGGAGAGAGAAAATAGCGATCAACTATTTTCACAGGAGATAGAGAAGCAGTTCCAATTTGATGAGAGTGTTGCTTCTGTCTTTGATGATATGATTGATAGATCAGTACCTTTCTACCGTGAGAATATAGAGTTAATTATCAAAGTTCTAGAAAAGTTTGTAAGTAGTGGAGATACTATCTTAGATTTAGGAAGTTCGACTGCATCGCTTCTCCTAAAAATAGAGAGTGAGTTAAGAGAGCTAAATCTCCAATTGATAGGAATAGATAATTCAAAGCCTATGATTGAACAGGCTAAAAAGAAGTTAGATGCCTTTGGCTCTAAAATATCTATTTATGATGGAGATATTTTAACTTATCAGCTACCAGCATCTCAAGTTATTATACTCAACTATACTCTTCAGTTTATCAGACCAATGGATCGTGAAAACCTTCTTAAAAGGATCTATAACTCTCTTCAAGATGGAGGTGTGCTAATTCTTACGGAAAAGACTGTTAGTCGTAATAGTAAATTAAATAAGAAGTTGATAGATATCTATTATGACTATAAAAGAACAAAGGGGTATAGCGACTATGAAATATCGCAAAAGAGGGAGGCTCTTGAAAATGTTCTTGTACCATATAGAGAAGATGAGAATATTCGACTTTTAAACAGTGTGGGTTTTCATGATGTAGAGTCAATTTTTAAATGGGCAAATTTTGTTACCTTGATAGCACTAAAAAACTAGTTCTATTTTCACTGGAGGAATTGTAGCTTGATAAAATACCCTTCACTTAAAAATCCTCAACGGATTTTTTGAAGTGGGAGTTTTCAGCTCCATTTTTTGACAAAGATGATATCGCAAAACTATATATTTAACTTTTACTCTATATCTTCAGCTTTTGGAATCTCTTTAGTTGAATTAATCTTTTGTAGATATCTATATATTGTCTTTATTTCAAAGTTAGATAGACGGTAAGTTGGCATAAATCTTCCACTCCGCATAACTCCCGCTCGAAACTTCTCAAAAGGGAGAAGATGAATTGGATCGACAACTATCTCTTTTTGGTACTCTCGCTGTTTATAAAAAGCAACATAATCGATCTGAAAAACCTGCTCACCCTTTTCACCATGGCATCTAACACACGATATACCCCTAGGCTCTTTATAGAGCATCTGAGCATATTCAAACTCTGTGAGAAAGCCTCCATTCTCTGCATATATAAAAGTTAATAACCCCATAAAGATAAGTCTAAATCTCTGAATCATTACTATGCCCATCTTTTGGAAGTTTTATAATACACTCTGTTCCAACCTCTTCACCATGCTTAAAATAGATATGCCCTCCCATATTTGTTTCAATTGTAATTTTTGAGATATATAGTCCCATTCCTGTTCCCTGATTCTCAAATTTAGTTGTGAAATATGGTTCAAAAACTCTATCTGCTATCTCTTTTTCAATCCCTTTTCCGTTATCGTGAATAGTTAATTTAATATCGCTATTACTACTTTCAAGAAGAATATCAATCTCCCCCTCAACTCGATCAACACTCTCAATAGAGTCTATTGAGTTAGTTATGATATTTACAAGTACTTGCTTAAAATCTTTGGCATGATCAACTGTAAATGGCTCAGAGAGTTGATTATTGAAATTAAGACTAATCTGTTTAGATTTAAATTCTCCGTCAATAATATTGACAACTGACTCGATAAGATCAACAATACTCGCCACATCTCCACCCTCACGAGGTCTGTAAAAATCACGAAAATCATCAATGGTTTTTGAGAGGTATTGAACATTTTGGTTAATACCTTCACTATACCTCATCAGGCTCTCTTCAGATAGCTCATCATATAGAAAATCCTCTTCTATATTAATAACCTCTAGGGATATGCGATTAAGAGGCTGTCTCCACTGATGTGCGATTGAGTTGATCATCTCTGCCATTGCCGAAAGTTTAGATTGTTGAATAATAACTTTATCTTTTTGACGACTACTCTTTATCTCGTCAGCTATTCTAATCTCTAGGCTTCTATTTAAAGCTCGAAGCTCTAACTCTTTTAAAATTACAAGATATATAAGAGTTAATGATACGAGAAGAGCTACTGTAAAAATCCCTATTCGTCTCTTCATATCGGAGAACTCTTTACGAATAAAGTGATTATCAACTTCATAAGCTATAAAGTAAGCAGAATCTTTATGTGCAACACTTGAGATTGGAATAAAAGAGACTGTAAAGAAAGAGTCATCATGCTCTATATATTTAGCAAACCGTTTAAACTCATTTAGGTCTTGCTGTATTGATATGTTAAGTTCTTTATTGATATGAGAGATAGTATGAGCCAACTCATCATTATGTTTTGGGTGGTCACACCTCTTATTAGCTTCAGAGTCATAATAAAAGCTATCAGATAGATCGCTTGGAGAGTAGTTATTGTTCTTAGATGACTTCCAAACGATATTAGCTGTACTATTGCTAATCATAAATTTATAGTGGTATGGAAGAAGCTCCATCGCTTGACTTCTGATAGACTGAAATGAGAAACTTACCTCAACACTCCCTATATACTCCTCTCCTTGAAAGATAGGGTATATATTTCTAAATCCATTAAATATTCTTCCTTCTTCGAATCCCCTTACCACTTTCCGAGTGTTATGAACCTCTCTTAATGATGGTCGAACACCCCAGAGAGAGTCACCAAATTTTGATGGTTTATGCATTCGTAAAAATGATATAGCTTTGGGTAGATGAAAATGCACTTGACGAACATTGTATTTAACTTTGAAGTATCTATATTTGTCTTCAAGAAGTTTATATAATTTCTCTCGCAGAATGTCTGTTTGAGGATCTTCTCTATTAGCTCTTGAGAGTATCTCTACAATATCTCTACGACTCTCCATAATATTGTCAAATATCAAATCTGCTTCATTACGAAATGAGTACATAATTGAGTTATAGAGTACCTCATTTAGATCTACACTCTTCTCTAAAATGTAGTTAATCTCGTGGTCTCTAAATTTCATTGCCACATATACACCAATAGACTCCACTATAACAAAAAGAGCTATTAAAATTGCTAATAGTTTAAACCTCAAACTCTCTCCTAAGGAATATCTACACTCTGAACAATCTTTTCAATGACCATATCAGCTGTTATCTCTTCTGCCTCTGCTTCATAAGTTAAGACTATTCTATGTCGTAGGACTTCATAAACCATTTGAGCAATATCAACAGGTGAGAGATAGTCTCGTCCATTAAGGTATGCCATAGCTTTTGATACTTTTGTTAAGTCGATAGTTGCACGAGGACTTGCTCCGGAGTAGATATATGGCTTAAGCTCTTCTAATCCATATCTCTCTGGATATCGTGTAGCAAAAATTAAATCAAGAATATAATTTTTTACCTCATCATCAACATGAATATCTTCAACCTCTTCCCGAATCTTAAATATATCATCTCGATTCAGAATTTGAGAGAGGTCAATCTTTTCAGATTTAGAGAATCTATTAAGAATCTCCAACTCCTCATCTTTTGTATTGTAGCCAACAACTACTTTTAACATAAACCTATCAAGTTGGGCTTCTGGAAGAGGATAGACCCCCTCTTGTTCTAATGGGTTCTGAGTCGCTAGAACAAGAAACGGTGCATCAAGTTTAAAGCTCTCATCACCTAGAGTTACCTGCCTCTCCTGCATAACTTCAAGAAGAGCAGATTGAACTTTTGCAGGAGCTCTATTAATCTCATCTGCAAGAAGTAGGTTGGTAAAAACAGGTCCTTTTTTAAGTCTAAATTCACCTATTTTCTGATCATATATCTCAGCACCAAGAATATCTGTTGGAAGCAAATCAGGTGTAAATTGAGTTCTTTTAAAAGTTAATCCTAAAACTTTAGCAAGGGTATTTATTGTGGTTGTCTTTGCTAATCCTGGAACACCCTCCACTAAGATATGCCCATTTGAGATAAGCCCAATAATAAGAGAATTAACTAACTTCTCTTGACCTATAACAACTCGATGTATCTCTCTCTTTAGCTCATTAATCTGATCTAACATCTAAATTCCTGAAACTTTTCTACAATTATAACAGTTGCTATTAAGAGAGAGGTGTTGTAAATTTATAGGGGTGTTGTTAAGCTATAATTTTAGATAAATGATTTGAGTGTAGATAGATGGATAGAGACGAATATGGACTCCAATATTGGAGTCGAGATAACTTTATTATAGAAAATGGTTTAATAAGAGTTAATGTAGGCAGTAAGCCTTCACTGCTTGAGATAGTGAATCAAGCAAAAAGAGTTGGAATTGATACTCCTCTATTGATTAGGTTTCCTCATCTTATTAATAGACAGATGAATAAACTATATTCAACCTTTCAAGAGACAATAAAAAAAGAGAACTATGGTGGAGAATTTCAAGCTGTATTTCCTCTAAAAGTAAATCAGTATAGTGGATTCTTAAATGAGTTTATCAGATATGCCCCTCAATACAATTATGGAGTTGAAGCTGGAAGCAAAGCTGAACTCCTATTAGCAATTGCTATTAATCAGCATAAAGCGCCTATCACTGTAAATGGCTTTAAAGATCGAGAGATGATAGAGCTTGGCTTCTTAGCAACTCAACTTGGACACAATGTAACACTTATTATTGAGAGTCTTGGAGAGTTAAAAGATATTATTGATATATCTAAAAACTTTCCAGTAATGCCAAATATCGGTATCAGAATCCGTCTCTACTCTTATGGTTCAGGGACTTGGGCAAAGAGTGGCGGGATTGACTCTAAGTTTGGACTAACAGCAACTGAACTTATTCAAGCTCTACTGCTTCTCAAAAGAGAGAAATATATCAGTTTCTTCAAGATGCTACATTTTCATATAGGTTCTCAAATTAACTCAATATATACAGCTCAAAAAGCTCTTCGAGAGGTTGGTCAGATATATACTGAGCTAAAGAAGATGGGGGCAACTGCACTTAATAAGATTAATATTGGAGGTGGATTAGGTGTAGATTATGGTCAGCACAAAAACAGTATTGACCGCAACTATACAACAGAGGAGTTTGTATCCACTATCGTTAAGTTGATTAAAGAGGTTACAGATGAGAAGGGGATTGAGAATCCAATTATCTATACAGAGTTTGGACGGTTTATATCTGCGAATCACTCTGTTCTTGTAACATCTGTCCTTGAGCTATATTCACAAGACTATCGAGAGAGTCATCTTATACTCAAAGAGAAGAACAATCCAAAGATTATTAAAGTTCTTAAAAAGCTATATAAAAAAATCGACAAAAAATTAGGTGAGAATGGTATTCTTGAAGTTCTCCATGAGAC
>JAMJTX010000015.1 GCA_024281215.1 Candidatus Thiovulum karukerense | reverse complement strand
ACTTATAGTTTTCTGGCAAATCACGGTGAAATCTAACAAGTATATTCTCTCTCCAAAGTCTTAAATATTTAAATTTATGATTCTTATCTATAATCTGAAAACCTTGATTATTCCAAGTAAAAGATTGTTTTTCTAAACTTGAATTTTTAAATTTCGGTGAACCAAATCCAGAATCAAACATATTTGTATATGCTTTTTCAGAGTTTTTTCTAGCTTGTTGAGTTGTGACGGTTTTAAATGGTAGATTTCGTTCTGAGAGCTGATATTTAACAATAGAGTCAATTTGAGCTGGTTTAAGATACACCCTATCCTTCTTCTCTAAATCCTTGTTTTTTTCCCACTCTTTCTGTTTCAAATTTAAACAGATATTGTAAGCTTGATTTGAGATGAACATTTGATGGTTCAACAACTCTTTTTGAGTTTTTGATGGATACATTCTATATTTAAAACCAAGTGTTACTGACTTTTTCATCTAATTATTGTATCAGAAAAAAGGTCGCTTTCATCCCACCACCTAAATCCTCAACGGATTTTGAGGTGGGGGTTTTCAGCTATAATTTTTGATAAATTTTAAAAGTTATTACTATGTTTATAAGAGTCATATATAAAATCACATTAATATTGATGCTATTCACAGAGTTTGTGCGATCTCAAGAGGTTTTAACAACTCTCAATATTGGAGTAATGGCATTTCGTTCAGTTGCAGAGAATCAGAAGATATGGAAACCACTCGAGCGAGAGCTAGAAAAACTAGCACCACAATATGAGTTTAATATCACTTCATATCATCAGAAAGATTTAACAGAGATGGTAGCAGGGAATAAGCTCCATTTTGTTATTACACAATCGATGCACTATCTCTTAATGGAGTACAAGTACTCAATTAGCAATATTGCAACCCTTGTTACAAAAGATATATTGACTAACCATAGATTTGCCAACTATGGTGGTGTTATTGCAGTTTTAAAAGATAGAGATAATATAAACTCTCTCGATGATATTGTTGGCAAGAAGATAGGAGCGACTCACCCTACTGGTTTAGCGGCGGTCTATATGCAGAGATGTACTTTTGATAATTGGGGTATTGATATAGAGAAAGATGCTGAAATAATCTATACAGGGCAACCGATGGATAGAGTTTTTGAAGCTATGAAAAGCGGTGAAGTCGATGTTGGTTTCTTTAGAACAGGATATCTTGACGAGATGGCTTATAGAGAGAAAATTAATCTTAATGAGATAAAAATCATTAATGAACAGTCGAGAGATAGTTATCCATACCTTCGTTCAACTCCACTATATCCAAACTGGGCTGTCGCATATACAACAGCAGTAGATTCAGAAGTGGTAAAAGATGTAGCAACAGCTCTCTATCAAGTTCGCAATAACAACGATTTTGATTATTGTGAATTTACAATTCCCCTCTCATATAAAGAGACTAGAAAGTTAATGCAGAGATTTCAGATACCACCTTATGAGACATCTGTAACTCTCAGCACTATTTGGAAAGAGTACTCTATTTTCATTTTAGGTTTAATGGCAATTCTTATATCTGTATTAACCATGCTCTTTCATCTTAAAAGATTAACAGATAATTTACAAGCTGAGCAGGAGTTTATTTCAACAATTGTTGATATGGCAAATGCCGTTATATCTGTAATTGGAGCAGATGGTACTATGAGACGACTCAATCAGTATGGCCAAAAATTTACTGGTTACTCTCAAGATGAGGTCTCTTCACAACCATACTTCTGGTCGAGATTCTTAAATGAGGATATTAAAGATAGTGTTCATGAGATTATTGATAAAGCTAATAGCGGTGAAATGGTTAAATACTATCGAAATAGCTGGATATCAAAGAGTGGTGAAGAGAGAATGTTTGAGTGGTCAAACCAGATGATCAATAAAAAAGATGGAACTCTTGATTATATCTTCTCAATTGGAATTGATATAACAGATAAAATTGAAGCTCAGCAGAGAGTTACAGAACAGAAAGAGCAGTTTGAACTTCTTGTAAAAAAACTTCCTATTCCAATTGCCGTCTCTGATAACAGTGGTAATATAACTCTAGTCAATGATACTTTTATCAAAACTCTCGGCTATATTAACTCAGATATTCCAACTGTTGAAAAGTGGTTTGGATTTGCCTATCCAGATCCTCAATATCGAGAATATGTTGTTGATATCTGGACTAGACACCTATCTGAAGATCCTGTCTATATTCAAGGTGATGAGTATCGTGTTATTGGAAAAGATGGCTCTTCTCACACAATGGAGATTAGTGGTCTTAAGATAGATTCTGGTCTTGTTGTTGCATTTGTAGATTTTACAGAGAGAAAAAATATAGAAGTCGCTCTTGAGAGAGAGAAAGAGAAGTTTAAACATCTTCTTGAGTTCGCATCTGATGGTATCCATATTTTAGATATTGATGGGAATGTGATTCAATGCAGTCTCTCTTTTGCTCAAATGTTAGGATACTCCATAGAGGAAGCTCTAAAGCTAAATGTTCGAGATTGGGAAGTCAATATTCAACAGGATAAATTAAAGAGCAAAATAGCAGATCTGATGGAAAACCCAAATAAGTTTGAGTCAGAACATAGAAGAAAAGATGGAACAACATTCAATGTTCAGATAAATGCTAAAGGGATTAATTTAGGTGATAAAAGGTATCTCTATGCCTCTTCAAGAGATATATCTGAGCAGAAGATAGCTCAAAAAATGTTAGAACAGCAGAAAGAGGAGTGGGAGACTATCTTTATCTCCTCAAAAGATCCTATTGCTGTACTAGATTTAGAGTCTAACTTTATTAGAGTTAATCCGGCTTATACAGAGCTGATAGGTTTTACCGCAGATGAGCTATTAGAAACATCTTGTATTGGATTAAGTATAGATGAAGATGTGGAAAGAGCGAAAAAGGCAGTTGCAGATGTAATAGAGATTGGATTTGTGAAAAACTTTGAGAAGTCTTGCTATACAAAAAGTGGTGGTATTGTAACTATTAATATGAGTTTAGCTCTTATGCCGGATAGAGAACATATTCTGATTACAACCAAAGATGTAACTGAAGAGAAGCTTCTACGAAATCAGTTGATAAAAGAGAAACAGAGAGCCGAAGAGAGTAGTAAAAAGTTCTCATCTCTCTTTAACCATTCACCTGATGCATATCTGATTACAGACCTCTCAAACGGAGTTATATTAGATTGTAATGATGCAACAGAGAGAATGCTTCGTGGAAGTCGAAGTGAAATCGTTGGTTTAACACCAGATAAACTATCTCCAAAATATCAACCAGATGGAAAACTCTCAGAAGATTATGTACGAGAAAATATAGAACAAGTATATAAATTTGGTTTTCACAATTTTGATCATCTACACCATAGACTTAATGGAGAAGAGTTTTGGGCAAATGTAACTATCTCAATAGTGCAGTTTGATGGAAGAGATGCACTTTTTGTAGCTTGGAGAGATATTTCAGATAAAAAAGCACTTGAAGAGAGTTTAAAGTTAGCAGAAGAGTCAGCAAATAGAGCCAACAGAGCAAAATCTGAGTTTTTAGCAAATATGAGTCATGAGATAAGAACACCTCTTAATGGAATTATTGGTTTAACAGATATTGTACTCAATAGTGAGCTAACACCTATTCAGAGAGACTATCTCCATAAATCTCAACACTCATCTCATGCTCTTCTAAATGTCATTAATGATATATTGGACTACTCAAAAATTGAGGCTGGAAAACTAGATATTGTTCCAGCAGAGTTTAAGCTTGATAAGACTCTTCATACAATATCTGACCTCTTTAGCTTTAAAGTTAGTGAAAAGGGTTTAGAGTTCAATTTTACGATTGAGCCAACTCTACCTAATAGACTTGTAGGGGATTCTCTAAGATTGACCCAGATTCTAAATAACCTGATGGGAAATGCTATTAAATTTACATCTGATGGTTTTATAAACCTAGATTTGCAGATTGATAGTCAGAGTGATGAAGATATTACTATTCAATTTAGTGTTAAAGATAGCGGTATTGGAATCAGTGTGGAGAATCAGAAAAAGCTTTTTAGACCATTTGAACAGGGTGACAGTTCAACTACTAAAAAGTTTGGCGGAACAGGTTTAGGGCTGATGATCTCAAAACAGCTTGTTGAACTGATGGGTGGTGAAATATGGGTTGAGAGTGAAGAGGGTGTTGGAACAGCCTTTAGCTTTAAGCTTCCATTCCAATATAGTAAAGATAATCGAGAGTATGGCTCTTCCATATTTAAAAACAGAGATATTTTAGTGGCTGACGATAGTCATATAGATAGAGAGTATCTGGAAAATATCCTATCCTCTTGGGGTGCTAAGACATATATGGCATCTGATGGTGAAGAGGCTATACAGCTCTTAAAGAGGGAGAAGTTTGACTATGTTCTTCTCGATTGGCAGATGCCAAAACTTGATGGAGTTGAGGTTCTGAAAAGATTAAAACAGCTCAATATAGATCAATCAAATGTTCTAATGATTAGTGCTTATCGCAAGAATGATATTTTGGCAGTTGCAGAAAAAGAGGAGCTATCTATTGATGCTGTGCTTGAGAAGCCTTATACACCGTCATCGCTCTACAATGCTATTTTTAATCAGAAGATGCATAGTGAAGATGAGTCGTTAAGTCAAAGTGAATTACACCTATCAACTCAGAAAAATGCTCTAATGGTTGAAGATAACGAGACAAATCAGCTTGTCGGTTCTATTATGTTGAAAGAGTATGGTTTCAATGTCTCTATTGCAAATAACGGTGTCGAAGCTGTTGAGATAGCTAAAAAAGAGAGTTTTGACATTATATTTATGGATCTACAAATGCCAATAATGGATGGGTTTGATGCAACAAAAGAGATACGAAAGTTCAATCAGACAATTCCTATTATTGCACTGAGTGCGGCTGTTATGCAACAAGATAAGGTATTAACCAGAGATGCAGGAATGAATGATCACCTTGCCAAACCCATTAATCGAGTTGAGCTTGAAAAAGTTATTGCTAACTATTTTGAAGTCCAGCAAGTTGCGACAAAAGAGGCTGAGGAGTTCAATGAGATAACCATAGATGGAATTGACCTAAAACAGATGCATCGTAACCTCTCACTTGATCAACAGAGTCTCTATTTATTATATAAGAACTTCTATAATGGCTATATCGGTGAGGTTGAGAAGATTGAGTCTCTAACCTCTGATGAGTTTAAAAAATTTGTACATAAATTAAAGGGAGCAAGTGGCAATCTTCAGATTAACGACCTCCATAACCTCTGTGTAGAGATAGAGAATAGTAACTATACAGATGATAGTCAAGTTGAACTAAAAAGAGGTCTAAATAGAGTCTGCCAAAATATCGAAAACGAGATAATTCCACTAATAGAGGAGTTAGACAGCTCTAGTGAAACTCCATTAGCGGAGACCCTACACATTCTTAACAACACAATAGATAAACTTGAGAATATGGAGTATATAGCTGGAAATGAGATAGATAATTTAACAACTTCTCTAAAGGGTAGAGTTGCAGATGAGCAGATAGAAACGATAGAATCACTCTTTTCAAAAGGTGATGATGACTCCCTTCAGGAGTTTTTAGAGCATCTCCAAAAGGATTTGAAATGATTGAGAAAAAACCAACAATTCTTATTGTAGATGATGAGAAGATTAATGTAGATATCATCTCAAGAGTGTTACAGAAAGATTATGATTTAAAGGTTGCTCATAATGGAGAAAAGGCTCTAAAGGCTGTGGAGAAGTTCCAAATCGATCTTATTCTTCTTGATATTCAGATGCCAGTTATGGACGGTTATGAAGTTGCAGAGAGAATACGAGCCAATAAACTATACTCCCATATTCCAATCATATTTGTCACATCAAATAGTAATGAACACTCTATTGTGCGAGGATTTGATATTGGTGGAAATGACTATATTACTAAACCTTTTAATGTCAGAGAGTTAAAAGCGAGGGTTAATACCCATATGCAGTTCCACCAAATGCAACTATTTTTAGAGATGATACTCAATAATCAGCCAAATATTGTTACATTAACTGATGGAGCAAAGGGTGTGTTTATAAATAAGACGGGATTGAACTTTTTTGGATTTGAGACTGCTGAAGATTTTTTCGAGAAAAATACTTGTATCTGCCATCTATTTTTAGAGCAGGATAACTGTTTTCATCTAGGCAGACTCAATGAGGGTGAGTTTTGGATAGATGTTCTGGATTCTTTATCCTCAGAAGATCGCCATGTTGCGATGAGGTCAATTGCAGGAGATAAGAGAGTTTTCCATATCAGCATTCAATCACTACCAAACTCAGCAATGCATGTCCTTGACTTCAATGATGTAACAAACACAGTTGAGAAGCAGACTATTTTAGAGAGCAAAGTGATGCATGATAGTTTAACAGGTGCATATAGTCGAGAATTTTTTCAAAAGAACTATCAAGAGATAGTATCTGACTTTATAGTCAATGGCTCTAAAGTTGGATTGGCAATTTTAGATATTGATCACTTTAAAGATGTGAATGACAATTACGGTCACGATGTTGGGGATAGAGTCTTGATTCAGTTTGTAGAGAGACTAAAAAAACACTCTAGACAAGATGACTTTGTAATCCGATGGGGAGGTGAAGAGTTTTTAATTATTTTAAAAGTAAATTCTGAAGATGACCTTCAATATGCTCTTGAACATTTTAGATCAGTTATTGAAAATGAGGAGTTTGAGACCATCGGCAGAAAGACCTGTTCTATCGGTGGCAGTTGTTATCATCTTGATGAAGATATAGATGCAACAGTTAAACGAGCAGATGAAGCTCTCTATCGAGCTAAAAACTCTGGTAGAAATATGGTTGTTATTTAATCCTCTACTTGTCTAATATATTTGTAGAATCTACCGTTTGCATTGGAGAGTGAGATTAGTACTCCTCTCCAACCATCTAAGAATCCACCTTTAAGTATATATGTTCTAAAGAATGCAAAAACTGTTTTTAGCAGAACAGAGTATATAGAGTATCGTCGCTCTAAACTATCTCCACTAAGTTTAGAGTATTTGGCAATTTTCAACAGTATTTGGGATGGATCACTAACTGCAATATGCGAGAATGAGTTTTTTACTTTTTGGATATTGCTACTTCCAACATCAACAAACTCATGAACAGAAAGCTCTTTAAAACTATAAACATCTCGATGAAATAGACGAACTAACCAATCTCTTCCCAATCCACTCCATCTCATCTTTTTGCCAAGAACATAGTTATCTCGTAAAATAGAGTATGCCCTATCTCGCTTTAACTCAAGAGAATCCAACTCTCTAACTAAGTTTTCGTTAATATACTCATCTCCATCAAGAGATAGAATCCAACTATTTTTAGCCTCTTTAACTGCTAAATTTTTTGTCTTACCAAATCCTACAAATTTACCAAGAACGATTTTACTGTTGTGAAATTGCTCAACAATTTGAATAGTATTGTCTATTGAGCCAGTATCATAAATAATAACCTCAGGGAACTCTACAAGAGATTGAAGAGTTCTCTCTATCGTATCCTCAACATCTTTTGTGATAATAACAACTGATATATTTTGAAGATTCTTCAACTGTTATTTAACCAGTAGAGTTCCGCCCCAGCGGTTGTCTGAACTCTTAACAAAGAGTCTAGTTTGAGAAAATTTAAGCTCTATCGGTTGGTCAAATTTATAATTCAACACTCCATCTTTAGCTTTAACAGGGATCCAGTTATAACCAGAGACATATAGTTGAAGATACTCAACATCTTTTGGTACTTGAACAATCACCTGCTCTAAATATCCACTCTCTGGATATGATAACGGCTCAAACCACTCAGTTTTTAGATATTTTACAGTTAGCTTCTCTTTTAAATTGTAGTTACCTAAAAGAGCAATTCGATTTAGATTAAACATATCACTCTCTAAAGATACAGCACCCAGAG
>JAMJTX010000014.1 GCA_024281215.1 Candidatus Thiovulum karukerense | reverse complement strand
AAATATATATTAAAATATTTCTCCTATATGTAGTTATTCAGCTATCTATATTTGGTTATTTTTATAAAGAGTACCAATCTTCAATCCAGAAAAGCGAAGAGCATTCATTAAGAAGTAAGGTTCAGGAGTTTCAATCTGTAAATGAGAACTTAAAAAATAGAGTTGTCTCATTTATGATTAGATATTTCCAAAAACCAGAGATTATAGAATTAATGAGAGAAGCCGGTAAGACTAATAGTGAAGAGATTCGCAATAAATTAAGAGATGAGCTTCACTATAAATTAGCTCCAATATATGATGCTCTTCAGAGAGAGGGTATTGAGAACTTGCATTTCCATCTGCCAAATGCAATTTCATTTTTGAGATTTCATAAACCTTCAAGTTTTGGAGATGATTTAACATCTACAAGAGAGAGTATAGTTAAGGCAAATATCACAGGAGAGCTAATAGGTGGTTATGAGATAGGTAAAATATTGGGTGCTTTTAGAAATATTTTACCACTCTATGATAGAAATGGTATTGTTGGAACAGTTGAGGTCTCATATCGAGAACTGAAACTTCTTAATGAACTAGACAAAATCTCTCAGAGACAACACATATTAATTGTGAAAAAAGACCAAATAGACAAAAAGATGTGGAACTATGAAAAAGAGATATATAAGAAGACTGATATTTCAGAAGAGTTCCTATATCTAGCTAGAGGTGCTGTATGCAATACTAAATTTGAAGCACTAGATGACCAGTTGGAAGAGTTGGTAAAAAACGATTTAATGGAGTTCAAGCCTTTAATTAAACACTTCCAAGGTAAAAATGGAGAGAGATTTGAAGTTATTTTTATTCCTATTAAAAACATATCTGGAGATAATATTGCCTATCTCATCTCATATTGCAGTGATTCAATCACTAATCGACTAAAGAGGGATTATCAACTAAATTTCTATATATTCTCTTTTACTGCAATTCTTCTTATAATATTTTTTGCTTACAGAACCCTCAAAATAGAGGAGCTAACAATTAAGCATCAATACTTTGATACAGTCTTTAATAGTCAAGAGAATATTATCGTTATAACAGAGGGAACTCGTCTATCAGAAGCAAATAGTAGCTTCTTTAACTTTTTATGTTTTAAAGATATGGAGGAGTTTTTATCAAAACATCAATGTATATGCGATTTACTTGAAATTATTGACAAGCCAGACTATATCTACAAAGATAAGGGTGGTCAAAACTGGCTCACAACAGTCTTAGAAAATCCAGATATTAACTATAAAGGAGTCATTAAAAAAGCTGATAAGCCTTATACATTCTCAATTCGTGCAACATATATGCATTTTGATGATGAGGATAGAAGCTTAGTTGTATTTACTGATATCACTGATGTGATTGAACATCAAACAGAACTTGAAACTAAAGTTCGAGAGAGAACACGAGAGATGAATCGATATCTAAACCTTGTTGATGAGAATATTATTATCTCATCAACTGATAAGAGAGGAGTTATCACATATGCATCTGAGGCCTTTTCAAGAATTTCTGGTTACAGTAACTCTCAACTAATTGGACAGAAGCATAATATTATTCGCCATCCAGATAATCCAAAGTCTATATATATTGATATGTGGAAGACAATTATGAAAGGTGGAGTCTGGAAAGGAGAAGTGAAAAATATAGATAGTAGTGGTAATGCCTATTGGGTTGAAGCTAATGTCTATCCTAATTTCAACTCAAATGGTGATATTATTGGATATACAGCAATTCGTCAAGATATTACAGATAAGAAAGCTATTGAAGAGTTATCAATAACAGATCCTTTAACTGGACTCTACAATCGTCGCTTCTTTAATAGAGTGATCGATGAAGAGCTAGTTAGATCTGACGTTGAGAAAACATCATTCTCATTTTTAATAATGGATATTGATAACTTTAAAAAGTATAATGATAATTATGGGCATATAGAGGGTGATAAGGCTCTTCAGTTAGTAGCCAGAGCGGTTAAAGGAAAAGCTTCTTGCAATGGCAGTTATGCTTTTCGGCTTGGCGGTGAAGAGTTTGGAGCTATCTTTATTGGTATGAGTTTAGATGAGGCAAGAGATACAAGCTTATCTATCCGTAATGAGATAGAGAGTTTAGCGATTCCACACAAATTTAATAGTGAGTATGGAGTTATTACAAGTTCGTTTGGTCTCTGTTATGCAAAAGATGTTAATAGTGATATCAACGGAGATATGTTGTATAGATTGGCAGATGAAGCTCTTTATATAGCAAAAGAGAGCGGACGAAATAGAGTTGAGGTAAAAATAGTTTGAGGCTAAATAAGTATATAGCACACAATAGTAGCTACTCAAGAAGAGAAGCAGATAGGCTTATTTTTGATGGTAAAGTCAAGATAAACAATAGAGTAGTTGTAGAACCAGCAATAGATGTAACAGATGAGATGAAGATTAGCATCAATAACCGTTATTTAAAAAAGCGAGAAGATTACACCTTTATTGTCTATAACAAACCGAAAGGCGAACTAGTAACAAAAAGCGATCCACGAGGTCGAAAAACAATCTATCACTCACTGGGTGGAAAATATAGAGGTTTTTCACCAGTTGGACGATTGGATTATGCGAGTGAGGGAGTATTGATTCTAAGTGATGCTATTGATATTGTAGATAAACTTATGAAGAGTCCTCTTGAGAGAGTTTATAAAATTAAACTCAATGGAGCAGTCACAAAGGCACTCATATCAGCTATGGAGCAGGGGATTCAGATCGAGAACTCAACAGCAGGAGCTCATGAATATAGCGATATTACAAATATGGAGATAAAACCATTTAACTGGTTTAAGATTCTGAAAAGTGGTAGAAACTACTCAATCTTAAAAGTGAGTATTAGCGAAGGTAAGAATAGAGAGCTAAGACGATTTTTTGCCAACTTTCATCTTGATGTTCTTGACCTCAAACGAGTAAGTTATGGTTGGGTGAATCTTAATGCACTTCCAACTGGAAAAAAGAGATTTTTTACAACTGAAGAGTATGATGAGATGAGAAAGTATATTAAGTCAATTGGAAAGAGTGAAACAAAAGAGCTTAAAAAAGAGTCTAAAGAAGAAGAAAAAGGTAAGTAGATATTTTGGAAATATTGATATTTGCAGGTCTCTTTACTGGAGTTCTCTCTGGTTTCTTTGGGATAGGTGGAGGAACTATTCTTGTTCCATTTCTAATGTTTATTGGGTACGACATTAAAGGGGCAATTGGCATATCTGTTCTTCAAATGCTTTTAGGCTCTCTTTATGGAAGTTATGTAAATAGTAAAAAAGGGTTAATTGATCTATCTCTAATCTTACCGATTGGAATTGGTGGATTTATAGGAGCTTTAGGTAGCGAACTATTTGTTGAGAATGTCTCTAGTAAACTACTTGAAACTATGTTTCTACTATTTGTAGTATATGCATTTTATAGAGTTATTAAAAGAAAAGAGAGTAGTGATGAGGTGATTGAATTTACTCCACCAAGTCGCTACATATTAGTTGCTATTGGAGTTTTAATAGGTTTCTTTGCCATATCAATCGGTGTTGGAGGGTCTCTATTACTTGTTCCTATTCTTGTTGGCTTCTTCCATTACAATATTAAAAAGGCTATTGCAACAGGTCTATTCTTTGTAATCTTCTCATCTCTATCTGGGGTTATTACATTTTCATTGGCTGGAATGATTCCATATTATGAAGGGCTAATTATTGGACTCTCTTCAATTATTGGAGTAAGAGTTGGGATATGGCTAGGTCATCTCTCTAGTGATGAAATTCAGAAAAACTTACTTTTAATATTTTATGTAGTTGTTGCTCTTTTCTTAGCTAAAAGAACTATATTCGCATATTAGCAAGAAAGTTGTTGAAGACTCCGTCTCTTAAGACGGAGTAAAAAACTATTGCAGTTGTTTAAAAATCTCTTTCAAGAAGCTTAGAGACTTTAAGGATAGTAATAATTTTATCCTCCTGTTTTCCAACACCCTCAATAAGGCTTTTATCACCTATTGTAGCTTCTGGTGCAGGATCAATTTGGTTCTTGTTGATTCGCATTGCCTGATTAAGTCTATCAATAACAAAACCAGCAATATCATCACCATCTTTAAGAACGATATATCTCATATCTTCGCTTTTGTTTGTTACAGGTACTCCAAACTTAATTCTTAAGTCAATAAGAGGGATAACACTTCCTCTTAGGTTGAAGACACCTAGAACATGAGACGGGGTTCTTGGAACCCGTGTATGCTCAATTGGCTTGATAATCTCTTGAATTGTAAGAATTGGAATTGCAAACTCTTCCTCTCCAACGACAAATCCAACTAATTGAAGAATCTCATCACTATTATCAACAACCTCTTGTTGCTGTTGCTGATTATTTACAACTTCTTGTAGTTTACCACTCATGTTCTACTCCAATCCTAAATTTCTTCTAACAACATTGGCGATATATTCAGCTGAGTATGGTTTAGTGATATATTCACTCATACCAGCTTCAACACCCCTCATCCTGTCACTTTTACTATTTCTTGAAGTAACAGCCATCAGAGGAAGATCTTTATATTTGTTGTATTTTCTAATCTCTGCAGCAAGGGTATAACCGTCCATACGAGGCATTTCAATATCAACCATCATACCATCAACTTCATATTCGTTACTTTTGAGCTTAGTAAGAGCATCAACTCCATCAGTCGCTTCAACGATATTGACACCTAGAGGTTTAAGAGCAGATTTCATAATCTTTCTATCGGTCTTACTATCATCAACAACCATTACAGTATAGTCTTCAGGTCCATTTTTTGGTTTTGAAGAGCTACTCTCAACAGCAACAGCTTGAGATTTAATATCTTTTGCCATATGCATAATTGCAGCAACATCAACAATAAGTGTCACACCACCATCACCTCTGATTGTTGCTCCAGCGATACCGTCCATACCTTTAAGATATTCTCCAAGGTTTTTAATAACGATCTCCTCTTGACCAACAAGTGAATCAACAATTACACCAATTTTTGACTCTGCAAGTCCAAGAACAACAACATATGTGTGATCGTGATTCTCAAAGACTCTCTCAACATCAAAGATGTCAGCGATATGAACAAGAGATAGAACCTCATCTCGAAGTCGAAGCACTTGTCGATTCTCAACTGTATAGATCTCATCAGGAGTAATTCTTACAGTCTCAAGAACAGATGCAAGTGGAATTGCATAGTACTCCTCTTGAACTCCAACAAGAAGTGCTTGAATAATTGCAAGAGTTAGAGGGATTTTGAGTTTCATTGTTGTCTCAACATTTACTTCACTCTCAATGTCAATAATACCGTTGAGTTTCTCAATATTCGTCTTAACAACATCCATTCCAACACCACGACCAGATACATTCGTAACTTTAGCAGCTGTTGAGAATCCAGGTCTGAAGATAAGTCCAAATGCCTCTTTGTCAGACATCTGATCAGCCTCTTTCTGAGTAATGACACCTTTCTCAATAGATTTCGCTTTAAGTGCTGGTGCATCAAGACCTTTACCATCATCTGTAATCTGAACAACGATGTGATTACCTTCATTATAAGCTTTAAGGTTAATTGTTCCCATTGGAACTTTACCTTTTGCCTCCCTCTCTTGAGGTGTTTCGATACCGTGGTCACAAGAGTTTCTAATAATGTGAACTAATGGATCTCCAATCTCTTCAACGATTGATTTATCAAGTTCAGTCTCTTCACCCTCAATCTTAAGATCAATCTTCTTATTCAGCTCTCTTGAAAGGTCTCGAATCATTCTTGGGAACTTATTAAAGACTTTACCAATAGGGAGCATTCTTGTCTTCATAACAGCAATCTGAAGATCTGTTGTCACAAGAGAGATCATTGATACAACTTGGTTTAGCTCCTCAAGGAACTCTTCACCCTCATATCTCTCTTCAACATCATCATTGATTTTCATTAATCTATTTTTACCAAGAACAAGCTCTCCAATCAGATTCATAAGATGATCAAGTCGTTTAACATCTACCCTAATTGTCTGTTCCACAGCAGCAGGTTTTGGTGCGGCAGCAGGAGCTCCAGCAGGTTTTGCCGCAGGTGCTGTTGGTTTTGGAGGCTCAGGAGCTTTTGGTGGAGGTGGAGCAGCTGGAGCAGGAGCTTTCTCTTCAGGATGGCTCTCTGTTGCAGAGACATTTAAGCTCACATCATCAGCACTTCCACCCTCAGAATCATCTCCAGACTTTTGAGCTTTAATAGCATCAGCTTTCTTCTTAATCAGACGATTAATTTCAGCTTCAACTTCATCTTCACTCATATTTGCATAGTCAAGCTCTGGTTCATCAGCGAGAGGATTTACATAAGTCCCATCCCCCTCATTCTCAGCAGGTTTCTCCGAAGATCCAGAACTCGCCTCATTAGGGGTTGAACTCTCTTGTGTGGAGGGTGCTTCAGCAGTAGTAGCATCCTCTCCTTTCGATATTGCATCCAACTTGACAACAATATCACCAATAACTATACCATTCTGGTCTGTTCCAGTATCTCTGATTTGAGCAAGAAGCCCTTTCATCATATCGATTGACGGAAGTACAACATCCATAACTTCAGGAGTAACTTTTAACTCCTCTTTTCTAGCTTTATTCAGAACATCTTCCATATGGTGAGTTAGTTCTGTTAAAACATCAAAGTTAAGAAATGAGCTTGAACCCTTAATTGTATGAGCAACTCTAAAAATCCTGTTTAGAAGATCTAAATCATCTGGGTTACTCTCAAGCTCTACTAGGTCTTGATCTAACTGTTCAATGAGTTCAAATGCTTCTACCAAGAAGTCTTGTAAAATCTCTTGAAATTCATCCATTTTTTATTACCTCTCTCTTTTGCTCAACAACTATTTTTTTAATACTCTAGATACTTCTTCGTAGAACTTTTTAGGATTAAACTTAACAAGGTAGCCGTCCGCACCAGCCTCTTTACCTTTTTCATGACTAAAATCACCACTAATTGATGAGTTAAACAGAATTGGTAAATGTTTAAATCTAGCATCATTCTTAACATTTGAAGCGAAGTGGAAGCCATCCATTCTTGGCATCTCAATATCAGAGATAATTATTTTTAAAATTTTCTTAAATTTCTCTTCGCCACTCTCTGCATAAAGGTCTTCAAGTTTTTTTAATCCATCTTGACCATCAATAGCCTCCATAACATCAAACCCCATATGTTCCAGAGCAGTCTTCATAGCTCGTCTTGCTGTTGAACTATCATCTAAGAGAAGGGCGAGTCCAGAGAATTCAGAACCATTTGTTAGCTTATCAACATCTGTTGGTGGTTTTACTAATCCCAAATCTTGAACAACACTTTCGAGGTCAAGAATTAGAAGAACAGAGTTATCCTCGATTCTTGTAACACCTGTAATTTTATTTTTCTCAACACCTACACTCTCTTGACTAGAAGCAAAAGATGCAGGTTCAATATCTTTCCAACTGATTCGTCGGATTCTTTTCGCTTCATGGACAATGAAACCTATTAGAATATTATTAAACTCTGCAATAATTACTCTTACTTTTTTATCAAAGTCTCGTCCAGAATCAACTCCCATCCATTTTGAAAGATTTACAACAGGAATAACCACACCTCGTAGATCAAAAATACCTTCTATAAAGTGAGGAACCCCAGGTAGTTCTGTCAATTTAGGGAGTCTAATAATCTCTCTAACTTTTGCAACATTGATTCCATAGATACCCTCATAAATCTTTCCGCCTACATCTTTCATTATACGGAAATCTACAAGTTCTATCTCATTTGAACCAAGTTTTATGCCACCATCTTTTTCACTCATCACAAATCCTTGAGACTTATATTTTCAAAAAAAATACTATTCTGGTTCGATTTTACTATAAAACAACTTTGATTACAAGCAAAAGAGGGTAAATTTACATACCTCTTTTTCTCTATAGTAAAGAGTAATCCTTGGTGATAATGACCCTCTATATAGAGT
>JAMJTX010000013.1 GCA_024281215.1 Candidatus Thiovulum karukerense | reverse complement strand
ATTGTTATTAAAATAGTATTGCTTTACACTATAAAGACCAACATTGTATAGCCTTGCTGAATAGTAAGATAATAGTTTAATAATTTCAAGTTTTTTAGGACTAAGTTTTAGCCTATTTTTCTGGGTTAAAATCATTATTTTCATATAAGCATAATATACACTTGGTTGTGTTAATGTCAAGAAACAATTAGAAAGGAGAAGGCACTTCCTCCCCATAGCTAAAGCTAGGGGGTCTCCGTGCCAATACAGTTTAACAATGAAGTATGATGTTATAGTTGTTGGTGGAGGACATGCTGGAATTGAGGCATCTCTATCAAGTGCCAGAATGGGAATGAAAACCCTCTTAATCTCTATGTTGTCCGAAAATATTGGAGCAACAAGTTGTAATCCTGCAATTGGTGGATTAGCAAAAGGTCACCTTGTTAAAGAGGTTGATGCTCTTGGTGGTCAAATGGGAAAGACAACTGATAAGTGTGGTATTCAATTCCGAATTCTTAATGAGAACAAAGGTCCAGCAGTTCGTGGAAGTCGAGCTCAAATAGATATGGATAGATATGCAATTGAGATGAGAACTATCTGTCTAAATACACCAAACCTTGATATTGCTCAAGATACAGTTACAGAGGTTATTGTTGAAGATGAGGTGGCTGTTGGTGTTAAAACAGAACTGCTGATTGAGTATCGAGCAAAACGAATCATTATCACTGCTGGAACATTCTTAAATGGTGTTACCCATATTGGAGAGATTCAACATAAAGCAGGACGATATGGGGAGTTTTCGGCTACTCATCTTGGAGATAATTTACGAGATTTAGGTCTTAATGTTGGACGACTTAAAACGGGAACAACTGCAAGAATTGATGCTTCATCGATCGACTTCTCAATTTTAGAACAGCAGGGTGGAGATGATGAACCAATTCCTTTCAGTTTCCATACAGATCGAGAGAGTTTTAAAACTACCTTTCAACTCCCATGTTATGTAGCATATACAAATCATAGAACTCACGAAATTATTGAGAGTAACTTCTATCGAGCTCCTCTCTTTACTGGACAGATTGCTGGAGTTGGTCCAAGATACTGTCCAAGTATTGAAGATAAAATTGATAGATTTAGAGATAGAGATAGACACCATCTCTTTATCGAACCACAAACTCTTGAAGCGACTGAATACTATATAAATGGAATGTCAACTTCACTGCCACCAGATGTTCAGAGGGATATGATTCACTCTGTTCAGGGGCTTGAGAATGCAAAAATTGTCCGATATGGCTATGCGATTGAGTATGACTATATCGATCCAACAGAGTTAAAACACTCTCTTGAGACAAAAAAGATAAAAAATCTCTATCTTGCTGGACAGATTAATGGAACAACAGGTTATGAAGAGGCTGCTGCTCAAGGACTTATGGCGGGAGTCAATGCAACCCTATCTCTTCAGGGAAAAGAGCCAATGGTATTCCGACGAGATGAGTCATATATCGGTGTTCTAATCGATGACCTTGTAACAAAGGGGACAAAAGAGCCTTATCGAATGTTTACAAGTCGAGCGGAGTATAGACTACTTCTCAGAGAGGACAATGCCCATCTCCGACTATCTAAATATGGTTACCAACTTGGACTTGTTGATGATGAGTTCTATAACTATGTTGAGGAGCTTAGAAAATCGATTGATGAAGCAGTTAAGGAGCTTCAAGAACACTTTATGACTCCATCGAAAGAGTCTCTTCAATTCTTAGAGTCGATAGGTCAAGATAAGATAAAAGATAAAGTATCATACTTAAGAGTTGTTGGACGAAAGAACTTCTCAATCGATAACCTTGAAACTCTTATGCCAAAGTATCAGCTATTTAGCCGAGAGTTAAAAGAGCAGATCATTATTGAGGCGAAATATTTTAACTATATTCATAAACAGAAAGAGCAGATTACCAAGATGGAAGCGATGTTACATACAAAAATTCCAGAAGATTTCGATTTTCGTAAAGTCTCTGGATTGAGTAGTGAGATTGTTGAGAAACTTGAGAAATTTAATCCGCCAAATCTTCAATCAGCTTCCCAGATTCAGGGAATGACCCCTGCTGGACTCGATATTCTTCAGATATATCTAAAGATACGAGAGAAAAGCTAGAGACTTTTAGCGAATATGACACAAGAGTGTCATTGCCGTGCTTGACACGGCAATTTATTATTTATTCAGTTCCACTATTTAACTCTCTCCTCTTCTCTCCCGCTCAACTAACTCTTTTAACATCGCTTTCATCTCAGATATCTCACTCTCGAGTTTTTGAATTTTGCTATTTTCATTATCAACTTTTTCACCGAGAACATTTAATGTTGAACCAGAACTCTTGTCTCGTAAATTTTCCATTTCACCTATAATGACTGCAACAAATAGGTTGAAAAATACAAAGGCAGTGATAATAATAAATGAGACAAAATAGATCCAATAGAGAGAGTTCAGCTCCATCGCCTCATACATAACATCTGTCCAATCCTCAAAAGTTAAAATACGGAATAGAGTTAGCATAGAGATAAACAGGTTATCCCAAAGACCAGATGGTAACGAACCAAACAGAAAGCTACCAACAATTCCATAGACATAGAATATTATAAACATCAAGATTACAATATCTATAATTGATGGAATAGCACTGATCAACATATCGATAATGTTTTTTAACTCTGGGCGAGATTGGAATAGCCGAAGAACACGAAATAGCCTCATTAATCTTGCTATCATCATAAACTCACTCTCACTAATAGGAATGAGAGTTATGGAGATAATTAGAAAGTCAAATATATTCCATCGATCTTTAAAGTATTCCGAGCGATCGACTGATATTTTTACAACTACCTCAAATAGAAAATATAGAGTAATTGCTAAATCTAAATAGAACCATAGAAAATCAAATGAACCTGTTAGACTATCAGATGTCTTGATTCCAAGAACAATAGCATAACCGATAATAATTGCTGTTGTCAGGTTTGAAAACCATTGAGAGTGTCGTATGGATTGAAACATTTTGCCTCCAAAGTTTAAAAATTATACCAAGTCAAATACTTCTTTGACAGGCTCTAAAATCATATATTTGACTGTATAGTTTTGTCAAACCAATTTTTCTAGGCACTTATTGATATAATTATCAAAAATAGAGGTATAAAAATGAAGAGGATATTTATTTTAATGAGTGCCATGCTTCTTCTCTTTTCTGGATGTGAAAAAGAGACAGCAGAGGGCAAGCGGTATGAAGTTGAGAGACTTCTTGATGATGGAAAATTCAGTGAAGCCCTTGATGAGTTAAAAGATTGTGGTGATGGCTCTTTTAGTGATGATGAGTGTCATTTGAATCGAGGGGTTGCATATTTTGGTTTAGCAGATTATGACCTTATATATATGGGTGAAGATCTCTATGATGCTTATAGTGATGATGCTAATGAATCTGTCCAGAGTAGAAATGTAATGAGTATTATTATAGATAGGTTTAAAAATGAGGAGATTGAGCAGGGGATTGCTGAGTTTAAAACTGTTCTCACTCTAAATAATCACACATCTTTGGATTGCAATCAACACCAATTTAAAAATCTATCTATATATCCACAACAATCTTGTTTAGCTATTAACCCCATTCTTCTACTAGAGATGTTAGATAGTGAAAGCAGTGATGATCTTAAAAGTGTGGATCTTGAAGATATTATCGCAATGGAAAGAACAGTTCGAGGAGTAATCCCCAATATTAGCAGTGATGATATGGCATCTATTCTTAGTGGTGATACATCGAGTGTTGAGCCAAGAAGTCAATTTGAGCTTGATGTAACAGAGTGTATTATTAATAAAGATACTGCTCCTGAAGTTTGTAGTGAATCTCAGTTATCGATTCCACAGTATATATCTGACTATAATGAGTACAAAATATGGAGAGTCTCTAACTCAAATTTTACAACTCTGAAATTGACAATTGATTCAGAGGGGCGAGATGCAATTGCCCTTGTAAAAGAGGATAGCTATATTAACAGTAATGGAGCATCTTGTTCAAGTTCTGATTATCATAGCTCTTACGATGGAAGCTGTTTTCCAGAACCAACAAACGATACATTAGCTTCAAAAAGTGTTGATAAACTAAATAGTGATGAGGAGTTCTTAAACTCTGTTGCGATGATGGTTAATGTTGGAGATGATGAGAAGAGTAGTGATGAACAAGTTGAGAGTTTTAAAACAGATGTTTGTGGGTCATCAGATTGTAACTTTACAGAGAGCAATCTTGTAAATTACTTCCGAGGTAATTAAGAGCTTGAAGATTGTAAATAACAATAAAAAGGCTTTTCACGACTACACTATTCTTGAAAAATTTGAAGCTGGAATAGTTTTGACAGGTGGTGAGGTGAAAGCTATTAGAGCCGGTAGAGTTAATCTGCGAGATAGCTATGTTCGGATAGATAGAGGTGAGGTCTATCTCCTTCAGGCTCATATTAGTTACCTTGAGACAACAAATTCATCTTTTCGTTATGATGAGATTCGTAAAAGAAAACTTCTACTTCATCGTAAAGAGATTGACAAACTATTTAATAAAGTCTCAAAAACTGCCTTAACAATTGTTCCAACAAAACTCTATATCAGCAATAAGAACTTAATAAAAGTTGAAATAGGGTTAGCTGAAGGAAAGAAGCTATATGATAAAAGAGAGACTCTTAAAGAGAAGAGCCTAAAACGAGAGATGGATATCAAAAGTAAGCTCAGCTATTAAGTTTGAGAGACTCCTTTAAGCTATAATTCTCGATAAAATCGATAAGGGTTATGGATTGAAAAATATAGAGGAGAAGCTAGATTTAAAGGAGTTTATTGATAACTTCAAGAACTTCTTTGCAAGGGATAAAGATATTAAATTTGAGGGTGATGTTGAGAGACATCTACAATTTATTGAGTCCCTTGAAGAGATAGAGTTCAAAGAGCCTCCTCAAGTTGATCAGATATGGAGATCAGTATCAGTTGTTAAAAAATTTGGAGTTCTCCATCTTGATCAGATATTTGAGATTGTAAAGATTATTAGATATTTTCTCTATCTTAAAAGAGTTAAGTTTGTCGGTATATCTCTTCAGTGGATTGAGAAGATTGAGATTCCAGACTACTTCCGAGATATAAACAGCTATTTTGCTGAAGATGGAAAGTTTAAAGATGAGGTTGATGAGCGACTTCAATCTATATCTCTTGGTATCGATGAGGTTAAAAGCTCTATCCGAACAGCTCTCTATGAGCTTCTCCACTCTCGAAGAGTTGAAGAGTATCTAGTAGATAAGCAGATTCACTATCTGAATGAGTCGGAAGCTCTTCTTATGCGAGGCGGATTTACATCTGCTGTAAAAGGAAGTGTAGTTGGAAGAAGTGCATCGGGATTCTTCTATGTTGTTCCAGACAGAATATCAGACTCTCTTAAACGAGTAAGAGCCTATGAACAGGAGAGAGAGAGTATCTATCTTCAGTATCGAAAAGATATATCTAAAAAGCTCCACTCTTTTATCCATTTTCTAAAATTTATTGATCGTGAGTTTGATAGATTTGATCATTATCAAGCTCGACTAAATTTTGCAAGGTCAAAAGATCTTCAATTTACTCTACCTCAAAAGAGTTCAGATATTGTTGTTAAAGATTTCTACCACCCCGCAATTAAACACTCTCCAAAACCTCTAAATATTGACTTTTCAAAACCTGCTCTGATGGTTACGGGAGTTAATGCTGGTGGTAAGACAATGCTACTTAAATCCCTGCTATCAATTGCATATCTATCAAAGATGTTGATTCCAATGAAGATTGATAATCACCATAGCCGAGTTGGAAGATTTAAAGGGATTGAGGCAGTTATCGATGACCCCCAAAATGTAAATTTTGATATATCTACATTTGCAGGAAGAATGGTCTCATTCTCTGAGATTCTCCATAAAGATAGATACCTCATCGGGGTTGATGAAGTTGAACTTGGAACAGATAGTGACGAGGCTTCGGCACTATTTAAAGTTCTGATTGAGAAGATAATCTCAAAAGGTTCAAAAATCGTTATCACCACTCACCATAAAAGACTCGCTTCACTTATGGGGACAGATCCAAATGTTGAGCTTGTTGCAGCACTCTATGATGAGGAGAAGCGAGAGCCGACATATAGATTTCTTCAGGGGATAGTTGGAAAGAGTTATGCCTTTGAGACAGCAGAGAGGTATGGAATTCCAAAGAGTTTTGTTGATGAGGCTCGTTCTGTCTATGGTGATGATCGTGAAAAACTTAACGAACTTATTGAGAAGAGTGCCAATCTTGAGCAGGAGCTAATGGAGAAGAGTGAAAAACTCTCTCAGAAGATAGCTGAGGTTGAGGCTGAACAACTTCGACTGAGAGAGGCGAGAGATAGCTTCTATCGGGGTGTTGAGGAGAAGAGAGATGAACTTCAAAATATATATAGCGGAGCAATAACAGAGGCAAAAAGCTCTATCTGGGCAAAGACAGTTCCAGACACCCATCGCCATATGACAGAGGCTCATAAGAAGTTACCAAAACAGAGGGTTGAAGAGGATAAGCGAGACTATAAATTTCAAACTGGAGATAGAGTTAAGTATAAGAGTAGCGAGGGGGTTATTCTTCAGATAAAAGGTAAAAAAGCTAGAGTTGAAGTTAATGGAATGAGAGTTGAGTTAAAGTTAGCCGATCTTCTTCCAGCTCTCAAAATCCCAAAACAGACACAATCTGTTAAAGTGAAAGTTGAGAAACCAGACAAGGCTAGTCTTAGACTTGACCTCCACGGAAAGAGACGAGAAGAGGCTCTTGAAGAGTTGGATATATTTTTATCAAATGCTCTTCTACAAGGTTGGGACGAAGTCTTTATCACTCACGGGATTGGAGGTGGAGTCTTGGCAAAAGCTGTGAATCAGTTTCTTCGAGAATACCCACGAGTTGAGTGGTTTGGAGATGCTCCACCGAATATGGGTGGTCAGGGTGCAAAAATTGTTAAGTTATAAAAAGGAAATTAAATGAGTGAATTTATTCAAAAAATAGAGAAGTTTGGACAGAGTTTAATAGATGGTTTTCATCTTGTTGGTCTATTCTCTCTCTTTATTGTTGTGGTTTATATGGCTATCAACACATTTATCGATATGGTAAATCACACGGCTGATATATCTCTTAAAGATGTGCTTCTACTGTTTATCTACCTTGAGATTGGAGCAATGATAGGGATTTACTTCAAAACTCATAAATTGCCTGTACAATTTTTGATATATGTTGCAATTACTGCACTTACCAGAGTTTTGACAATCGATATCAAGACAATGGATAACTATCGTATGCTTACAATTTCAGGTTCAATTCTAATAATGGTTATCGCTGTTTATATATTAAACAAGTACAACAACGATGAGCACTGTATATCATCAGAGCCACACAGCTAAAATAGTAGCTTTGAAAATATTAGGAATAGATCCAGGAACTCAAAATTTGGGTTTTGGAATCATTGAGAAGATTGGAAATAGATTAACTCTAATTGATGCAGGGGTGATTAAGTTTAGAGACAGAGATCTACAAAATATTCTTAGAAGGTTTCCAGAGGAGTTAAACTCAATTCTGGAATCAAATGAGATAGAGAGTGTAGCTGTTGAATCTCTCTTTTTTTCAAAAAACCCACAATCAGTATTGAAGTTGGCACAGTTTAGAGGAGCTTTACTTCACTATCTCTTGAATAGATTTGAGAGAGTTTTTGAATACTCTCCTCTTGAGATAAAAGAGAGTCTTACGGGAACTGGTAGAGGAACTAAAGAGCAGGTGAATTTTATGGTGAAAAAGCTGTTGGGAGTTCGAGGAGAGATTAAGCCTCTCGATATAAGTGATGCATTAGCGGTCGCAATTACTCATTCTCAAAGAGCAAATTACTTAAATTGAGAAATTGCTCTTGACATTGAGTAAATAAATCTCTATAATTCCACCAACTTTTAAATGAAGTTCCGAATTAGCTCAGCGGTAGAGTAGGTGACTGTT
>JAMJTX010000012.1 GCA_024281215.1 Candidatus Thiovulum karukerense | reverse complement strand
CTATAATCATAATAGGTTTAAATGTATAAAAAAGTGTTGCTCCGTGAAGTTGCATCACCTCTATTTTTTCTCTTTGCTCATATGACCATATACGAACTTGCTTTGAAAAGATCAAGATAGAGAAGATTAAGATAGCTAGAAATAGAATAATCGAGACATTTTGTGTGATTTTGAGAGTGGAGTATATTTTGGTATGGTTTTTACTAAACACCTCAATATTTTTAATCCCTTTAATCTGTAACAGCTCTAATCGTATCTGTCTTAATTGCGAAAGTGTAGGAAAATCATCAAGATAAATATTATAAAAGTACGGCAATCTTACCTTAAGAAGTTCTAAAGTTTTTGCTGACATTTTTGCTGGAACTGGTGCAGTTGGCAAGGGTTTAAAGGGTAGTGTCAAGTCTATTATTAGTAATGACCTTGAGTATTATAGTTATGTCTTAAACAGAAACTATATTGAGAACAGTAGAGAGATAGAGAGAAGAGAGAGAGAGAAGAGAAGATAGAACTTCTTAAAAATATGGATTGGAGTAAGAGTAGAGAGTCTGCCTATCTTATCACAAAGATTGGTAGAGAAGTCTCATCAACAGATAGAAGTAGAGCGATATTAGAGGAGATTATTGAGATGTTAGAGGAGTTTAAATATCGGAAAAGTGTCAGAGAGATCTCCGATGAGGTCAAACTAAAAGTAGAACTCTTTTGTCAGGTGGTAGAGAGTGAGTAGTCTTAATTTTGAATATCCAGAAGTTTTCCTGCTCCTCCTCCTTTTCCTTTTCTGTGACCGATTTTGTCGAGAGAAGAGTTCATCGATCATATTTCCAAATACAACTTTTTTTAAGAGTGTCTCAAACTATCGACTTAAAAGTCTGCAGATCTTAAAATGGGCATCAATATCTCTTCTTGTTACAGCTCTATCATCTCCATATACACTCTTAAAAGAGAGAGAGAAGCCGAAAGAGGGACTGAACATAGCTCTACTTCTTGATACAAGTGAGTCGATGAAAGCGATCGGATTTAGTCAGCAGAACTTTACTCTTAACCGTTTTCAAGTTGTGAAGGAGATTGTAATAGATTTTATCAACAAGAGAGAGAGTGATAATCTTGGTATTGTTGTTTTTGGAGAGTATGCTTTTATATCTTCACCACTAACTTATGATAAAGCGATTCTCTCTAAAATGGTTAATCAGCTTCGTATAGGAGTTGCTGGAAGATCAACAGCTATCTATGATGCAGTTGGGCAATCAGTTAGCCTACTCAAAAGAGAAGATAACAGCAGTAATATAGCGATTCTATTAACTGATGGGATAAACACTTCAGGAGTTATAGATAGAGATCAAGCTATTCGAGTCGCTAAAAATAGCAACATTAAGATCTACACAATTGGAATTGGTCAGCAGGGAGAGTTTAACCCTTTACTTCTTCAGGATATAGCTGAAGAGACTGGAGGAAGAGCTTTTATTGCAAGAACAGGTGAGGAGTTAAAGCAGATCTACGATGAGATAGATAAGCTTGAGAAGAGAGAGATTCGAGATGTTGGATATGAGATAAAAGAGTATCTCTATTTCTACCCTCTTATCTTCTCAATGTTGACTCTTCTCATATATATAACACTTAAAAATCGTAGAGAGTTAATTTAAAAAATAGAGAGAGGTAGCTCTACTTCTCTCGACTATATTTCAATTTAACTTTCATAACCTCCATATTCTTCTGATAGAGTGACTCATAGAGCTTTACAAGTGATAGGAATAGTGTAATTATTGCTGGTCCAAGGATGACCCCCCAGAATCCAAATGCACCGAGTCCAGCTATCATTGAGAAGAATATCAGAAGCTCATTTACATAAGCATCACCTCTCATAATTTTACGATTGATATAGGAGATGATGATAGGCTTGATAAATGTATCTGCAACTATTGAGATAACAACAATAGAGTATACTCCGATAATAACTGCATTTTGATAGTTCTCAAGAGATACCTCATAAAGCACAAGAGGTAACCACATAAGCATTCCTCCAACAAAAGGAACAAGTGAAGCAAATCCATATAGCACACCAAGAAGAATAGGGTTATAGCCGTAGATATAGGCTATAAATGCAAAGAGTCCTCCTTGTAGAGCTGCTGTTGCTATAACAGAGTAGAAGACAACACTTATAACAGAAGAGACCTCTCTAAAGAGAGAGATCGTATCCTGTGTTGAGAGAGGAATAATTCTCTTAAAATATCTGCCTAGTTTATTTCTATAATACTGAATAAAGAAGTAGAATATGATAATTAATAGAGAGTCTTTAAAAAATATTACACTCTGCCCACCAATAGAGATAATATACTTAACAGTATCTTTTGCTACTTGCGGTAGGTTAATAGAGATCAGAAACTCCTCAATATCTTTTTTAAGAAAGTTAAAATAGTCTGGAACAAATCCTATAATATCTTTTACAGATGGAATGATTAGCTCAATTTTTGAGGTATCTACACTTTTAGCAAAGACAACTCCCTCATATATAAAATAACCTATTGGAGCAAAGAATATAAGTGCTAAAACTAGTGAAGATAGAACTGCTCCCATCGCCTCAGACTCTGTAAAATTGACAAGAGTTGTATATAGAGTTGATGTTGCAATCGAGAATAGAGCTGCTATAAGAATAGTCAAGAGAAAAGGCTCATATAGAAGCGATATCCAATATATATTGAATATCAACAGTGTTCCTAAGAAGTATTTAGCATTCATCAGCTTTTCCAGTTCATTTTAGTGGTTTAAGTTTATCAAAAAGATATAGATATTTATAGTGGCAACACTTAATATATATCGAGATTTTTCCATCTGCGATGACACCATAGCCAATTCTCTGGTCTCTTGCGAATCTCTTTTTCAAGAAGTTTAAGTTCAATAGCTGTACTATTTTCAACTCTATTTGCCCAGATAGGCTCTTCAAATCTAACAGAGTACTTTCCATCTTTTTCACTCATAAATACAGGAAGAATTGGAATATCATACTTTTTTGAGAGAAAGCTATTTGCCTCACTGTGGATAGCCTCTTTTCCAAAAAATGGTAATTCTATACCCTGTCCTCTATTAACAGCCTGATCAGTTAAAATAAATATAGTCTTGCCATTTTTCAGAACTTTAACCATCTTTCGTAAAGCACCTTTCATCGGAATAACAGTGATTCCAAATCTCTCTCGACTAGATGTTAATATGCTATCCATCAATGGATTTTTGAGTTTTTCAACAACACCATAACCATTAACAACTTGAGACGAAATAATAGCTCCTAACATCTCCCAGTGCCAAAAGTGTCCAGATGACAAGATAAGTCCTTTACCTTCTTTTAAAAGTTCGTCAATAATTTCACGGTTTTCAAAAAGAACCATCTTCTCTATATCTTGGGGAGTGCGGTGTAGGTTCTCGACAACAATCACCATATTAACTAGCAGATTTCTAATACAGGATTTTGTAATTCGTTGGAAATTAGCCTCTGCATACTCCAAACCAAAAGCTATCTCCAAATTCTTCTTAACTATCTTACGATATTTTTTAATAACTAAATAGAGTAGGTTTGTAAATCCAGTTAAGATTGAATCTCTGAACCATCTTGGAGTTTTTGTCGTGAAGAATTTAAAAAAGAGAAATAGAATGTACTCAACTCTATATATAACTCTTTGCAACCTCTATATCCTTTTCAATAGCAACTTTTAGATCTGCAAGAGTGTCAAACTTGATATTTGCACGAATAAATTTTTTAAACTTTACTGTAACTTCGTTAAACTCACCACCTCTAAACTCACTATCAAGAATGTGGGTTTCAAGAGCAAACTTATCGTCAGTCGTTTTGCGATCCCCTATAAATGAGACTGAGTTAAACTCTCTACTATCTAAAATAGTTGTTGAGAGATATATCCCCTCTTTTGGGGAGATAAAGTTCCTATATTGGAGGTTTATCGTTGGAACAAGCTTCTCACCACCTATTCTCTGTTCGTGGATATGAGTTCCAATAATCTGATACTCCCTACCAAGAAGCCTATTGGCTATCTCAATATTTCCAGTTTGGAGAAGTTCAATAATCTTGCCAGAATGGACAGATATTCCCTCAATCATCACTTCATCAATAATCTCAACCTCACAGTTTGAACTTTTTTGTAGATCTTTCGCAGAACAATCTCTTCCATTTCCAAAAAAGAAGTCATACCCTACAACAATCTTCTTTAGGTTTGGAAAATCACTAAATAACTTTGAGATAAACTCTTTGCCTTGAAGCTCTTTAATATCGCTTAAGTTATATCGAAAAATAGGTAGATTAATAAGTCTATCAGTAAATTGAGGCGGAAGAATATATTTATCAGAATCACGATGAATGACTAAAATCCCACCACTATCTAAAAGAGATGAGAAGAGCTGTTGATGTCCTAAGTGAAAACCATCAAACCGTCCAATAGCGATAGAGTCTATATCACGGCTGAATAATTCCATACAACTCTCTAACAGCCTCATCTAGCTCTTCAATAGCAACAAACTTAAATTTGTATCCACTCTCTCTATCTGATGATGTATTGATTGTTAAAAGATACTCTATCACTGTAACACTATCTCTATTTGCATCAACCCACTCAAGGGACATCTCACTTCTATCACCATCAAACTCAATTAAGACTGATGGATAAATTCGTGTTACTTGTGTTAGGTCTATATCTTGACCTCGATAATTAACTATGATAATTGACTCCTTAATTTATCTCTTCTCTCATTAATCATTAGAGATAGGGCTTGAAGGTATTTAACTGTTAAATTACACTTCTCATCTTTTGAGACTATATCAGGAGAGCTTAGTCCTAAAAAAAGTGTCTCAATATCCTCTCCAACTCTCCCTAAAAATAGCTCCTCTTCGTTTAAAGACTCTTCTCTATTTTGACTATTATCTAAAACCCTTTCAGGTTCTTCTGGAGTATTGATTGCTCTATTTTCTCTCTCTTGAAACAGTTCAGGTTGAAGCTTTTCATCTTTATAAGAACTCTCTTCTGTTGGGATAGCAGTAGATGGTTTATGAGTATGGATACTCTTCTGCTCACTCTCATCAACTATCTGCTCTTCAATATCACCAACTTCTTCTTCAATCTCTGCAAGAGTAGATAGAATTACATCTTTTAAAAGATCATCATTCACAACTTTCTCCATTTAAATATTTAGTATATCTCCATATACTGTTCAACAATATGTTTTATATCGAACTCATTTATAGCTTTTTCACGAGACTTTTGAGACATCTTTTCATAGAGTTGATTATCGCTTAAGATCTCATCAATCTTTTGAGCCAAAATCTCTGGAGCTTTTATAGGGATTAGATATCCATTTTCGCCATCATCAACACTCTCGCGACAGCCAACACTATCTGTTGTTACAATCGGCTTTCCCATTGAACAAGCTTCAAGCAGAGTTCTTGGAACACCCTCGCGATAACTTGGAAGAGCTACAATGTCAGAAATTGATATCAGCTCTTTGATATCATCTCTCCAATCCAACCAGATAACATCTCCACTCTCCATAAACTCTCTACTCATTGCAAACTTATTACCTTCATCAACACCACCAGCAAAGAGAAACTTATACCCTTTCTCTTTTAATAGTCGTGCAGCTCGATAGAAATCAACTGTCCCTTTATGAAGTATCGCTCTACCTATCATAATTACAACTCTATCATCTGGAGAGAGTCCTAGGTCTTTGCGAAGGGCAACTTTCTCTTTATCTGAAACAGAGCTGTTCTGATATTCATCTGTATCTATACCAACAGAACGGATAATTTTAACCTTATTCTTTGGGAGAATCCCATTCTCAACAAGGTATTTTGGATCATCACTATTGACAAAAACAACTCTATCAGCAAAACGAAACGACACTTTATAAAGAGACTCAATAACTTTTTTAACAGCCCTGCTCTTGAATGAGTCATCAACATAGAATGAGCCTAGTCCCTCAACAAGATTATATATTCGTGGAACTCCCGCCATTACCCCTGCGACTGTTCCAAAGATATTTGGTTTAACTGTAAAAGTATGAAGAAGATCTAAATCTAGGGATTTCAGAATACTCTTCAGCTCTAAAATTGAAGAGATCGCACTTAGTGGATTTAGACTAGATCGTGAGAGGTTGTAGTCTATAACCTCTACACCCCGCTCTCTGATGAGGTTGGAGTAGTTACCTTCTGGAATAATTGCATAGACTTTATGTCCTTTCTCCAGAAGTTTCTCCATAATATCTATTCTAAAGAGATAAAGATTTAGATCTAGACTGCTTAAAAATGCAATTTTCACACTGTAATCCTAATACCTATCATCATACTGTTGGCTATCGCCCTCACTATAACCGTACTCTTCATTAAGCTGTTGCTCTATATACTCCTGTTGTTCCTGCTCCTCAACAGCTTCTATCTTTGCCATTGCTTCTTGTCGAGCAAGTTCATTATGCTCAACTACCCTCTCATAAACCATCTGTTCTTGGTATTGAGCCTTATCTCTACAATCTTGGCATATATTATCTGCTGGATATGAGTTAGTCAGGTATGCACCTACTATTCCACCACCTACTGCACTTAAAAGCAGTACTGCTATTGCTGTAAACATCTATCAACTCTCCTACTATTTATCTCTTAAAATCGTCTTTACGACTCTCTTCTCAAATAGGCGATTGGATCTGCCACATTTGCAACCTTAAATCCATTGAGTCGAAGACGACAGCTATCGCAAACACCACAAGCGATATCACTCTGCTGGTAACAGCTCCAAGTTAAATGAAGAGGTACTCCCAACTTTACAGCCTCACCTACAATCTGAGACTTTTTAAGATTAACAAGGGGACGATGAATTGTAAAGTTACCTCTCTCTGTTCCAAGATTAATACTCCGTTCAAATGAGTTTATAAAGTCTTCTCGACAGTCTGGATATCCTGAACTATCCTCTTCAACAACACCTATTGCAATAGCTTCAGCACCCTCTTTCTCTGCAATGGCAGTCGCCATGCTTAACATAATTCCATTACGAAAAGGGACATAACTATTTGGAACTTTTGAGTGATCTACTCCTGCCTCATTTATCTCCATATCCTTATCGATAAGAGATGTTGTACCAACTCCAATACTCTTAAAAACAGGCAGTTCAATATGGTAGCGATTTACCACTTCAACTGCATTAGAGATGTTATTAAATGACAGTAACTCTCTACTCTCAGTTCTTTGACCATAAGAGAAGTGGAGAGATATCAGTTCGTATCCTAACTCTCTCATCTTATAGGCAGTTAGAGAACTATCCATTCCCCCGCTTAAAATAACAACAGCTTTTTTTGTTTTATCTATACCAGTGGTAGCCAATTTTCTCTCCATCTTTATAAATATCTACGATAACTTTCTTAGGTGATGTGTTGGCAATTGAGAGTTTAATAACCCTATTACCATCAAGAATCTCTATCTCTTTAGGACTCTCTGAAATCAGTTTATACTTCTTAAGAACAAGATTTTTAAATACTATTGAGAGAATGTGACCAGTATCTGGAACTCGTAAGTAGCCTAAATCTATATCATCTAACATAAATTGGTAGAGAAGCTTTTTCTGTAAAATAAGAGTTGCAAAATATGAAGCATTATTTCTTCCAGCTTTTGTGCTACGGAGACTCTTCTGTAAAATAGCGAGTGGATTGATATAGTCAATCTCAGCACAAGCTACACCAACCATTCCTAAAAAGTCCTCATCGCGGTTACCACTCTCATATTTTCTCATACCATCTTGACATACCGTCTTAAACTCCTGTTGCTGAAAAGCTTTAACAAGGTCCTCAATACTCTTCGCCTCTAAACTAAAAAGTCCAAAACTAAGAATAGCTATCAAAATCTTTTTCATCAAACTCTATTGGCACGGAGACCCCTAGTTTCAGCTATGGGGAGGAAGTGCCTTCTCCTTTCAAATTTTTGTAAAATTCCAACAATGGAGTTGGATAGGGATATAAACAAAACACCTACTAACAGGTCGCTTTTAGCAAATGTGCCGTACACCCTCGCCATTCATGGCGGGGATATAAGGCACAAATTTTCTGTATAATTATAGGCAAGATACCGTGGGAAGCACGG
>JAMJTX010000011.1 GCA_024281215.1 Candidatus Thiovulum karukerense | reverse complement strand
AGAGAGAGGTTAAACCATCTTTAATAGAGAGTTCAAAGATAGTCTTATTAGCCTCCTCTATCTCAAGGCTAACTCGTTTAATATGTCGAAAATATGTTAGTAGGGCGATAATAGTTGCAAGTCCAGATGTTACGATAAGTCCCCATAACATCATCTCAAGAAGCTCTACTTCTGAATCTACATTAACAAGTACAGTAATTAGCCCAACATTCTCACCACTGGCATCACGAAGGTAGAAGTTCTTTGCAAAGTGTCTTTGGTGCATTACTGTCACCTCTTCACGACTATTCTCATCTCCTTGAAAGTCATCGATAAAGTCTCGGAGATTTTCAGGTGTTCTCTTAAACTCTTTTATGTAGATTACATAGTTATCCATCACCTCAACCATCTTATTTTTTAGCTGATAGACTCTTTTCCACTCCCAGAACTTCTTAATATTAAACTTGTCTCGGTCAATAGATATAACAACGGTTGTACCAAGAAGTTTTGCCAATCTCGGGATAGCATACTCAATCTCTTCACCAAGTTCGAGATAACCTATTAACTCGCCATTAACAAACCAAGGCTTTACTGAACGAAGAGAGATATTATTTTGAAGTCCAAAATCCAATCCACTAACACTCTCATTACTCTCTGCGGACTGAACTAGAGTCCATCGATTAATTGAGTCGGAGTGTTTTACGGGGTTATGGACTCGAAGAAAAACTCGTCTATCAAGAGTGTGAAAATAGAGATGGGTAATATTAAATCGCTTATTCAACTTTTCAAAGATAGGTTTGGAGTATTTTAAAAGTGCCTCACGATCTCGATTTTGGAAAAGTTTAATGATTTCTATATCATCTTCAAGAATATCCATAACTCCTTGAAAAAGGTTAGAGTTTTGAGCAATCTGATAGTTTACGACCCCCTCAACTTTCTTGACTCTCTCATCAACTTTAGTCTGAAGATGCTCTTCTTGAATATAGTATATGCTAGAGATAGATATGATTCCGATAACCAACATCGCCACAATAATTGGAAGAAAGAGTGTCCAAACAAAACCACTCTTCTTAAACTCTTGATCTGAAAATAGCTTACTTCTATTATCTCTCTGCACACACTATCCTAGTTAATTATAAATTATTAAGAATATTCTATTCTCTTTTTCTTAAAATCTTCTTCCCATTGTAAATTCAAATTTAGAGATAGGATCTCCAGCTTCATCATTAAATGCTCTCGAGAATACAAACTGAATAGGGGCCATTGGTGAAATCCACTCAAGCACACCACCATATCCACCTCTATCTGCAACATCATCAATAGAGTCTTTACCAATCCAGCCATAATCAACAAAGAAGCTCCATCTCAGTTTTGCTTTTTTTGATATTGGCAAACTCATCTCAACACTATTTGTGAAACTCTGAAGAGCTGTAAAAACTTTGTATTCAGCTAAATCACGATTTGGAAATGCATATGGGTCGTACCCCCGAACACTCCCAATTCCACCCATATGGATAGACTCATTTAGAGGAATATATCCATTATCTTCCATAATTCTATATTTTGATTTGTATCGAAAGATCACATCTGAGTCTATATAATCCTCAACACCTTTATAAGCATTGAAGCTAAGAGTGTTTTTAAGGAATTTTGCATCTCCCCCAACTCCTGCATACTCAACAGAGTCGGAAAGAATCACCCCTTCTCTAGGTAAAAAGTAGTCATCTGTTGTGTCATAAGTACCACTAAGGAAAATTGAGCTTTTTATATATGACTCAAGATAGTTGCTATAATAATCACTATATGCAGAGTCGATATCTTTGTATAACACATCACTATATCCATACCCTAAACTAGCTCGGAAATCTCTTGTAAATCTTCTTCCAATTGTTGTGCTGAAACCTGTATCATCAACAGTATAGTATGAGTATTCAAATGTACTCTTATTAACTGAGAAGCTTCCACTATATAGTGAGTCATTAAGCCTTGGATTGGTAAGGCTAAGAGTATATCTTGATGAGATTTTTGAGTATTGAAGAGAGAATCCAAGATCCATTCCACTACCAAAGACATTCTTATCACTAACTCCAGCATCAAATGTCATTCCAAGAAAGGTGCTATATCCACCCCCTATCTGAACCATTCCTGTTCGCCCCTCTTCCACAGAGACAACTAAATCCATCTCATTAGTGGAGACTCTCTTCTCTTCTATATTGATATTGTCAAAATAACCTAGTCGTCCAAGAGCATTTCTTGAGTCTTTTAAGTCTGTAAGATTGTATAAATCTCCAGGGGCAAGATAGACCTCACGACGAACAACTCTATCAAGAGTGACACGGTTTCCAGAGACGATAACATTTCGGATAAATACTTTCTCTCCAGTGGTTACATTGAGGGTAATATCAACAAGTTGATTATCTCTATCTTTTTTTAAATCTGGCTCAATCTGCACAAAAGCATAACCCTTATCAGCAACAGCATATTTCAGTCGTTCAAGATCTTTTCGGAATCTAACAATATTAAAAACATCTTTAGGCTGAGTTAGAAATGAGAGAAGAGTCTCATTAATGTCTAAGATATTATCTTTATCAATTGCTATATTGATATTTCGGATACTATAAGGCACACCCTCTTCAACACGGAACTTAACCTTTGCACTATATCTGTTAAAGTCAATATCAGCAACAGGTTTAGATACAACAGCATCAAGATAACCAAACTGCATATAGTAGTCTTTGATTCTCATCCCATCTATCTCTAGCTCTCTCATCTTCATCTCACCACTATTTCGACCAATAAGCCAACCAAACCCTTCTGCTTCACGGTTTGCCATCTCATTCTCAATATCGTCAAATGGTAAGGAGTCAGCCCCCTCTAGTTGAAGATCTTTAATAATAATCTCTTCACCCTCTCTAGCAATAAACTCTAGTTGAGTTGTTCCGTTATCTAGTTTTGTCTCCTCAACTTCAACCATATTATCTACACTCCCTTTAAAGTTAAGTGCCTCAATAATTCTTTTTTTACTCTCTTCAATCTTTGCACGATCAAGGAAAGTACCCTTTTTTATATTTAGTAGCTCTTTCTGTTTCTCATCATCACTATCCATAAAGCCTTTTAAATTAACTTTAGAGACTGTTGATTTCTCCTCAAATATAAAAGCTAGTGTCTCATTACTCTCAAAATACTCAACACTAATATTCTCAAAATAGTTCTGTTTAAATAGCCGTTTTAAGGCTTTGTTAATCTCTCTGTCTGATACATAGCTCTCTTTTTGAAATCCTAAAAGTTCATAAGCACTATTGTGTGATAGGTGATACAACCCACGAAACTCTATATCAGAGACAATATATGAGTGTAGAGTTGAAAATAGCAGGGTAAGAAAAATGGTAACTTTTTTCAAAGAGTTTGCCTTGTTTTGAAAATAAGTGGAATTTTATCAAATTGGAGTGGGAAAACTCCTTGTTCAAGAACTCTTAGAGAGTTCTAACTAGGAGGTTAGAATAATAGGACTGACTAAATAGGGTTAATTTATATTTTTCCTATAAAAGAAATTAGCTAACCTACTGTCAAGCCATTGAAAGCTTTTGGCATGTTTATCGCTCTTGCGAGTAAGATAAGATATTTTACTCCTTAAACTTGAGCTTAGGCTTTCAACAAGGTTTGTAAAAACAGACTTTTTCATAGTTGCTTTACTTCCAAAAGTTGAGCGATAACTCATATTACCATCACAATATACTTGTGGTATGTTCGGCAAACTTCTTTGAAAATCTTGTAATGCATTATTGAGAGTGACTAAATAGAGATATTCGGGTCAAGCCCGAATATGACAAAAGAGTGTCATTGCCGTGCTTGACACGGCAATCTATTATGAAGCAAAGTTTCTATTTAGTCAGTTCCCTTTGTAGATTTCTTTATATTTATCAAGTTTTTTTATATGATACTGAATTGTCCTAACATATACTTTTAACACTCTTGCAATTGCTCGTTGTCCTATATTTTCTTCATACATTCTTCCAATTAACTCTTTTTGAAAGAGTGTTAATCTCTTGTCTGGTTCGTATTTTTTACCTGTATTCATACAGGGTATTTTACCTATTTAGTCAGTCCCAATTTTTCTTTGAGGGACGGTGAAAGCCTTCCTTACTCTATATATTTTTAAAATTAATAATTTTGTCACTGAATTTATTTTCGCTTACTTCTGAACCGACAATAACAGTTGTAATTTTAAAGTTTTTCTCTTTTTTAGCTTTTTGTAGTTTTTGAGAAAACTCTGAAGATACTCCAGCATAGCCATCTGTAACAAAAAGAATATCAGATTTAGAGAAGTTGTCTCTGTTTAAAATCTCTAAACTTCTATTTAGTGGGGTTTCAAAATCTGTTCCACCTCCAAATGATTGGAGCATAAAATTCATAAGATTATTTAAAGCACCATCTCCTTTTGTAAGCTCATACTCAACAGTCTGATTAGTTGATGAGAAAGTTATTAGATAGCACTCTCGATTCTCTTTCAGAGCTATTTTTACCATTGCAAGAGTTAAGGCTTTTGCAACCTCTTCAGGAACTCCATTCATAGAGCCAGAAGTATCGATATTTACGATAATTGGTCCTCTCTCTTTTTTAGCCTTTTTCTCCCTCTTCTCTTTCTCAACTTCCCGTTTTTGCACCTCATCTTCATAACCTTGAAGTTCATAAGAGAGTAGTTTATTCTCAAGCATTTTAGAGTAGAAAATATCTTCAGTTTCAGGGTTTCCTAAATTGAGAAGTTCGCTCGGCATTACTCGATGAATATCTGAACTCTGAAAAACACCTTTCACCTCATCATTTAGATTTGATGATAGTTTTCTCTTTTTCTCTATAACAACCTCTTTATATAGAATATTTTCCATATCGAAATCATCACTGCTGTATTTCATTCGACCAAGAGTTTTAGCTATCTCTTGTAACTTCTCTCTCTGCTCCAAGATTTTTGAGAACTTCTGAAGATTTAACCACTCTTTACTATGTAAAATCCCTTTTGATAAGTCCCAACCCATGCCTGTCAGAGCTTTTATATCTCCAAAAATTTCTGAAACCTCTTTTAGCTGTTTATAGTAGTCATCAAAATATTTCTGATCTTCTAAAAACTTTTTCTGTAAAGGTAAGAAATCTTTTCTAAGTTCTATCACTCTTTGTAGCTCTAACTTTATCACATTAAGTTCCGATGAGGTCTCTTTAATATTCTCCTCTAATAGAGAGATAGCAGAGTTTAAAAGTTCAACTCTTTCTGGATTTTTAGGCTTCTCTTTCTGTCTGTTTCGGTTTCTTCTATTCTTAACAACTATCTTTGGCTCTTCAACATCTTTCTCTAACTCACTCTTCTCTCTCTTTAATTGAGCCAACTCTTGCTTATCTTTATTTAACTTTTGACTCTTTTCAGAGATATACTTTTCAAGTTTTGGAACTTCTAAATCAAATCTGAAATCAGCACTACTTTGAAGTGGAACACCAAACTCTTTAGAGGCTTTTCGGAGGGCTTTATAAACAGTTTTCTCATCTTCAATAGTTATAGAGTAGTTAGAATTATGTGTGTAACTGTTTAAAATCTCTCTTGCAGAGTGGAGAATTTCGCGAAATTTAGACCAAATAGGGAGTCTCTCAATATGTTTCCAGAGTGAAAAACTCTCTTTAAGTTCTCTATTTTGAGACTTTACAATCTTTTCGAGCTGTTGCCGTTTATCTCTAAAAGAAGCCTCTTTGTAGGTTTTGTAATGCCCTTTTGAACTTTGTTCAAACCTTTTGAAACTCTCTTTTAGAAGCTTTTTAGAGAGTTCTAAGTTACCTTGTGAGAAACTCGACATATCCTTTAAGTTTGCCTTTAACTGCTCTTCAAGATAAGTTCCAGTTGATGGCATATTTCTCTTTTTATCGTAGAGGTAATAGAAAATCTTTTCTGCCACCTCCTCTGCAACAGCAGAAGGCTCAGGAGAGAAGTCCCAAACCACTGCCATAGTTTCGCTGTCGTAAGCAACTTTCTGCTGAAAAATATCAACCATTTTTAAGACTCTTTTTATAGTTTTCTCGATCATCAACAGCTTTTTTGCAGTAGAGTTCAACTGTATCTATAAGCTTTATAAAGCTATCAAGAACTTTTGTAGCCTCCTCTAAATCCTTTTCGACACTATCCCCAATAAAAGAGAGTTTTTGAGAGTCAACCCAGAGATGAGTTTGAAGTGAGTTGGCTATATCATCTCGGTTGGTTTTAATCTCATCAAAAATCTTTTGAACTTCTGGTAGCTTGTCAGAGGTTTGTTGGGAAAGAAACTCTAAGTCATCAATGAAGAAACGGAGATCTTTTGTAGAAGGTTGATGACTTATATTTTGCATATTTGAAATTTTAACTTGATGGGTAACTTGAGAACAGTTGTATCTACTCCTATTAACATCAAATACCATTGAACTCTTGCTTTCTTTCGCGGTATGTTTACTTCTTATATAAACATAAATAAACTCTCCTTTATCATTTTGAGCAGAAACTACTTTTCCTTTACTATCAGTTATATAAACTAATTTATATTGATTATTATCTGGATGAGAATCCTGTTTCTTTCTGGAATATTGAAAATCTGGTTGATAGTTATACCAGTAAATATATTCACCATTTGCATCTTGTAAATGCATCTCTTTTATTTTAGAGTCATCATACTTTCTTTCACTATCAGTTGTCTTTTTCCCATCTCTATCCAGAAATAGAGGTTGCCCCTGCTCGTTTCTCTCTTGAGCTTTATCTCCACTAATTCCAAGCTCTTCAAACTTCTGGAACTGCTTCTCATAAAGATAGTTCATCTTAGAAGCTTTTTGGCTATCAGCTGTTGGAAGATTACTTAAAACTATCTTCTCAACCTCTTCACGATTTTCATCATCACTCCAGAAGATATTTGAGAGTAGAGATATATCGAGAACATTCACCTCATCTCGTTCATTGGATAGGGCAGAAGCCTTTAAAATTCGGAGAGCTTTTTTAAGTCGTCGATCACTAATCGTTTCAAAATCGTTATCATTAAATCTCTCTTTTAACTCCTTATCGATATTTACGATAATTTGACCATTTTCAGAAGATAGTTTCACTCTCTCTATATCTTTATGAAACTTCTGTAACTCTTCAACCTTAAAACGGTTTTTAATCGAGACACCCTCAAACTTCTTGTTTTCACTTAAAAGCAGTTGAAGTCGGTTCTCTTCAGAGACATAATCGATAAACATTCGAGTTAAAAAGCGATCATAAAGTGCTTTAAGCTCTTCACTCTCTTTTGGTAACTCATTTGTAGCACCAATTACAGATAGCAGATTTACCTCTTCTGTTTTTGCATCATTTCTAAAAAGTTTCTCATTCATAACTGTTAAGAGTGAGTTTAGAATAGATGAGTTAGCTTTAAAAGTCTCATCAAGAAAAGCAATATTTGAAGTTGGTAGATAACTATCCACTTTTCTCTTAAGCTTATCGTTTTTCATCTCTTCTATCGAATATGGTCCAAAAATCTCTTCAGGTGTTGTGAATTTTGTAAGCAGATATTCGAAGTAGTTTCCATCTTGAATTACAGATGAGAGTCGTCTCGCTATCTCACTCTTTGCTGTTCCGGGAGGTCCAACTAAAAGTAGATTCTCACCTGCCAACATAGTTAAGAGTGCCTCTTTAATATGTGGTTCTCTCTCAATTAAGCCACTATTCAGTTCTGTTATTAGTTCATTGATTTTCTGTTTCATAATATTCCTTTAAATTATATTGTCAGGAATTTTATCGAAAGGAGTTGTCAGAAAGTGTCATAAAATAGTTTTACTTTTTTATAAAGTTCATCTTTTAACTCTTTTGGCTCTAAAATATGTAGATGAGGTAGCCAACTCTGTATAAATGGTAGAACTTCAATAGGCTGTGTGTAGGTGAGTGAGAACTTTACTTCTCCATTTGGTAACTTCTCTAAAAACTTCTGTGAGTTAAGAAACCTTTTTGAATCTTTCTGAAAATAGATAGCAACTTCTTTATCAACTTTAATGATTGCCTTTTTCTGTTCAACTCCAAAAAGTGTCATCGGATTTTGAATATTTTTTAGAAATAGCTCTATATCTTGAAAATCTATAGAAGTTTTTTCTATAAAATCTGATAACTCTATCCCCTCTATAAAATTAACTCTAAAAAATCTAACTTTAGGTTTTATAGATTCTGAATAGCCAATTAGATACCAGTTGTTCTGATTAAAAAAGATAC
>JAMJTX010000010.1 GCA_024281215.1 Candidatus Thiovulum karukerense | reverse complement strand
GCCTTGATAATATCTGGACAATAGTCTGGAGTTTCTAGGAAGCCTCGCCGTTTACGGCGGGGTACTTCACTCAGTCCTAGAACTTTGTCCTAAATATAGGTCATATTGATCTTATGCTTGGCTATTTTCATCAATAATCTTCTGAATAGCTTCTGGATTATCCATAATATCTTGAGTAATTTTATAAGCACAGAACTTTGGACCACACATTGAGCAGAATTCAGCCTCTTTAAATACATCTTGAGGAAGTGTATCGTCGTGATACTCTTTTGCTCGTTCTGGATCAAGAGCTAGTTCAAACTGTCGATTCCAATCAAACTTATATCTAGCATCACTCATCTCATCATCAATATCTCTTGCACCTTTTCGTCCACGAGCAATATCTGCCGAGTGAGCAGCAATTTTATAGGCGATAATCCCCTCACGAACATCTTCAGCATTTGGAAGTCCTAAATGTTCTTTTGGAGTAACATAACAGAGCATAGATGCACCTTTCCAACCTGCAACTGTTGCACCAATCGCAGAAGAGATGTGATCATATCCAGCAGCAATATCTGTTACAAGAGGTCCAAGAACATAGAATGGAGCTTCGTGGCAATACTCCTGCTCAAGCTTCATATTTCTCTCAATCTGGTTGAGTGGTACATGCCCCGGTCCTTCAATCATAACCTGAACATCTTTCTCCCAAGCTCGAAGAGTTAAATCACCAAGAATCTTTAACTCGCCAAGTTGAGCTTCATCAGATGCATCAGCTAATGCTCCTGGTCGGAGAGAGTCACCAAGAGATAGAGATACATCATACTTCCGGCAAATATCAAGGATTTGGTCATAAGCTGTATAGAAAGGGTTCTCTCTGTGGTAGTGCATCATCCAAGATGCCATAAGGCTTCCACCTCGACTAACAATTCCCATCTTTCTTTTTGAGACTTCAGGCATCATTCTGAGTAAGAAACCGGCATGGATTGTAAAGTAACTCACACCCTGTTTAGCTTGTCTCTCAATAACCTCTAGCATCTTTTCAATTGTTAAATCTTCAATATTATTTCCAACATCGTGAAGAATCTGATACATTGGAACTGTTCCAATTGGAACTTCAGAAGCACCTATTACCGCCTCTCGAATAGAGTCTAAATCTCCACCAGTCGATAAATCCATAATCGTATCAGCTCCATACTGCTGAGAAACTTTTGCCTTCTCAACCTCACCATCAATATCGCTAGAGAGGGCAGATGAACCAATATTAGAGTTGATTTTACACTTTGTTGCAAGACCAATAGCCATAGGCTTTAAGTTTGAATGATTGACATTTGCAGGGATAATCATTCGCCCTCTTGCAACTTCACTCCTAACAAACTCTGGGTCAAGACCCTCAATCTCAGCAACATATCTCATCTCACCAGTTATTTCACCCTGTTTTGCATAGAACATCTGAGTTCTTACAGGATCGTTTTGTCGAGCTTCTAACCACTCTTTTCTCATATCAACTCCTAGATATTTTTGAAGAAATGACCTCATTATCTTTTACAGCTCCACCATATGGATATATTTGCAAGAGATTGAGGTCAGAAATATTTTGCTACAATTTTAGCAGTTTTAAATTTCAGCACTATTGTTCTAGCAAACTAATATATAAAATCAGAAAAGTGCTATTTGCTTCACTCACAGATGGAAAGGTCTCCATAAAATTATGAAAAAAATATTGATAGTTAGATTAACAGCTTTAGGAGATATTATTCACTCAGCCGTTGTACTTCAGTTTATAAAAGAGCGATTACCAGATATAGAGATTGATTGGTTGGTTGAGAATGGTTTTGCAAAAATATTAGAAAATAATATCTACCTCCATAGAGTTATAAATATAGATCTGAAATCTCTTAAGAGAGATCGTTCATATAAAAATATAACAAGGTTATATTCAGAAATAAAAGAGCTATCAAAAGAGAATTATGATTTGATTATCGATATGCAGGGGCTGATTAAATCTGGAATAGTCTCTCGTTTAATATCTAATAAGACTCATGGATACTCTTGGAACTCAGCAAAAGAGGGAGTTGCATCTATTCTATATAGAACATCAACAGAGATAAGTTACTCAGAGAATAAGATATGGCGAAATGTTCAACTTGTGAATGATGCTTTAAAACTTAAAATTACAAAAGATGACTTAATTTCTAAAGAGAGACATCTATTTTATAGAGATAATAGTTTCTCCGCAGATGGTAGAGTAATATTTGTTGTTGGCTCAAGTATGACTCAAAAAAACTATCCGAAAGAGAAGTTTCTTCAAATTTCAGATATCTTAGAGACTAAAATAGCTGTTGTTTGGGGAACAGAAGAGGAGCTAGAAATTGGAGAGTGGCTTGTTGCGAACAGTGATAATATATCATTAGCTCCAAAAATGAATCTTGATCAGCTAAAACACTATATCTCTACCTCATCACTGGTTATAGGTAATGACACTGGTCCAACTCATATGGCTTGGGCTTTAAATGTTCCATCAATCGTTATATTTGGTCTTACACCAGTTGAACAAGCTTTTCAGACACCCCTTAATCGAGTTATTAAATCTAATTCACCTGTAAATCATCGCAAGATAGATAAGAGCGACTTTTCAATAAGAAATATAGATGCAATGAGGATTGTTGAGTTAGCTCAAGAGTTGTTGGATTGTGAAGTGTCCCGTCCGTGAATAGAAAGGCTTCCAGAGTGAAACAAGCTCTTGATTTTATGACTATTAATAGGTATAATTCCGCTCACAAATTTAAGGGTCAATAGCTCAGTTGGTTAGAGCAGACGGCTCATAACCGTCTGGTCCGGGGTTCAAGTCCCTGTTGACCCACCACTTCAAAAGTTCATATGAAAATTTTAATAATATCACTAATTTTACTTTCAAATCTTTTATCGAATGGTTGGAAAACTATCCATTGGGCTGTCTATAACTCAAATATCGATGAAGTTGAAAAACTTATTAGTGCAGATAGAAAACTAATCAACCAAACTACATCTTCCGAACTCACACCTCTACACATAGCAGTTAAAATGAGAAACTTGTTGATGATTGAGTTCTTTTTATCAAACGGTGCAGATATTGATGCTCAAGATAGCAAAGGCAGAACACCTCTTCACTATGCTATATCTCAAAAGCGACTGAAAATTGTTAAACACCTAATTGTTAGTGGTGCAGATATTGATCTTGAAAATGATGCAGGAGTGACACCTATTCATCAAGCAGCTTACTCAGGGAATATTAAAATTCTTCAGTTTCTGCTAGAGGTTGGAGCAGATCATCGGGTTAAGACCGTATCAGGCTCAACACCATTTGATATAGCAGTTGCAAAAGGACATTTTCATATCGCTGACTATCTTCTGCTCTATAAAAATATTGGAAAATAGAGTGTCAAAAAAGAGGATATATCTTCTATCTCCAACTCAATTTAAAAATGTAACTTCAATCCCAGCAATAGAGTTTAAATTTATAGACACGGAAATAGATTTACACTCTATCAATGCTCTTATCTTCACATCAAAAACAGCCGTTAAATCAATTGATAGATTAACCAGTTTATGGCGAAATATAGACTCCTTTGCTGTTGGTGATAAAACAGCAAACTATATTAGAGAGTTAGGTGGAAAAGTAGTAAAAGTGGCAAATGGCTATGGAGATGAGCTTGTTAATCTTATTTCTGAAGAGTTCGAAAATCGAAAATTTTTATATATTCGACCTGAGATTGTAGCCATAGACTTAGAGAGAAAACTAGAAAATCTAGGTATTGATATTCAAAGCCAAGTTCTCTATAAAACTTACTGTAATAGAGTTAGTAGTATTGATGAGAATTCAATAGTGATAGCTACATCTCCATCAACTGTTGAGTGCTTACTAAAAACAACTATTCCTAATAGTACAACTTTTGTAGCAATAGGCAGAACAACCGCAGAATCTATACCTCATCGCTATCTTAAACATATCTCAGATGAGAGAAGTATTAAAAGCTGTATAGAACTTGCAGAAAGTCTATAATCAGTTATTAATTTTTTCAATATTTTTGGTAGAATGTAAAGAGATTGATCATAAATATTGTAAGTTCCACTGTATGGAGTTATTTTAATTATAATATTTACTAATTCATTAACCATGTTTTCCATTATAAGAAGAGAGAGTTATTAATAGTATGGCAAAAAAAGATATATATGATTTTAAGTCAGATGTTGTAGTTGAGACACACGATGTTGCAAAAGAGCTAAATGCTGTTGCAAAAGAGTACAACATTAAACCAACTCAACTCGATTTTGATATTCAACTTGTTAGAACATTTGAGTATGACAACGAGACCAAAGGTGACTGGGTTGAGTTAGAGGGAGGACTTCTTAAAAGGCTTGAGGAGAATGAACACTACTCTCAAAGTAATTTAGAGATAAAACAACTATACACAATAAGAATATTTCTCAAAGATGATTATGATGACCCATTTAGAGATAGTGTAACTCACTTAAGTGCAAATGATAACTTTACAACCATATATTTTATAATTGACAAGGGTTCTGAGATTCATTATAGCTCCACTCTTCATAGAGATATGATTGACATCATTAATAAAAAGAAAGTTCTCAACCATGTTTTTATTAATATTAGAGAGGGTGGTTTCCGAGAGGAGATTAAGGAGTTCATCGATAGAGAGGCTCCTGTTTTAGAAGAGAACTATATAGTTAGAGTTGGACAGGGTGTCAATGTCAAAAAGCAGATTGACGATAAACTTGAGTTTCTCTATAAAAAAGATATAGAGGAGCAGGTGCAGAGTGACCATGCAAGAGTTGATCACTCTAAAAAGGGATATATTATCACTGTTGCTGATGGTGAAGCTATTATCCGCTATATCAAACCTCAAGAGGGTAGAGAGGGTAAAGATTGTCGAGGTAAAGTCTTAAAAGTTCGTCCTCCAAAAGTTGAGAATGTTCCTGATTTTAGAATCTCTCAAAATCTTAGAAAAGAGGAGAGTGAATCAAAGATAGACTATATCGCTATTAAAGATGGAAATGTTGTCTTTAATGATGGTGTTTATGATATTGAGTCACAAGTTCAAACTGGAGCTTTAAGCTTTAAGCATACTGGTTCTATTAATGCTGGGACAGATAGAGATATTGAGATTGATGTCAAAGAGGGTGATGCTGTTAAAGATGCTATCGGTATGGGGGTTAAAGTTACAGTTACAACTCTCAATGTTGATGGAAATGTTGGAGAACATGCAGAAATCAAAGCTCGTGAGGTTAAGGTTCAAGGTCAAACCCATCAATCGAGCATTATCCGAGCTGATGATGTTGAGGTGGGAATCCACAAAGGTAAAATCTTTGGGGATAAGGTAACAATCAATAGACTTGAGGCTGGGGTCGTTGAGGGTGAAGTTGTTACTGTTAAAGATGCTGTTGGAGGAACTATCCGAGCTAGAGAAGTCTATATTACAAATCTATTTTCGCATATTAAAGTCTTTTCAAGTAAAAAAGTAAATATTGAGCACATTAAAGGATCTGAAAATCTAATTGTTGTTGATCTTGAGGGTTATAAAGATGGTGTTAATGAGATTGAAGATACAAGAAAACAGATTACAGAGACATCGCAAAGAGTTGAGTATCTTCAGCGAACAATTAAAGAGGATCTTGATGAGGTCTTAGAGATACGAAAGGCATTCACATTTGCAAGTAAAAGATTGAAAAAATATGAGTCAAATGGTGTAGATGCTCCACTCTCACTTCTTGAAACTGTACAGCATCATCAAGAGTTTTTGGAACACTACAAAGAGATGAAAGATGAGCTAAAAGTTAAGAAAGATAAGCTTATCGATCTTGAAGAGAAGTTTAAAGCTCTCGAAGGTGCAATATTTGATGCTGAAATCCGTGTTCATGAGAGTTGGAAAGGGTATAACAAAATTGAGTTTAGGCTTATAAATCCAAAAAGAACTCTTGAGAAGATTATTCAAGATGGAAATAGGGAAGCCCTTTTTCAAGTTGAACAGATTATGTATGAAGATGATCAGTTTGAGATTATTACAAAAAAACTTGATGAGATATAGAAGTGATAGTTGGTTTAAAAGGTGTTATTGAGAGTCTTGAATCAAACTCACTCCATTTAGATGTTTCTGGTGTTGTATATGAGGTATTCACCCCTTTAAAAGAGCTTGAAGATCTGACAATTGGTGAGAGCATTAAACTCCATACAGAGTATATTGTTCGTGAAGATAGCCAACAGCTATATGGATTTTCAGATCGAACATCTCTATCTATTTTCAGAGAGCTTTTAAAAGTCAATGGAGTTGGTGCAAAAGTTGGATTAGCTATTTTATCCACACTCTCAATAGAAGAGCTTCTTTATGCTATTGAGAGTGGAGATGAGAAGTCTCTTGTCAAAGTTCCAAAAATTGGGGTAAAGAGTGCAAAGAGGCTAATCAATGAACTTCAAGGTTTAAGAGATAAGTTTCAGATAGAGACATCATCTAAAGATGTAAGTGAAAAAAGTATAGCTATTCAAGCCCTTGAACAACTAGGATTTAATAGGCAAGACATATTAAAATCTGTTGAGATAGTTAAAGCTGAAAATCATAAAGATATTATTCGTGAAGCTCTTAAAATGCTTACAAAATAACATATTTATAATATAATCCGTGAAAGTTGGATTCGACAATATAGAAGTGGTATAGATAATGAATGTAAAAAAAGTTGAGGGTGATTCGATTCAAGAGGCTATGAAAAAAGCTTCACTGATGTATGGAGATGATATATCCGTTATTGAGACAAAAACTGTTAAAAAGGGGTTTCTCAATAAAAATGTCTCTTACGAGGTGATAGTCTCTGTTCCTGAAGGCGGTGATGGTGAGTGGAAAGAGAATAGAAAGAGCCGTTTTCAGAATCAAGTCGAGACCCGTTTTAAGAAGAATTTTGATTTAAAGATAGATACAACTGTTGAGGGTGATGAGTATGATGACATCTTAGATTTCAAATTTAGAGATGATGATGGAGATGAAAACACTCTTCTCTCTGAGAGACCAAGGCAGATAGAGAGTAGAAGTAATCCATATAAAAGTAAAGTTGTTCAACAGAGGCAACAGAAGAGTAACGAACAGCATGTAGATGTCTCAGAAAATGCAAAAAAGATTCTGGAGCTTACTCGAAAACGACAAGCCGAGCTTCAACAACAGAATAATCCTCCTCAAACTACGGCAATTAAAAAAGAACCTCAACAGAAGATGCCTCCACAAAAGAGAGTAGAGACAAAACAGGTAAATGAAAATGGTCTATTCTCGGAAATAAAAGGTGAAATATCTCAACTGAATGATAAAATAAAACTTATTCAGAATATGTTTTGGGAGGAGAAAAACCCAAATACAACTATTCCACCAGAGTTCTCTGAGATATATAGAATAGCTAAACAGAGTGGAATGAATAGAGAACATCTTGAACTGATAATGAAACTCTCTATTCAACATATGCCTTTTAAGATGAGACAGAATAGTGAGACAGTCAAGAGATATTTTAAAGCTCTTCTTCGAAAGATGATTCCTGTTCGAGCAGAGACTCTTGTTAAACCCCCTAATAAAAAGATTATTATGCTTGTTGGTTCAACTGGAGTTGGAAAGACAACAACAATTGCAAAGCTAACAGCTCGTTTTGCACTAAAGAGCGAACGAGAGTATCGAGTTGGTCTGATTGTGCTTGATACCTATAAAATTGGAGCTGTTGAACAGCTAACTCAATATGCAAGAATGATGAAAGTTCAGATTGAGACAGTTGTCTCTCCTCCAGACTTTGCTGATAAATTAGATCGTATGAGCAATAATGACTACATCTTTATTGATACAATGGGCAGTTCTCCATATGATATAGAGAAGATAGAGAATATAAGAGACTTTATAGCTACTGGAAACCACTCAAATGATATAGAGGTTATGCTAGTTTTACCTAGTAGCTTAAAGTATGAGGATTTAATGGAGACTTATAATAGTTTTTCAACAGTAAATATAGATACAATAATGTTTACAAAACTTGATGAAACAAAGGGATTTGGGAATATATTTAGTCTAATTCACGATATTCAGAAACCGATAAGCTACTTCTCAATAGGGCAGGAGGTTCCTGAGGATATTATTGTTGCAAAGAGTGAATATTTGGTAGAATCTCTGTTACATGGTTTTAAAAGGGATAGAGTAGATGACAACTTCTAGTAGCGATAGAGGAACAACTCAAGCAAAAAAACTTCAAGAGTTGATTAATAATAAGAGTGGAGGTACAACAGGTGGTATCTCAAAAAAGAATACTCACTTTATAGCTGTTACAAGTGGAAAGGGTGGTGTAGGAAAATCGACAATCAGTGCAAATTTAGCATACATATTCTCAAAATATGGGTACAAAGTAGGTATTTTTGATGCTGATATCGGTCTAGCAAATTTAGATGTACTATTT
>JAMJTX010000009.1 GCA_024281215.1 Candidatus Thiovulum karukerense | reverse complement strand
CTATTAAAACTCCCCATATTTAGTAAAGTGAGAGAGAATCTTTGTAACAAAATTAACTCTTTCATTAAAACTACTTTTTAAAGCTCTTTCGTGAATTGTATGATCTCCATCTCCAAATGGTCCAAAGCCATCAAGAGTTAAAACATCTGCTGATGAAGTGATATTGGCATCGCTCACCCCCCCTCTACTCTCTGTCAAAACCTTTTCGCCTGTTATCTCCTCAAACCTCTTAATGAGCCTACTCTTCTCGTTACTATCTTCCATTACATCTCTCTGAATCCCACCATAGAGATTTGCAACACTTCCAGATACATAACTTCTATTTACTATCTGCTCAATCCCGTCCATAACTCTATCTCGCTCGTCTGATGAGGTGTATCGAATCTCAAAAGTTAATTTAGCAAATGGTGAAATAGTATTTGCACCAATTCCTCCCTCAATTTTTCCAACATTAACAGTTGTCCCTTTTGACAGGTCGGTTAGTTTAATAAGTTCAATAGCTTTATGTGAAGCTTCAAGATTAGCATCAACTCCAGATGTATAGCTATTTCCAGCATGGGCTGCTTTACCCTCAATCTCAATAAATAGAGTTCCAACACCTTTTCGTGCAACAACTAGTTCATTATTGACTCCAGCAGCCTCAAAGACAAAAGAGTATTTGTAATTATCAGATAGTTCAGCAGTTAGAAATTTTGAGTCATCACTTCCAGTCTCCTCATCAGAGACAAGAAGCATATCTATATTTTTAATCTCTCCAAAAATATTTTTTATCTCTCGAAGGGATTGAAGAGCAACATAGTTCCCCCCTTTCATATCGCAGACACCTGCTCCATATATCCATTCACTATCTTCACGATACTCATCAAAAGAGCCTTCTGGGAAAACTGTATCGAGATGTCCTAACAGTAGAACTCTATCTCTATCTCCACCTGAACGAAATAGAAGATGATCTCCTATCTCCTCTCTCTCAAAAACCTCTGTTCTTAAACCAAGTTTCTCAATCTCTTCTTGAAAGAGTTTTCCAACTCTATTAACACCATCTCGATTCTTTGTGAATGAGTTTATCTCTATCGCTTTACGAAGTTCGCTAAAGTTAAAGTTAGCCATATCTGTTCTCAATTTTTCTCAAAGTGTATCGCAAATTGATAGGTTATATATAGGAGTTGATGTTTTTAAAAGAGGTAACTAAATTCCAGAAAGTAACTTCTCTGAATCCAATATAGATTACTCTCATTTGTGATTCCAAAATCTATACCAACTCCCATATGGATAGGCTCAAAATCGAAATTCATACTCACTCCATACTTTGCCATAACAGATGATGTTCTATCCAGAGCGACAACCCCACCCCGTTCAAGAGCTACCTCTCCATTATCAAAGAATCCTATGTTATTTCGCACAGAACCATTTATATCATTTGGGACAAATCTGAGATAAAGAGCTTCACCATTTAGGATATTCACACCAGCCCCTAAATAGCTACCAACTGAAAAGAAGTGCATTTGATAGAGAAGATGAGTTTTAAAGAAAAGCTGAATCGATTCGATTTTAGAACCAACATCATATTTGTTCTGATATGGAAACTCCATTGTGTTTGAGTAGAAAGGTGTCTGTTCACTATGCTGAATATATGTCGATTCAAGAGAGTTTCGTAAAACAACACTCCCTTTTTCAGAGAGATAGAGATCTTCAAGATTGACTCTGATATATGGATAGAATCCACTCTCATTATAGAACTCAATCTGTCGAGAGATTGTAAAGCTACTTAACTTGTCATTTGCTACTAGATATATATCTGTCAAGTATCTTAACCCAAACTCAAAAGTTAATGAGTTATATAGAGATTTTCGCTCTATCTCAGCTTCTCTATTTTCAACAAGACTAATATCATCAACTTCACTTTCGCTGACAAATGATATTGGCAACTTCATATCACTATGCTGTTTAGGTGTAAGAATATGAAAGTTTTGTACTTCACTGGTGGCAAATGAGGAGCAGATAATATATAAAAGAGTGATTTTTGATAGTCTTAACATTGAAAGTGAAGAGAACTTCAGCCTTTTTCCCAAAATTTTAACAGAAGTTTTAAACTCTTTTCACATATAATAGAGAAAAATTTCTTATATGGAGAGATGAGAGATGTTTATCTTTGAGAGAGAAAATAATTTTAATCTTGCCAATTTATTTACCTTTGTAAATATTGGGGCAGGAGTAGTAGCTATATATTTTATTTCACAAGAGTTGTATAATTTTGCAGTTATATCAGCTTGGATTGGTGGGGCATTTGATATCTTTGACGGTAAAATTGCACGAAAATTTCAACTCTCATCAGAGTTTGGAGTTCAACTAGACTCATTTGCTGATTCACTATCATTTATTATTGTTCCTCTTCTGTTACTGTATTTTGCCATTTTTAAGAGTGCAGATATTTCACCACTTATTCTAGCTTTTGGATTTATATTTTATGTGATAGCTGGTCTGAGAAGACTTGTTAATTTCAACCTAAAGTCGAATGTTGGTGAGGTTGAAAAACACTTTACAGGAGTTCCAACACCATTAGGTGCTATTCTCTTATGGTTTGCATATTTGAGTTGGACAAGTGGTCTGATATCGAACCCTCTATATATTCTTCTCTATATAGTTTTAGTGGCATATCTTCTGAACTCAAAAGTTAAGATACCTCATCCGTAAAACTAAAAGATATGAAACTAGAAACTATTTTAGCTGTTGGAGTTGGTGGATTTATAGGAGCAAATCTGAGACTATATTTTAATGGAGTTATAAACTCTAATCTACACTTTCTCGGATTGCCATTAGGAACTCTGTTTGTAAATCTATTAGGGAGTCTATTTATAGGTCTCCTATTTGGATATTTTCACTCAGCTCCTGTTCCACCTCTTCTAAAGACTCTTTTAGTTACAGGGTTGCTAGGAGCTTTAACAACATTTTCAACTTTTGCTTACGAGACACTTCTTCTTTTAGAGAGTGGAAATTTCTTAGGACTATTTTTAAACATAGCTCTGAATCTATTTGGAACTCTCTTAATGGTATATATAGGATTAAAACTGACAAGTTGATTCTCTCAATATTGATATTGATATTCGAACATGTCAAAATTCGAATACATAAAGAGTTAAAGTTTTAAGGTTTAAATATATGTTTGATGAGTTTCAATTTGAGAAGATAAATAGGCTACCTAAATATGTCTTTGCAGCAGTTAATGATATTAAGATGCATGAAAGACATAACGGAAAAGATGTTATCGACTTCAGTATGGGTAACCCTGATGGTGATACCCCAAAACACATTCAAGATAAACTGATTGAAGCGACTCTCAAAAAAGGTAACCATGGATACTCAACAAGCAAGGGTATCTACAAATTGAGATTAGCTATTACAGATTGGTACAAGGAGCGATACGGTGTTGAGTTAGATCCAAATAGTGAAGCAGTAGCCACAATGGGATCTAAAGAGGGTTATACTCACCTTGTTGAAGCTATCACAAATGTTGGAGATGTAGCCGTTGTTCCAGAGCCAACCTATCCTATTCACACATATGCCTTTACTTTAGCCGGTGGAACAGTTAGAAAAATGGAGATTAAGTTTAATGAGAGTTTTGAGTTAGATGAAGATCAATTCTTTATCGATCTTCAAACCTCTATTAAAGAGTCTGTTCCAAAACCTAAATATGTTGTTGTAAATTTTCCTCACAATCCTACAACTGTAACAGCAACAGAGGAGTTTTATGAGAGGCTTGTAGCAATGGCAAAGAGAGAGAGATTCTATGTTATTAGTGATATTGCCTATGCTGATCTCACCTTTGACGGCTATAAAACTCCATCAATTCTATCAGTTGAAGGTGCAAAAGATGTTGCAGTTGAGAGCTTTACACTCTCTAAAAGTTACAATATGGCTGGTTGGCGAGTCGGTTTCTTAGTTGGAAATAAAAAACTTATTGGAGCATTGGAGAAGATTAAGAGTTGGGTAGATTACGGTATGTTCACTCCAATTCAAGTTGCTGCAACAGTTGCCCTGAATGGAGATCAGAGTTGTGTAACAGACATCAAGAATAAATATAGAGAACGACGAGATGTAATGGTTCAAGCCTTTGCCGGAGCTGGTTGGGAACTTGGAACTCCAAAGGCGACAATGTTTATCTGGGCAAGAATTCCAGCTAAAGCGAGACATCTTGGAAGTCTTGAGTTTAGTAAAAGACTGCTTGTTGAGGCACATGTGGCAGTTAGCCCAGGGATAGGATTCGGTGAGTATGGTGATGAGTATGTCAGAATCGCTCTTATTGAAAATAGAAACAGAATTCGACAGGCAGCTAAAAACATCAAAAAGTTCCTTAAGCAGTTTGACTAAAAATGTTGATTATTGAGAATCAGACAGCTCTGAAAGTTCCAAAGAAGAGGCTAAAAAAGATAACCAAACATCTGACAAAAAAAGATGTTGAGCTTGTTGTTTGTGACAATGAGTATATTCGCGAACTAAATAGCGAGTATCGTCATATTGACAAACCTACTGATGTTCTATCTTTTCCTCTTGTTGATGAGGTTGGTATAAAGAGTCTCGGGACAGTTGTTATATCTGAAGATTTTGTAAGAGATGGTGCATTTAACTTTGGACATAAGAAAAAAGATGAGATATCTCTACTCTATATTCATGGGCTTCTTCACCTTTTGGGATACGACCACGAGATTGATAGTGGCGAAATGAGAGAGTTAGAAGCAAACCTTATCAGATATTTTGAGTTGCCTGAGAGTCTGATTCTACGAACAGAGACAATAGAAGATTTTGAGCAGTAGATTATTTCAGATTGATGGGATAGATGATAGGATTGATCGCTATCTAGCTTCAGCACTCGGTGAGAGTCGAAACCAGATTGAACAACTCATAAAGAGTGGAGTTGTTAAGGTTGATGGTAAAACCGTTCAAAAAACTGGCTTTAAGCTATTAAAGAGCAGAACGATTGAGATAGAGTTTCCTGAGATGGTTGAGACTCAATCTCAATATAGTGTAGATTTTGATGTTCCAATTATCTATGAAGATGAGTATCTTTTAGTTGTAAATAAACCAGCGGACCTTGTTGTCCATTCTGCTCCATCAGTTCGAGAAGCGACTCTTGTTGATTGGTTGAAACATAGGGGTATATCACTATCTACAATCAGTGGAGAGGAGAGGCATGGAATCGTTCATAGATTAGATAAGGGGACAACAGGGGCGATGGTTATCGCAAAAGATAACGAGACCCATAGAGACCTATCCAGACAGCTGTCAGACAGAACAATGGGAAGATACTATCTAGCCATTATCAATATACCTTTGAAAGATGATAGGGTTGTTGAAGCTCCAATTGGAAGAAATCCTCAAAATAGGTTAAAAATGGGAGTTGTTGAGAGTGGCAAACAGGCGAAAACCCTATTCAAGAAGATAGCCTTGTCCAGAGATGAGAAGAGGGAGTTGATTGGTGCAAAACTCTACACAGGTCGAACTCACCAAATACGAGTTCATCTATCAACTCTTGGACGATATATAATTGGAGATAATTTATACGGCTTTAAGCCCAAAAAAGATACTATCAACAACATTCAACTTCATGCCCACACTATCTACTTTATCCACCCAAAAAGTGGTGAGAGGTTAGAGATAGATGCAGAGGTGAGTCCAAGTATGTTGAGCTATATCAATGAAAATTTTTCACTGGAATTAAAAAATGGTAAATTTGAGAACCTTCCTAATATTTTTAACCCTTCTACTAGTTCAGGGGTGCAATGAGTTAGAGCATGCCGTAACAGTCCAACCACTAAAGAGCGATGACTCTCTTCAGACTGTTAGGGGTGTTAAAGCTATTACAGATACAACAGCCGTCGCTTTTGAGTGGCTTTCACACTCAGAGAGTAGAGAGATTGCTGGTTACAACCTATATAGATTAGAGCTATCTGAGAGTAACAACTCTGGAGATTTACAACTTGTAGCTCAGATTAAGAATAGGGTTGCATCTCACTTTGTTGATCGTGGATTAAAACCAAACACTCTCTATAAATATCGATTAACAACATATACAGAAGATGGACGACAATCAAATGGTTCAGAGCCAGTAACTGTTAGAACATCAGCTGTTATTCCACCTCTTCACTACATTATTCCTGTTGGCGAACTTGCAAAGAGTGTTAAGCTTCTCTGGAGACCCCATACAGATAACCGAGTCTCTGGCTATATCGTTGAACGAAGCTCTCTTCAAAAGCCAGATGAGTGGGTTGAAGTTGGCGAACTCCATCACCGCTTAGATGTTGAGTTTATCGATACGGAGTTATCTACAAATGGAATATATCGATATAGAATTAAAACAAAAACATTTGATGGTCTCGTGTCAGAGCCGAGTAGAGTTGTTGATGTGCGAACAAAGGCACTTCCAAAACCTATTACTGATATTACAGCTAGTTCAACCCTGCCAAAAGAGATAGAAGTTAGCTGGAGAGAGAGCGATGAGCGAGATGTGACGAGCTATCGAATATATCGAAGCTCAGCTAATGATGGAACTTTCGAGCCTGTTGGCGAAAGCAAGAGTAACAGATATTCAGATAAGATTGTTGATGATGGAAAGCAGATGTTCTATAAAGTATCAGCAATAGACCAATATGGACAAGAGAGTCTCTTAAACAAACTACCTGTTATGGGAAATACACTCTTTAAGCCAATTGCTCCAAAACTTCTTCCTCTTGAGATAACTCAAAATGGTATTAAGGTGCAGTGGCGACCAACAGACAGTAGAAGTCTAAAATATAGAGTTATTCGAGATAGTGGAAGTTGGGGGGGTGATGAGGTTGAATTTCAATCTGATAAGACAGAGTATATTGATAACTCAGTTCAACCAAACATAGAGTATAGATATAGAGTTATAGCTATTGATAAGTTTGGCATAGAGTCTCTTCTAAGTGAAGAGGGGCGAGTCCAGATAAAACCTTAGCCTCTCAGTTTTGTCTTTTTAAGGAGTTTTCTAAAGATATTTGGGAACTCCTCCTCAAGTTTAATAAGCTTCTCATTAAGAGAGGGATATCTCTTTCTAGCTCGGCGAATGTAGTTTGTTAATCTCCGACTTGTTGAGGCTAAAATCAAGATACCCAATACATTAAATATAAAGCCTGTTGGAATAATCGGAAGAAGAGATGTAATAATCCCAAGAATAATAAAACCAATACCAACAACTCGTATAAATATTCGTCTTAATTGATACATTATCTGCTCTTTTCAGCCTCTTCTCTCTCTTTTTGAAGCTTTGCATCTTTTTCACTATTAAGTAGCCATATAAAAACCTCTGCAACAGCTTTATATAGTTTTGGTGGAATATTCTCCCCAACATTAACATCTAAAAGAGAGTTTGCAAGAGCCTCGTTCTTAAAAAATGGGACATCAAACTCCCTCGCTTTCTCAATGATTTTATCTGCAACAACACCTTTACCACTAGCTACAACTTGAGGTGAAGAGTCTTTACCTTGCTGATATTTTAGTGCAGCCGCTTTCCTTTTTAGGAAATCACTCTTGTTATACATCTCTTTTATCCTTTTAATTTTAAATATTGAACAGCTTGATATAGATCATCAAATATATACTCTGTCTCCTTGTGAAGATCTTCTATTTTTCCATATCCAGATGTTACACCTGCACATCTAATCTCTGCATTTTTTGCACTCTTTGCATCTAAGACTGTATCTCCTATTATCCAAGCATTTTGCTTACTTCTTTTTAGTTTGGATAGTGCTAACTCAATTGGCTCTTGATGGGGCTTAGGATTCTCAACATCTTCTCGTCCAATTAACACATTAAAGTAGTGAAGTACCCCAAAATGTTCAAGTAACTCTTTTGAGTATTGATGAGTCTTTGTCGTCACAACTCCTAAAGTTGCAAAAGATGAGGCTAACTCTATTGCCTCTTTTGCTCTTGGAAGTAGCTCGGTCTTCTCTTTTGCAATTTTTCGATAATGCTTTTTATATTCAGCTACATAATCCCACTTTTGACTCTCAGCAACACCAAGCCTTAGAAACATCTCATCAAGAGGAAAGCCTATAAGAGCTTTAACATCTTCGCTATCTGCTTTTGGAGTGTTTAATGTCTCGAAAGCAACATCAAAACTCTCTAATATGGCATCAGTTGAATCTATAACAGTACCGTCTAAATCAAAAAGTATTGTTAAGGTATGCTCTAAATTTTGCATCTAAACTCTTTCTATTTTTGCTTTATCATAGAGGAAAAAAAATTATAGATCAAGAGGCTGAAGTGAGAAATATCTCGGCAATTCGGACAAAGATATTTTTAATTCAGAGTTTTTTAAAGAAGTTTCGAGCTTTGCGATGATTCGACCCAAAGCTGGTTAGTTGTTTTTGTCGAAGGTATTGATATGTGAAAAGAGTTTAAAACTTCTGTTAAAATTTTGAGAAAAGGCTGAAGTTTTCTTCACTTTCAATGTTAAGACTATCAAAAATCACTCTTTTATATATTATCTGCTCCTCATTTGCCACCAGTGAAGT
>JAMJTX010000008.1 GCA_024281215.1 Candidatus Thiovulum karukerense | reverse complement strand
AGAATATATATAATATTTTTAAAGTCAGCTATACCCTTAACAAGTCTAAATATAGTCTCTGTCTCTTTGTCCGTTAATCTATCAATATCATCAATAACTACGATTATCTTTTTAGTCTTAAAATTCTCTAAATATTTATTAATCATCTATTTCTGCTCATAGAGTGTTTGCCCTTTATCGCTTAAATACTCATCTGCAAACGACTTTAAAGTCTTATTTGTTTTTAATACGGCTCTAGAAAATTTCTGAATATTTTTCTTTACCTCTTTAAGATTTTCAGAACTCTCTGCTCCAATAGATATTTTTTTAATAGTTTTTAAAAGGTCGTTAAAAAATATCTCTAACATACGATCAATATCACTTATTAGCCAAGGTGTAAAATGAAGAGTCTCAAAATTATTCTCTGCCTCTAGCTTCTCTAATATAAAGTTTAAAAGAGAAGTTTTGCCACTTCCCCATTCACCCTCTATCGAGATTACAAATGGATCTGATGATTCTCTCTCAATAATTCCGTTAGCCATTATCTTTGCAAAATCAGATAGATTTAAATCATCATCTGCTATCTTCTTTTTGGCTTGATCGCTATTTTTCATATTTTATCTCCTATATAAATCTCACAACATCTTACTCGTTCTTCTCTTGAGTTATGGTGGTTTGCTGTATTAAGAATAAATTTCTCTTTAGTTGTCTGAGAAACCTTACGAAGCTTGAGGTTTTTGATATTCATTTGCAGTAGTTTCTCAAATACTATTAATGAAACTCTTTTATTTCCATCAGCAAAAGGGTGATTTTGATTGATCGCTTCTAAAACTGCCGAAGCTTTTTCACAAACTGTTTTATAATTTTCCACACCAAAATATGGTTCTATTTTTGCTAAAGCACTCTCAAGCCTATTTCTACCATCTTTTGATAATGGAGCAGGTTGTTGTCCCATCTTTTTAAGTAGTTGATAATGAATCATCTCAATCTGCTTAGATGTTAGAGTTTTAAAGCTAGGCAAGAGCTTCTAAAACCTCTCTATTCTCATCTATATAACTCTCTGTCCAACCAAATAACTCATTCATCTCTTTAGCCTCTTCATATTTTGGCTTTAAATATACAATAAACTCTTCTGTAATTTGAATATTTTTATCTAAAATTAGTTGTAAATTTTCATGTTTAATATGGAGTCTAAAGTTTTTATAGTCTTTTATCTTAATCTTTGTCTGAAAACTAAAAATCCTATCAATAATTAAATATGTAAAGTGTGGCTCTTCAATTAACCAAGTATCAAGATATTTGTTAAATAGCTTATACCAATGATTTGCATATTCTTTGTTCCAACTATACCTAGAGTCAAAATCAACAATTGTTTGTTGTCTTATTTTAATATCTGAGTTAAGTCTTCTAGCTAATTGTTTCCACTTTGTAGAAGATACAGCTCTCAACTCACTAGCATTCTTTATTAAATAATTATTGTAAAAATCACTTGCAGATAAACTTGACATAGTCAAAGCTGTGCTAAGAGATACTAACAAAGCCTGTTGCTTATTCATTATCGACCTCTTTTTAGTTGAAATCATACAATAGAGAAGTTTTCTAAAAGATAAATAGAAAAAAAGTAGTTAAGAGGTTTGGTCGAGCTTTAAACCCTCTTTGCCACAAATGTAGTGCTATCTTCATTAAAGAATTCAAACTCACCCTTAATTGTATTCCTATCAACTAAAGTAACCTGAATTGAACCAGACATATCTTCTCCACCCTCCATGTCATAAGCCTCAAAATTTGCTAAAAATGTTTTTAGATTTTCAACTTTTTTATTGAAGTTTCCTTCTATTAGTCCAAATTGAAAGGAGTGATTTTTCTCTTTAATTTGAATATATGCTTGAAGTTCCATATTGAAGTAATCTTCGTCAAATTCACTCATTTCAATAATGTGCCAAAAACCTATTAAATGACTATTCATATTTTAGACTCTTAAAAAGGAATAATCTCCTCCCCAAAAGGGGAAGAGAAAATAGATAAGAAGTTATCTATTAAAATCCGCTCATTGCCACATAGTATGATGTGAAGTCAAGGATTGGATTTACAAGGAAGATAGAGATTGCTGTAAAGAATGCAGCGATACCTAAAATCACTTTAAGAGACAGTGATGCATTTGCCATATATACTGAACCATCTTCATTGCTGATAGGATCTTTTAAGAACATAAATACAACAAGTTTTAGATAGTAGTAAGCAGAGATTGCACTATTGATAGCCATAATAAGAGCTAACACTAAATAGTCCGCATTTACTGCTGAACTAATGAGATACAGTTTTCCCCAGAATACAGAGAATGGAGGAACACCAGCAAGAGTGATCATAAATAGACCCATCATTACAGCACCAATAGGCATAAGTTTAACCATTCCTGCAAATTTCTCAAATGGGTGATCAAATCGCTCATGATATGTTGCATCTCTCTTGTGAGATACCCATAACATTGCAAAAGCTCCAAGGTTTGTAAATGCAAATAGAATCCAGTAAAGGAAAATTCCACTATTTGCTTGAGTTGTTCCAATCATAATTGCAGCCATAACAAAACCTGCATGAGAGATTGAAGAGTAAGCTAACATTCTCTTAACATCACTCTGAACTAATGCCCAGATATTTGCCATTGTCATTGTAAGAACAACAACTGCATAGAGAATATACTCAACCCAAACAACACCAGAGTTTATTAGCCCCTCAAAGATTCTCATAACAACTACAAAACCAGCAATCTTTGGAACAATTGAGATATAACCAGCAAGTGCTGCTGATGAACCCTCATATACATCTGGTCCCCAAGTGTGGAAAGGAACAAGAGCAAGTTTAAATCCAAATGAAGCGAGCATAAAGATAGTTGCAACAAGAATTAGAATCATTGGCTCAAAATCTCTCGCTTGAAGAACTTCAAAGATTTTATAAAGTTCAACACTCCCTGTAAGACCGTAGAAGATCATAGAAGAGAAAGCATAGAAACCAGCAGCCATTGCACCCATTGTAAAGTACTTGATTGCCGCTTCAAAAGATTTATCTTTATTATGAAGAACCATCAGAGTATAGAGTGAAAGACTCGCTGTCTCAAGACCAACAAAGATAAGAATCAGGTTATCACTCGCTACCATAAACTGGAATCCAGCAGTCATAAATAGGAATAGAGCGAAGAACTCTGGGTACTTATATTCGTGGAACTTCTGTGAAGCGAAAGCCAACGGAATAAATAGAGTTGAAGCTACAATAATAACAATCTGTGAAAGAATTGCTATACCATCAATAAACATAACATCAAAGAAGCCTCTCTGATTTATATCAAGCCCAACTGTTGCACCTAAATCCATTAATAGGAAAAGGATAGATAGTGTTACATAGAGAGATTTATCTAAATCACTCTTAAGTAGATCTATTACAAGAATAACCAATCCCCCAGCTATTGCAACAAGCATAGGGATTAGAGTCGCCATATTTAGCGACTCAAAAGAGATATTTACTGCTTCTAACATTATCTCGCCTCCTCATTGAAGTTGATTTCAGGAATAACTTCTTTAGCCTCATCTGTTATAGCTTTCTGATGCATAAGAGATACAATCGCTTTAACAGAGTTATCAACAGGCTCTAAAACAGGTTTTGGATATACACCTAAGAAGATTACAAGAAGAGTCAATGGAACTAGAGTTGCATACTCTCGTCCGTTAAGGTCAAGAAGTTTTTTATTCTCATCTTTTGTAACAGTTCCAAAGAATGCTTTTTTGTAAGCTGATAGCATATAGATAGCACCAACAACAACAGCAGTTCCTGCAAGAATTGTTAAGATATGAGAGACTTTATAGAAACCTACAAGACTTAAGAACTCACCTACGAATCCAATTGTAAGAGGTAATCCAACAGAAGCCATCATCATAATTCCGAAGATAAGAGCATATCTTGGCATAACTGAAGCTAAACCACCGAACTCGTCCATCATCTTAGTATGTCTTCTATCGTAGATAACACCAACAAGTAAGAACAGTGCCCCCGAAACAATACCGTGAGAGATCATAAGGAAGATTGAACCTGTAATACCTTCTGGATTAAGAGCGAATGTTCCAAGAACAACTACACCCATATGTGAAATTGAACTGTAAGCGACTAGCTGTTTAATATCTTTCTGTGCATAAGCAACCATTGCCGTATAGATAACCATAATAATTGAGAGAATAGCTATCGGCACAATGAAATATACAGATGCATCTGGATATAGAGGAAGACTATATCTTACAAAACCGTAACTTCCCATTTTAAGAAGAACAGCAGCAAGAATTACAGAACCTACTGTTGGAGCTTGACCGTGAGCATACGGTAACCAAGTATGGAATGGGAACATTGGAACTTTGATTGCAAAACCAAGGAAAAATGCACCAAATAACCAGAGTTGATAATCAAACGGTAGTTGAAGTCTATACCACTCAAGAAGAGAGAAACTCCATACTCCAGTAGCTTGGAAATATAGGTAAGCCATAACAAGCATACCAACAAGCATAATTAGAGAACCAGCAAATGTATAGAGGAAGAACTTAACCGATGCATATACTCTCTTTGGACCACCCCAAGCACCAATGATATATAACATTGGAACAAGAGAAAGCTCCCAGAATAGATAGAATAGAATAGCATCAAGTGTCACGAAGACCCCAACCATAGTCATCTCTAAGAATAGGAGAGTTAGTAACATCTCTTTAAGATCTTTTGTATCCTCTGGAAGACTGATAATACCGATTAGAGTAATAAAAGTTGAGAGAACAACAATAAATAGAGAGATACCATCAACACCCAATAGATACTGAATACCAAATGCAGGAATAAGAGAAGCTTGTTCCATAAACTGCATACCGAGTTGATTGTTATCGAACTGAATCCATAAGTAGAGAGATAGAATAAACTCTATCGTAGCTACTGTTGTAACATAGGATCTAACAGCCTTTCGGTCAATTAGAAAACCTAAAAGCCCAGCAAGGGCTGGGAAGAAAATTAAAACAGATAAAATATAATCCATTATTTAGCCACTCCTTGTAATAGAGTTAGTAAAACATCAGAGTAAGTGTAAGCGACTGCTGATACTAGTAGAACTAGAAGTCCTGCTACCATCCATCTCAACATATAAGATAGATTCCCACTCTGCATTCCTCTTGTCTCTTCACCTGTTGCATAGAGAGTATTTGCAATACCATCAACAGTTGCATCAACAATCTTCATATCAATTTGTTTCCAGAACACTTCAGAAAGCTCTTTATAAGGCTTAGAGAAGACCTCATCATAAATTTTTGGAATATAGTATTGGTTATCAAATAGCTTATATAAGAAGTTGTTTCTAAATGCACTACTAAATAGACCCTCTCGGAACATATTTGAGAACACGGCGATAGCGATACCTGTTACAGCAATAGCTGTTGTAACGATAATCAGCTGACCAACCATATGGTGAGTATGCTCAGAGAACTCATAGTGAGGTAATACCATATGAACAAAATCAAAGAATTGGTGTTCAAACAGACCCGCGACAATAGCAAGAACTGCTAATGGAGCCATTGCCCATAACATATAGCTGTGAGCTTCGTGTGGGTGGAAACCGAAATCTTTATATCTCTCAGAACCGAAGAATACAAGCATAACAACTCTAAATGAGTAGAATGCAGTTAAACCAGCAGTAATCCAGAGAGTTCCCCATAGAATATAGTGGTGACCATCAAATGCAACTTCTAAGATTTTATCTTTTGAGAAGAATCCAGCAAATGGATAGATACCAGCAAGGGCAACAGATGCGATTAACATAAGAACAGCAGTTCCTAACATAACCTTTCTCATACCACCCATCTTCATAATATTAAGTTCGTCGTCCATTGCATGCATAACATTACCAGCACCAAGGAATAGAAGAGCTTTAAAGAATGCATGAGTTACAAGGTGGAAAAGAGCGATCCAGTATGCACCAAGACCAGCAGCAACAAACATATAACCTAACTGTGAAAGAGTTGAGTAAGCGATAACTCTCTTGATGTCTCTATTAACAAGAGCCATAGTTGCAGCAAACATAGCTACAAATGCACCAAGAGAAGCGATAAAGTAACCAACATCAGGAATTAGGAAGAATAGTTCATTTGCTCTAATAACTAGATATACCCCAGCAGTAACCATTGTCGCAGCATGGATTAGAGCAGAAACAGGAGTTGGACCCTCCATCGCATCTGCAAGCCAAGTGTGAAGTGGGAACTGAGCTGATTTACCCATTGCACCGATAAATAGGAAGATTCCAATCCAAGTAACAATAGTAATATCTAAGTTAGAGATGTTAGCAAATACAACATCATACTGAAGTGAACCGATGTTCCAGTAGATTAGGAAGATACCGATAAGCATACCAAGGTCAGCAATTCTGTTCATAATAAATGCTTCGTTTGCCGCCCAAGTTGCACTCTCTTTGTGGTACCAGAATCCGATTAGTAACCATGAACAGAGACCAACACCTTCCCATCCAATAAATAGACCAAGGAAGTTATCACTCATAACTAGAACCATCATTGAGAATACGAATGCTGAAAGATATGAGAAGAATCTATTGAAACCTTTATCTTTCTCCATATAACCCATTGAGTAGATATGAACAACAGTTGATACAAGTGTTACGACTAACATCATCGTTACAGATACCTGATCTACAACAAATCCAAATGGTACATTTAGATCACCAGCCATAATCCAATCCATCATCTCAACATGAACTCTCTCACCACCACTGTAAAGGTGTAAGAATAGAAGTAGCGATGCTACAAATGATGTGAAAATTAGAGCCGATGTAACAATACCCGTAAGCAGAGTTTTAGGACTTGCCCCGTAAATTCCTGCAAATAGTGAACCTACCAGTGGAGCAAATAGAGCTACATATAAAAGTGTTTCCATATTTGCTTAACCTTTCATAGACTTCAGTGTGTCAAGATCGATACTACCGTGTCTTTTGAACCAGATAATAAGAAGACCTAAACCGATAGCAACTTCACTAGCAGCGATTGCAACAATAAAGAAAGCAAACATCTGACCAGTTAAATCACCATAGTAGTTTGAGATAGCAGCCAATGCAACATTGACCGCATTTAACATAATCTCCGTAGCAAAAAATAGCATAAGGAGATTCTTTCTGATAATTACACCATACATACCTATTGCAAATAGTAGAGTAGATAGAATGATATAGTGTTCCATAGCTATCATTTTTCTAGCTCCTCCTTCATCTCATTTATGTTGGCATCCATCTTTTTACCAGCCATAATAATTCCACCAATCATAGCTACAAGTAACATAACCGCAGCAACCTCAAATGGAATTAGATATTTTGTAAAGAGAACCATACCTACATCTTGAGCATTTCCAACACCTTGATGAACTGGATAGAGAGCCGAAACCTCACCAGATGCCATTGGCATTGTCATAATCAGCACAAGAAGAATTGAGCTAAAAGCCGAAAGTAAGAAGATCATCTTACTTGACTTGCTCTCTTTAATATCTTTTGTGGTATCAAAGAAGATCATCGCAAAAGCATAGAGGGCAATAACTGCACCTGTATATACGATAAGCTGAACAACTCCAAGGAAATCAGCATTTAGCAGGAAGAATAGACCTGAAATCAGAATCATTCCCGAAGCTAAAGCTGACATGGAGTATAGAGCATTTTTTGATGTAACAACCACCATAAAAGAGGCGATAGTTAAAAATGCGAATGTGTAAAAAGCGATTAATTCAATCATATCTTTCTATCCTCTTAGTAAGCTAATGGTGTTTTCTTCACCAACTCATCAGCATTTGGAGAGACTGCTCCAAATCCATCAAACTCATTCTGCTGTTTTAGGAAATCGATAGGAGTTAGCATATCGTCTTTGATAACGAAATGAGCTCTCTGCTCACTAACATTCTCATATCTTGAACCATGAACAATAGCGAGTTCTGGACAAACCTCTGCACAGTAACCGCAGAAGATACATCTACCTAAGTTAATAGAGTACTCTGTAACCTCTTTTCGGCTATTCTCATCAACTTTAGTCTCCATTCTGATACAGTCTGCAACACAGATTTTCTCACAGAGACCACAGCCGATACATCTCTCATTTCCACTCTCAAGAAGTCTGAGAAGTTTATGAACAGCTCTATACCTTGGAGGAAGAGGAAGAACCTCTTCTGGATATTGAACTGTGTGAATCTTAAACTTCACCATCTCTCTGAAAACGACCCAAAGTCCCACAAAAAGCTCTTTACTTAAGCTTCTCTTTACGACCTGTTTAAACTTATCCCAACCATCAGTTGGATAGTCATCTATCTCAACAGGAACATAGTTTTGTGAGCCTACATTTCTATTTTTAAAAGCTTCTAAACTCATACTATCTCCTTACATCATTACCACTAAGCCAGTAATAACTACATTTACTACTGCTAGAGGCATTAGCACTTTCCAAGTTAGCCACATTAATTGGTCTGGTCTTAGGTGAGGCCAAGCAGCTCTTGTCCATAGGAATAGGAAGATAAAGAAGAATACTTTAACTAGATAGCAGATACCATCAATTAGAGTTCCTTCACCAAATCCACCGAAGAAGATAAGAACTGTAAGGAAAGAGACAATATACATATTGACATACTCACCAATAAAGAATAATCCCCATCTCATACCAGAATACTCTGTTGCATAACCAGATACAACTTCAGCTTCATGCTCAAGAAGGTCAAATGGTGT
>JAMJTX010000007.1 GCA_024281215.1 Candidatus Thiovulum karukerense | reverse complement strand
GCTTTTCATCAACAGAACCAGAAACTTCTTGATACTTGACCTCAATAACTGTAATAAGGTTATTTGTAATAATCAAGTTGTCTGGTAATAATTGCTTTGAGAGAACTTTGTTCCAATCCACACCTTTACTTGATAAAAATTTGTATAGGTCATGTTTTTTTAGTAGTAAACCAATATAGTCGTTATAATAATATATATCTACTCCAAAGTTTGGATTTTGCTTTATGCTAAAGTTGGAGTAATGATTGAACATGTTTTGTAATTCTACTCTACCCTCAAATGATAATCCTGTTTGTGTATTTGCACCACCAACACCACCTCTAACCATTATATCTTACCCTCTTTAATAAGTTGAGCAACTTCTTTGGCATGGTATGAGATAATAATATCTGCTCCAGCTCGTTTAAAACTTATCATTGTCTCAATTAGAGTTCTCTCATAATCGATTAATCCGCTTCTACCTGCAAATTTTAGCATTGAGTATTCACCACTTACATTATAGACAGCAAGAGGTTTTTTTGTATTCTCTTTAATGTCTCGAACAACATCAAGATATGCAAGAACAGGTTTAACCATCAAAATATCTGCACCCTGTCTATCATCTTCAAGAGACTCTAGAAGTGCCTCTCGTCCATTTGCAGGATTCATCTGATAGCTTCTTCGGTCTCCAAAAGATGGAGTTGATTCTGCTACATCTCGGAAAGGTCCATAGTATCCACTTGCAAACTTTGTTGAGTAACTCATAATCGGCAGATCGTAGTATCCATTTTTATCAAGGGTTGTTCTGAGAGTCTCAATAATTCCGTCCATCATTCCCGACGGAGCAATCATATCTGCTCCAGCTTTTGCATGAACTAAGACCTGTTGAGCTGAAATCTCAAGAGTTGCATCATTATCTACTGTTGATGTGTGGTCAAGAATTCCACAGTGTCCGTGGTCCGTATATTCACAGAAACATAGATCTGTTACAACAAACATATCTGGATGGACTTTTTTAATCTCACGAATAGCTCTAGCGATAATTCCACTATCACAAAGAGCATCACTTCCAACACTATCTTTTGTCTCTGGAATTCCAAAAAGAATAATTGAGTAGATTCCTAGCTCTTTTAGAGTTCCACACTCTTTAATCGCCTCATCGATTGAGAGTTGATAGACATCTGGCATACTCTCAATCTCTACTCGAACACCCTCACCAAACTTTATAAATAGGGGATAGATAAAATCATCAACTCGAAGATGATTCTCTTGAACTAAACTTCTCAGCCTACTATTTACTCTTAATCTTCTATATCTGTTAAACATCTCTTCTCTCTATTAAATATCTTCATTTTAAATGGTATGATAAGCCAAAACCGATTATAGGTCAAGAAGAGAGTAACGGCTAAGAGAGACTCTTATCCCCATCTGCAACTACTCTATTCCGACCACCACTTTTTGCACTATATAGATAGTCATCAGCTCTTTTATAGATTGTATCAATATTATCATCTGGGCGAATCTCTGTTACTCCCATACTAACAGTTACCTCTCTATCCTCAATTAGATCTACCATCGTTCTTATATCATTACGAATCTTATCTGCAAAAATTGAGTCATTTCCGCCACCGGTATTGGTTAATAGAATTGCAAACTCCTCTCCACCAACTCTAAAGATATAATCATTCTTTCTCACAACTGAAAGAAGAACTTCCCCCAATCTTTTAAGAACCTCATCACCAACTTGGTGACCATAGGTATCATTAATTGATTTAAAGTGATCGATATCAAAAATCACAAGAGAGAAAGTTATCTTATATCTTTTGTACTGTTCCCAAAGCTCAATTACTCTTTCATTATAGGCTTTTCTATTGTGAAGTTTCGTCAGTTCATCAATATATGACTGCTCTTTGATTGTCTCAAGAGCATTATATAGATCAGTATAGTCAGTAGCGGTAACAAGAATCTCCCTGCGATTTGGCATTAAAGAGAGAGATGATCTTAATCTCCGTACCTCTCCATCTTTGCGAATACACTCTCTCTCAAGATTTTCATAACAACCTCTCTCCTCTACTATCTTTAGTACTTCTACAAACTTCTCTCTATATCTCTCTTGGGTAAGTTGAAGAGATGTCATCTCTCTTAACTCATCAGCTGAATAACCAAGAATCTCACTACACTTCTGATTAACACGGATAAACTTCATATCTAAATCTATAAGGGCTATTCCCTCAAGAGCTGTATTAAATATAGTCTCTAGTTCATCTCTCTGCTCTTTAACTAACTCTTCAGCCTCTTTTCTTGAGATAAACTTCTCAATATCTTCAGCCGTTGCTCGTAATAGCTTTTCATCTAACTCTGTATAGTTCTCCTCTTTATTGCCAACTCCCACAATCATTCGTACTTTGTCTCCATCAACAACAGGAGAACTCATATGTCTAATAACAGGAAAATGACCCTCTGGCAAACCTTTCTTTCTTAGCTCTGTTGCATAGTCGTTATGGATAACCGTTCTCTTCTCTCTTGCCGAGTCTGCCCATATTCCAGCTTGTTGAATAGGGTAGTGATCATCATAACCTGCTGTGCAGTGTTGAAGAGCCTCTCTGTTCCAACTCATCAGTGTGATATGGTTTTGGTCATCATTAACTTTATGGAGATACCCAATTTTACTATCAGTAATCTCAACAGCGATATCAAGTCCTCTAGTTGCTAACTCATTTTTTGAGAGATGCCCATAATCTCGATTTAGCTCTATAATCATCTGAAGTCGTTTCTCATTCTTTTGACTCTCCAAAAGAAGCTCTTTCTCACGAGTTATATCTCTCTGAGATGCATATAGATAAGCTTGTCCATCGATAGTTATCGCTTTTGCATTAATCTGAACATCTATTATCGAACCATCTTTTTTACGATGTTTAGTCTCAAATACCTTTTGATCACTCATTAGCCCCTGCATAAACTCCACCGCTCTCTCTTTTGAAAAGAGGAGATCCCAGTCAAATAGGGTTAGCCCTTTCATCTCATCAAGTGTGTAGCCTAAATTATTAGCAAATGAGTGGCTAAAATATATAAGATTTCCATCTGTATCAAGAATATGAATGCCATCAGAAGCATATGCCAACATATCTTTAAATTTCTTCTCTGCAAGATACTCATCAGTAATATCTTGATTTGTTCCAACCATTCTAATAGGCTCACCACTCTCATCAAACTCACTAACCCCGTAGGCTCTGATATATATCTTTTCACCATCTTGAGTTGTTGCCCAAAAAGATATCGTTGATTCATCTCTGCTATTAACTGCATCTAATAGAGCCTTTTCAACTTGCTGAACATCTTGTTCTGAAATTAACTCTCTCCACAAATCAAATGATTGAGGTTGATTCGAGTATGGGATATTATATATCTGATACATATTCTCGTCCCAAAGTAGGGTGTCACTCTTATACTCCCACTCCCAGATACCAATATGTGAAGCTTGGAGAGCTAGACTATTTTTTAACTGGAGAGATTTGAGCTGACTATTAAGAGCTTGAACTCTATCTAAGTTTAAGAGGGTTCGGCTAAATAGCTTAACAATGAGATAGGTTAAAAGAATTGATAGAATAAAGACAACGATCGCGACAGTTGTATATTGCTCATGTGTTCTAGTCCTCTGTTCGATGAGGTAGGACTCTTTTAGTTTTAAAAGAAGATGGAGACCACCATAAACTTCAACATCTAATTTTCTTGATATAAAATGGTCAGTTTTTAAGATATTACTATTTAATATATCCTGTGTAGCTTCTGGATAGTCATCTTTAATATTATATTTATGATTTAGGGAGTTACCCCAACACTTACTATGTCTCTCATTTTTATGGTCATAGTGAAATACTGTATAACCCCTATTGTCAAAAAGTATCATATCGTAGAGAGGAGCATTTGTAAGTTTTGTAATGAAGTTTTCCATAAGATAGTTGATAATTAAAATACCGTGAAACTGACCATTGTATTTTATAGGTAGAACAGATCTAAATGTCGGTTTATATGGCTCTTCAATTTTACCACCCTCTATATTTAGATCGATAGCGGAGAACCAAACCTTTTCAAGCTCTTTCTCTTTTGACTCTTTGAAATAGTAACGATTTGATTTATCCTGAAGATTTCTATCTCTGATAGCTTTAACAATTCCACTAGAGTCTCTATCAACTCTAACTACTTCTTGTCCATCTCTATCTATATATCGTAACTGCATAAAATCTGTATGAGATTTTGCATATACTAAAAATAGATCCTGAAGAAGCTCCGCATTAGAGCCGTCCTCTATAAAACGGTTAAAGAAGAGAGAGTTACGAATAGATATTAAGTTATCTTTTGAGTGATCTAAGAATGCTTGTAGAACTCTCTCCCTCTCTCTTGTCTTCTTTGTTGCATTTTGAAGAGCTACTTGCTCAGCACTATGCTCAAAGAATATCTCCTCTATTGCAACAATCGAAAAAGAGAGTATTAGCGAGAATGCAATAAATATAAAAGTTATAAATCGAGTGCCATTCACATTATGTTCTTTAAAGACTACTTTCTCTTTTTCCAATCTTTTTCAAACTTTTTTCTCTTCAGGTAGCTAATTCTCTCAAAAAATAGTTTGCCGTTAAGGTGATCAAGTTCGTGCTGAAAAGCTATTGCACCAAGACCATGCAGTTCTGTTTTATGGAGATTTCCATCTCTATCCATATACTCAACAACTATCTCATCAGCTCTCTTTACATCTTCATAATATTGTGGCAGACTTAAACAACCCTCTTCATATGTTGTCTCACCTCTACTCTCGATGATTCTTGGATTGATTACCTCTATTAGGTTCTCTGGATATTGGTCACCCTTCTCATCTGGTATATTGATAATAAAGAGTCGTTTCAATACCCCTATTTGAACCGCTGCGAGACCGATACCATTCTTATCAACCATTGTATCGTTCATATCATCTAGTAGTGAGTGGAGTTTCTCATCGAAACTCTCTACCTCTTTTGACTTCATTTTTAACTTTTTATCTGGATATGTTAAAACATCTAACACCATTCTCTTCTATATCCTCTTCTTATTTTGCTCTTGAAAGTTTATCAAATGTGAATTTTGTCTAAAGTAGTATAACTTTGGCCAAACCTAAAAAGACAAAAAATCCAAATATATCTGTTGCGGTTGTCAAGAGAACTGTACTCCCAATGGCTGGATCAATTCCAAACTTTCTAAGAGATAACGGAATCACTGAACCGAAAAAACCTGCAACAAAAAGATTAACTACCATCGCTATCGCTATCACAACACCAAGCATCACATCTCCAAACCAGAAAAAGGTAATTATCGAGATTGCAGTTGCAAATAGAAAGCCATTTACAATAGAGATAATAACTTCCCGTTTAATAGCACTTCGTCCGTCTCCTGTATCAATCTCACCAAGGGCAAGTTGTCGTACAACAACAGTTAGAGTTTGAGTTCCAGCATTTCCACCCATTGAAGCGACAATAGGCATAAGAATAGCTAACGGGATTAGAGCTTGAAGAGTGGTATCAAACACTCCTATCACCATTGATGCTAAAACTGCTGTTAATAGATTTAAGAAGAGCCAATATGCACGAGTTTTAATAATCTCTTTAAGGTCATTATCCTCTTCAACCTCATCATCAACCCCAGCCATATTATAGACCTGCTCAGTTGCAATCTCGGAGATCATATCGTAGGCATCATCAGATGTAATTCGACCAATAATCTGATTATTGCTATCAACAACAGGTATAACTTGGAGGTTATACTCCTCAAACATTCGGCTGACAGTCTTTATATCATCATTAGCACAAACTTTTAGATCTTTATGATCTATCTCATATAGAATATCACTAAACTTCTCATATAGATTGTATGTTAAAAGGTTGTCAATTCTCATTGAGCCAAGAATCTCAAAGTTGTTATTAACAATAAATAGTTGATACACCTCTTGAAGTTCGCCGATTGATTTAAGCTCTTTCAGCCTCTCAACAGCATCGGATACTGTATCATCAGCGAATGCATAGAAGAACTCTGTCTGCATCCAAGCACCGGCTTGGCTATCGTCATATTTTAAGAGTCTGCTAATCTCCTCTTGATCATCTTTATCAAGAAGTGATAAGACCTCTTCAACTTTCTCTTCACTTCGTCCCTCAATATCTTGAACAAGGTCAGTAGCATCATCAGATTCAAGGCTATTTGTAGCTTCTGATAGATCTTTTGGTGAGAGGTAGTCGATAGCCTCTATCTTTAACTTCTCAGGAAGTTCAAGAAGAATCTCACCGATAAAGCGGTTCTCAATTCTCTTGATATAGTCTAAGAACAGCTCTTTATCATCTTGATAGATATGTTTTAAAACTGTTGCTATCTCACTTGGGTGGAGTTCGCTATACTCCTCTTGAGAAGTATTTAACCACTCATCAAGGATTAATTTTAACTCTAAAAAATCTTTCACAAGAACCTCCTGCTAATACTCTTTTAACTCATTATAGAGCGAATCTCTTTCAACTGGTCTGAATCCACTGTTTTGAATTAGCTCAACAAATTTGATGAGGTCTATACCGTTGTGGCTATCTGCTCCAGCTGAAGAGTTAATACTCTCTCTCTCTATTGTTCCATCTAAGTCATTTGCCCCAAACTCTTGAGCGACCAGAGCTAGATTAACTGTTGATGTAACCCAATATGCTTTTATATTTGGAATATTATGAAGCATAATCCGACTAATTGCCATTGTCTTTAATATCTCTTGACCAGTTATAATATCTTTCACATTTAGATAGTTATTCTCTCTCTGATAGACAAGAGGAATAAAAGCATTAAAGCCTCCACTCTCTTTTTGAAGATCCCGAAGTCTAATCATATGATCGATTCTATCTCGACGACTCTCAATATGTCCAAAGAGCATAGTTGCATTAGATTTTCTGCCCCGTTGATGCCAAAGTTTATGAATCTCTAACCAACCAGCTGAAGATACTTTACCTTTACATATATACTCTCGCACTCTCTCATCAAAAATCTCAGCACCACCACCAGGCATTGAATCAACGCCACTCTCTATCATCATATCGATAACCTCATCATAAGATAGATTATACTCCTCTGACAAAAAGTGTATCTCAGCAGCAGTAAGCGCTTTGATATGGATATCAGGAAATTTATCTTTTATTTTCTGGAAAATATCAAGATACCAGTTTAAACCAACTCTGTCATTGTGTGCTGATACGATATGAATCTCTTTTGCACCTCGATTTGAACTCTTCTCAACAATCTCTAAAATCTCATCATGGCTCATCGTATATGGATTTGGATTTTTTCGATTGGAACTATATGCACAAAATTTGCAGATATCTTTACAAATATTAGTAGGGTTTATATGTCTATTGATATTAAAATAGGACTTATCTCCGTGCAACTCTCTTCTAATAGAGTCCGCCAATTTTCCCAATGTAAATATATCTAGCTCATATAACTTTTCACCTTCTTGGAGAGTCAGCTCCTCTCTATTTTCTACTTTTTTAATAATGCTATCCATCTATTCCTCTTCTCTTATCAATTTTTCCATAGTAGAACTATCTCTAAAGATAGAGAGTAACTTCCACTACCTCTTAAAAACTCTTTTAATATCTTTTGGCTAACTATATCAGAACCACCAGAAACACCACTTTGACGAATATATTTTAGTGCCTCTCTTCGTGAAGAGAAGTTTAATTGATAATCTAGCTTCTCTCTATGATAACCAGTTGCTACTCTCTCGATCTCCTCCATAGAGTAGATTGGTGAGCTAATTTGCAAGTCGTTATGTAACTCCTGAAAAGTCTTACTTGTAAATATAGATATATATTGTGGGACATTTAATCGGTTGAGTTGAGAAAATATCTTCTCTAAATCACGACTCCACTGAAGAGATGAGCTTGATATCAATAGATCAAATTGATCTTTTTCTATTCTATGCCACATCTCAGTTTTATCAAAATTAGTTAATAATTTCTCTATTTGTGGAGTTGATGGGTGCAATTCCAACATCTTTTCTGAAAAGTCAATGGCTAAGAACTTATCAACTTGCCAATCTATATAGCTATATACAACTCCACTACCAGAACCAATATCAACTACTCTTTTTGGAGATCCATCAATTTTTGATATTAACTCTTTAGCAACACTCTTCTGAATATAGTTATTCTCAATATAACTCTCTGCTGAACGAGAAAATGAGTTCTCTATTCGATTCATAAAGCTATCTTTTTCTCACTTTAACTAAACCAACTCCTACAAACGAGAGGGCTAAAACTACTCCAATAGTTTGAAAAATAAATATTAGTTCTACTGGCTGACTAAAATCCGGCACTATTCTAACTCCTTTTAGTATTTTGTCGTTAGTAGAATTCTACCTGATGTATAGTGAAAGATATAGAATGGTTCGTAGCTTAAACCATCGAAATAATTGGGACTCTGTTTGGATACTTGGTAAGAGTTGGTGTTGAACTTTGACTCTTGCCACTACTCTGCTTCCATTCTGTTTAAATATATCAAAGTCATCTTTGCTTGGAACACCCTTATAAACATTTTTGATTCGTTTATCTTAAATTTAGAGAATCAGAAAGTTCTATTTAGAAATCAGAGATTAAAATTAATCAACAATATAGATTTTAAAGATTATCAAAAATTGAATCTCTAATTTTTCAAACCCCCACCAATTGGAAGCTTCCGACCCTTTAAAGGAGAAAAGAAAGAGAGAAGAAGAGAATAAAGAGTTTTTTTAATTTTTCTCTTTTTTTGAAAGCT
>JAMJTX010000006.1 GCA_024281215.1 Candidatus Thiovulum karukerense | reverse complement strand
GGAGAGATATCTATCTATATCTCAAAGCACTATTTAGAAAATAGGCTCTATAATATGATTAAGAGCAATCTGACAAACTATCTTCTCTTAATGTTAGTTCTTTTTGTCTCAACCTTTCTAGTATTACGAAGATACATTATTCAACCCATCTCTAAAATTAACCGAGTTATAGAGCATACTGACTCCGAGGGGATACCTATCAATAAGATCTATCTTGAGAAAGCCCCAAGCGAACTTGAGAATCTAGTTGAGACTATAAATTATATGCTCCATACAATTAAGAACTCTCGTAAAGAGTTGCAACTTCAACATCAAATTCTAGAGAATGAAAAGAGTAGATTTCAATTAGCAATTGATGGAACAGAAGATGGTTTATGGGATTGGGATTTAAGAAGTAATAACCTATTTAAATCTGATAGATTTGAGACTATGTTAGGTTATGAAATTGGTGAGCTACCTAATACTGTGGAGGCTTGGAGTGATCTTCTTCACCCAAAAGATAAAGATATAGCTTTTAAAAAGGTTAAAGAGTACTTTGACTCTCAAGGGAAAAGCAATTATGAGAGTACCTTTAGAATGAAAAGTAAATCTGGAGAGTGGAAGTGGATTACTGGACGAGGTAAAGCTCTGTTTGATGAGAGTGGTACTCCTCTTCGATTTATTGGCTTTAATACAGATGTTACAGAGAGAGTCAATTATGAGAAGAAGATAGAGCATAGTGCTAAACACGATAGCTTAACAGATCTCCCAAATCGTTTTCTGTTTAATGAGACAATCTTAACAGTAATGGCAAGAACTAAACGGCATAGAGAGTATCTAGCCATTCTATATATTGATCTTGATGGTTTCAAAGAGGTTAATGACACTTACGGTCATAAAGCTGGTGACCATGTCTTAGTTATAGAAGCTGAACGAATGAAAAAAGTATTCCGAGAAGAGGATATTATTGCTAGGCTTGGTGGTGATGAGTTTGTTATAGCAGTTTCCGATCTCAAGAGGCAGAGTGATGTTATCTCACTTCTCGATAGATTTTTGAAAACAGTTGAAGAGGTTGTTCCATATCGAGATGAGAAAGGGGAGCATCAGCTATCTGTATCAGCAAGTATAGGTGTTACATTCTACCCTCAAGATAAAGATATAGGTTCAGATGCCCTGCTTCGTCAAGCAGACCAAGCTATGTATGATGCAAAGTCTCTCGGAAAGAGCCAATATCAATTCTTTAATTTAGAGGAGAATCAACTTCTCGCTTCAAGAAGAGAGTGTGTAAGAAAACTATCTAAAGCAATCGCAGAGGATCAGCTAGAGCTATATTATCAGCCAAAAGTAGAGATTAAGAGTTCGCAAGTTGTAGGCTTTGAAGCTCTCTTACGATGGAACCACCCTGAGAAAGGTTTAATCTTTCCAGACAGTTTTCTACCTGAGATCTCACTCGAGAGAGAGCTTATTATTGAACTGGGCAAATGGGTGTTTAAGGCTGTTTTTAAACAATTAACCATTTGGCAGAAGAGTGGATTCTATACAAATGTAAGTATCAATATGACGGCTCATGAGTTCAACAGCAAGGGAATTTTAGAGTTTTTATCAAACCTTTTAACTCTAAATCCAAATATTAAGCCTCAAAATATTGAGATAGAAATTCTTGAGACAAATGCATTAGATAATCCCGCACAAGCTAAAAAGATGATAGAGATGTTTCAAAGAATAGGGTTTAAAGTCTCGCTTGATGATTTTGGAACAGGCTATTCAACATTGAGTTACCTAAAAGATCTACCTGTTGATGTCCTAAAAATTGATAAAAGTTTTATATTTGATATGTTGAGTGATAAAGCTACTCTATCAATTGTTGAAGCAGCAATTGGCTTGGCAAAAGCATTTAACTGTCGAGTTGTGGCAGAGGGTGTTGAAACTATTGAGCATGGAGTTGTATTGAGTAGTTTAGGGTGTGATATTGCTCAAGGTTATGTGATAGCAAAACCAATTAAAAGTGATGAGGTATTAAGTTGGAGTGAGGAGTTCCAGATGATAGAGGAGTGGTGTTTGGCTCACTAGTGGCTGAAGCTTATCAATTTCTTACTTCTGAATCCAAAATCCACTATAAGCAGGAATCTCTTCAAATACAGTAATATCATTTGCCTCTAAAAGAGTTCTCACTTTTGAGTATGGTGAATAGCCTTGCCAACTTCCATTGGAGTATATCCAAACAACCTTTGCCCCTTGAAAAACAGATAAGTTAGTAATAGCTTCTGTATATCCCACTAAATGCATATTGTTTGGCTGAAGAAGAGTAATAGTATTTTGAAGAGCTTTGAGATCTTCATCAGTGATTACCACTGTTGTATCACCATCTACTGTTGTTGTACCATCTGAGTTTGTAGTGGTTGTAGGTATAGGTATTGGGTCACAGCTAGTTCCACCCTCATCAACTGGTGTAAATTTAAAGCTAGTGATTGTTGTATCAACTGGCATATCTGCTGATGTGACATTGTATTGCAACATCTCATCGAGCCAGTTATAGAAGATAACTCTCATAGGTTGAGTTGGAATCTCTTTTAGAGTTGCCACCTCTTTTCTAACTTCCACTCCATCATAATACCAACTAAGCCCTTCTGATGTATATTCAACCTTAAATGTATGAGCCTGTTCGTTCAATAACTCAAAATCGTTAGAAGCCTCATTAAAATCAGTATTGTGTCGCACCTCACTTTTGTCATTATCCGCAGGACCTATCTCATAGACACTATAAAACCCCTGCTCAAAAAAGTTAAGGGCAATAGATTGACGATCTTCATAATAGTCATCCTCATACCATAGCAGTCGGAAAGCTTCTCCAACTGCCATATGACCTCTTGTTTGAAGTCTAACTTCATATATTCCAAAGCCAAACTCAATATTAGATACAACCTCTCCACTTGTTGCACGATAGAACTTTCCAGTATCGTCAGTTGTTCCAACAAGACTAATAGATAGAGCAAGTTTTCCACCAGTTACAGCAACACTAAGGGGAGAAAATATAGAGGCAGCACTATCTGCCACCCCCTCTGTTGAAGTTTTCCAAGCATTACTAAGCTCTGTTCCATCAAAATCATCTTCAAAAGCTGGAGATGAACAGAACTCAACCCCAAAGCCTAAAGCCGTAGCGAAAAAAATCATAGCAACACTTTTCAACTTCTAACCCCTTTTCCAGAGTGCAAATAGAACAGGAAGATATATCAGATTTAGAACCGTTCCCCAAGCTAGACCAAATCCAAGAGATATAGCAATAGGTTGAAGAATCAGCCCCTGTCCCGATACAAAGAATATAAGAGTTGAGAGACCAATTAGTGTTGTAAGAGATGTAAGGATAATTGGTCTGAATCTTTGAGAAGCTCGCTCTAGTATCTCATCTGGATTATTGGCTCTTTGTAGAAATGAGAGCATAACTATTGAGTCGTTGATAACAACTCCTGCAAGTCCAAAAGCTCCAATAATCCCTGGCATTGTTAAGTTGAGATCCATTACAAAGTGTCCAATAAAGACCCCAAGAATTGAGAATGGGATAACAGAGATTATAATAATTGTATATCTTACACTTCGGAAAGTATATACCAGCGATAAGAAGATAAGAGATAGAGCAACAGCAGTTGCTTTTAGTAGATCACTCTTCATCTGATCTCGCTTCTCTTTCTCTCCAAGAAACTCAAAGGATACTCCACCCTCTTTTAGCTGGTTAAATGTTGGCTCAAGTTTTGATAGCACCTCATCAGCAGTAATCACTTTTGTATCAACATTAATATATATAGATTTCATCTGTTTGAAGTTCTGTTTATCAATACTGTAAAGACTCTTTTTTGTCTCAAAATCGACAACATCAGTTAAGAGAACACTCTGACCATTAACTGACAGGGATAAGGTTTTTAGAGACTCAAACTCATCTTTCTGACTCCCCTCAATAACTATTTCAAGAAGCTCTCGTTCATCGATAGTTGTAGCTTTTCGATTTGAGAGATATAGATTTGAGAGTGTGTTTGCAAGAGTCCGTTCGGTAACTCCAAGAGACTCGCCATAACTATTTATCTTTAAGATAACTTCATCAACACCCTCAAAAGCATTGTTTGACGATGAGGTGATTCCATCAATTTTAGATATTTCACTCTCAAGTAGGTTAATAGCTCGAAACATCTCACTAGTTGTTTCAGCAACAACTCCTACTTCAACATCAACTTTAACCCCTATCCGTTTCTGATAGACAGATAGCTCCTCTATCTTTAACTCTTCTGCTAAAGGTTGAAGTTCATCATTCAGAGTGTTTAAAACCTCTCGATTACCTTTCTCTCGTATCTTTACAGAACCATCATAATCAAAAGAGAAGTATGGAGTTATATACTCCTCTACAACATTTTGAGGAACTTGTTCATATAGTTCAAGATAGAGATAGAATAGATTATCTCCATTCTCTCGCTCCCCAACTGCCGTTCGCCGATAACCCGCAATTGTTGAGATGTTTTTAACTCCCAGCTCTTCACCTCTCTCCATAATCTTCTCTGTAATTGCAGTAGCTATCTTATTGGTATCTTCAATTGTACTACTGACATCAACTTTTCCTGAGATATAGAGAATCGGAGCATCAATTCGTGGAAAGAACTGAAACTTTGTAGCTTTTGCAGAGAGAAAGATAGCTAATGGCAGAAGAATAATAAATGAGAATAGAAATATCTTTTTATACTTTATATGGAAGCTTAGAGTTTTTCTATATAGGTTTTTTACACCCTCCCAACTTGTTGCCTTATCACCTCTTCGTAAGAGATGTTTTGAGTGAAGAGGCAGAAAGAAGAAGCTCTCCATATATGAGGCGATAACAAGAATTGTAACCCCGATAGGTATCATTTTGATAAATAGCCCAGTTGTTCCCGAAAGAAAAAGAAGAGGTGTAAATGCAAAAAGGGTTGTAAGCGAAGCCATCGTAACAGGCGAAATAACCTCTTTTGTACCTATCATTGTTGCTCGGTCTATTGGCTCACCATTATCAAGGTGTCTCTGAATATTCTCAGATACAATAATCGCATCATCGACAAGAACTCCAAGAGCGATAAGAAGTGCCAAGAGTGAGATCAGATTAAGCGAGTATCCAAAATATTGAAATGATAGAAAAGCGATAAAGAAGCTTGTTGGAACTCCAATTGTCACAACAAGAGCCATCTTTAGATTCACTAATAGAAAAATTGAGATAAATACAAAAACAACTCCAACAAGAATATTGGATACAACAGAGTTTAGACGATCTCGAATTGAGATTGAGTCATCAAGATATGCTATTAGTTGAAGTTCATCGTTTCTGTTATTAAACTTCTCAACAAATTTATTGACATCTTTTGCAACGAGAAGGGCATTTGCACTCTCATATTTATTTATATCAAAGCTGATAGCCTCTTTTCCATTAACAGATGAGATTCGAGAACTATCTTCAAACACCTTTTCAACTCTAGCTATATCTCGTAATCGAAGCTCTCTATCTCCAAATCTTAAAATAGTTTTTTGAAACTTCTCAATATCATCTTTTCCACTCTCTGTTGAAATAAATAGGCTATATTTTCTATCCTCAATTTTTCCAAGTGGATAGATATATGATAGATTTGAGATAGTAGATGAGACATCTGAAACAGATAATCCATATAGTTCAAGAAGCTTTTTATCGAGAATGATATTAACAACTCTATCCCGCTCACCACTAACTGAGACATTTGCAACTCCATCTATGGAGAGAAGTTGATCTTTTACCCTATCAACACTATCAAGAGCGGTATAGAAGTTCTGAGATGTTAAACCAACTTTGATAACTTCTGAGACTCGTTCAACAACCTTAACCACAGGGGTATTCATATCTGATGGGAAGTTTTGGGAAGCCACATCAACAGCATCTCGAAGTTTGTCAGCGATATTTGACTTGTTCTGCCCCTCATTCAGTTCTGCAACAATTGAAAAAGAGCCATTTGAGATAACAGTCGTTACACGGTCAATCCCCTCAACTGACTTCATCTCATCTTCAATCTCACGAACAGCTATTTTATCGAGAAGCTCATTACTCGTTTTTGAGTAACCACCAGAGACAATGATTCTATCAAGCTCCATAATAGGGAACTTCTCTTTTGGAAGATTTATATATGAAAAAACTCCCAAAGTGACAATAAATATAAAGAGAGCATAGTTGAACTTCTCATTATGTAGAAAGAATGCTATTAGTTTTTCAAACAAGCTCATATCTCCATTTTTTCAAAATTATATATGATAGATTAACGAATAATATCAAGCACTTCTCGACTTACAAGCTCATTCTCAACAATAACCCAATCTATCTCTAAATCACTGACCAACTCTCGTTCCCTATCACTATGAACCCGAACAATAATATGGTCTGATGATACAAACTTTTGAAGAACCTCACAACTCTGTCTTAGTTTTTTAGGGTTATCGATAGCTACAATAACTTTTTGGTCTCTATTCTTAATTACTAATTTTAAGATATTGCTCTGTCCGGCATTACCAAATATAATTGGCTCACCATTCTCAATCCCCTTATGGTAAGTATCAATATTATTTTCAACAATGGCATAAGGCATTCCACTCTCTCTCATAACTCTGGCAACTCTTTGACCAAACTCTCCATACCCTAAAATAACAACTCTTTCATCAATATCTTCTGGAACTTCTGTGTCAGCATCAGAGTGAGGAGTTAACTTGTCGGCAAAAAGAGATATATTCATTAATATCATAGGAGTCATAATCATTGATATGACAGTTGTAACAATAAGGATTTGGCTGTACTCTGGGTTAATCAATCCAGATGTTCCACTTAACTCTAAAACAGCAAGAGAGAATTCACCTATCTGTACAAGAGATATAGCTGTTTTCAAAGAAGCTCTTTGAGTACTTCTAATTCTGGTAATTGCAAAAATAATTGAGAATTTAAGCAGAAAAACAGTAGGGATAAGAGTCAATATAATAAATATATTTTCAACCATTACACTTAGATTAATTTGCATACCTACCGTAACAAAGAATATTCCTAAAAGAAGATCTCTGAAAGGGATAAGGTCTGTCTCAACTTGATGTTTATACTTTGTCTCCGCAATTAACATCCCAGCAATAAAAGCACCAAGTGAGTATGAGAACTCAAATAGGTGAGCAAGGTGAGAAGCACCTATTGCAAGAAATAGAATCGCTGTTATAAATAGCTCATCAGACTTTGTTTTAACAATAGCGGATAGAAAAGGCTCGAGCAGATATTTACCAATAACCCAAAGAAGACCAACTAGTATGATAGCTCCAAATATCATCTGTGCAACTACAATACCAGTTTCACCACCACCATTTGTAGATAGAAACCAGATAATAAGCAAAATTGGAATCACGGCTATATCCTGCATAATCAGAATACCTAGTACATTCCTTCCATACCGTTTTGATATATCCCCATTCTCATTTAAGCTTTTTAAGACAATAGCTGTTGATGATAGAGCCATTGCCATTGCGATGACAACAGATGTTTTACCACCTATCCCAAACCCATATTTGGATATTAAGAAGACAACTGTTGATGTTAAAAGAATCTGGAGAGTTCCTAGAATAAAAACCTCATATCGTATCTTTTTTAAGTTCTCAATAGACATCTCAAGCCCAATTGTAAACATCAAAAAGACAACCCCAAACTCAGCTATCTCTTTTAGCTCTTTGTTGTTATGACTCTCTTGAAGTCCAAAGAGATATGTAATGACTGTTCCCGTAAATATATAACCTATAATTGGAGGGAGACCTATCCGCTTCAAGAATATATTTATTATTAGAGTTAAAAACAGAGTTGTCACAATAATTGAAAGCATAATAAAGCCCTTTATTAAAAATTGTCTCATTATCAGAAAATTCACCTTTTAATGAGTTGAATAAACTCCTCTAAATAATTATTCAAGAGTGTAAAATATGGTCTCTTAACCAGATTTCTTGTTACAATTATGCTCAACTGAAAGTTCCTGTTATGTTAATAGGAAAACTTCTACTCAATTGTGGATATAAAAATAAGTTTTAAGGGATTTTATGGAATTTTTCAACAAAATAGTCCTCTTTTTTCAATTTATCTTTGGAAAGGTATTTGGAACTAGAAATGATCGAGAGGTCAAGGCATATCGAAAAAGAGTTGATATTATCAACTCTCTTGAAGAACATTATAAGGGTCTAAGTGATGATGAGCTGAAAAAGGCTTTTGAAGATCTTAAAAGCTCTGTTGAGGCTGGTGATAGAACTCTTGATGATGTCCTTAATGACTCATTTGCAATCACTCGAGAAGCGAGTGTAAGAACTCTCGGTATGAGACACTATGATGTTCAAATGGTTGGAGGTATGGTTCTCCACGATGGTCGAATTGCTGAGATGAAAACGGGTGAGGGTAAGACTCTTGTAGCGACTCTCCCTATTGTACTTAATGCGATGAGTGGAAAAGGGGTTCATCTTGTTACAGTCAATGACTATCTTGCAAAGAGAGATGCTGAAGACCTCCGACCTCTTTATGAGTTTTTAGGCTACTCAGTTGGTGTTGTTACAGAGAGAATGGAGAATGAGATTCTTAAACAGGAGCAGTATCTAGCTGACATCACCTATGGAACAAATAATGAGTTTGGATTTGACTATCTTCGAGACAATATGAAGTATAGTAAAGATCAGATGGCTCAACGAGATCATAACTTTGTTATTGTTGATGAGGTCGATTCTATCCTGATCGATGAGGCTAGAACTCCTCTTATCATCTCTGGACCAACTGATAGGAAGCTTGATAACTATATCAAAGCTGATGAGGTTGCAAAAGCTCTTATTAAAGGTGA
>JAMJTX010000005.1 GCA_024281215.1 Candidatus Thiovulum karukerense | reverse complement strand
ACTTTGTCATTCTCGTACTTGATACGGGAATCTAAAGAGATATTCGGATCAAGTCCGAATATGACAGAGAAGCAAAATCCGACAGTAACAGATTAACCCAAACATATTCACCCAACCACCCAGACCTCATTTTTCTCTTTTCCCTCTTCTTTGATAATCCATTTCTTCTCTTTTGTCGAAAAATTAAACTGGTTTTACAATGCGATTTTTTCGCAACTCTGAATAGAGAAAAGAGTCTTAAAAACTCTAAATTTAGATTCATATTAAAAACACCATTCAGAAACTATCTAAAATTTGATTTTTATCACATTTTTAAAGATTCTTACTATATATTGAGTTTTGAAAAACCTTTTACATAATTTTTTAGAGATTATCTGGTCAAGCCCGACAGTGACAAAGTTGGCTGTCACAATCGTAGTGAAGAGGTCTAGTAGATAGAAGAGATATAGAGTTCGCCTTACCCTCCAGTCGAAAAGTGAAATAAGCTTTTTTGGATACAATATCCTTATAATTGAAAAGAGTTTAATCTTTAAAACTATTTTAAGGAGTTGATAGGTGTCAGTGTTCAGGTTGGTAGCTCTACTGTTGTTACTCTCTGTCTCAACAGTTTTTTCTGCACCGTTAGATGAGAAGCGAATTTTAGTCTCAAAAGTTGGTGATAATAAGTATAAGATGAGGATCTATTTTAATTATGAAAATCCTTATACTACCCAACAGACTCTTCTAGGTCGAGCAGTTGAGTATTTTATAACACTTCCGATTCCAGATAAGTTTGAGCTTTTAGAGGTCAATACAGAGGTTAAATATACACCATCATTTGTACTTTTTCACGGTCGTTCAAGTGTTGCAATTGTCTCAAATGGGCATGTGACAAGACAGTTTAAACTTAATGAAGAGAGATTTAAGGATAGTGGTAAAGTAACTGTTACATCACCAATTCCAATTGATACACTGATGGACTACAATAAAATCGGGATAAAGATAATTCAACACTATGTATCTGGAATGGCGAAAGATGATTTAGAAGATACCTCATCACCAGAACTCTGGTCGCAAATAGATCTCCAAAATAGCTATGTAGATCTTAAGTTTAAAATCAGGGAGTTTCCAGAGAGAATTTCAGCCATAAAAAAGTTTATGTTTGATGAAAAATCTGTTTTTAAAGACAATATCAACCTTGTTTTTCCTAAAGTTCCAACAGATGATGACTTCTTCAACTACTCGTTTATTGCCAACTCTATTGGACGAAGCTTAAAATTTAGAGATATTGACTTCTCAGTCTCAACCAAGGTTCTTCCAGATAAGAACAATATCATTATTATGCCTCGTAAAGATATTAAAGAGCTATTTAAAGAGTCTGAAATTGAAATAGCAGACTTAGAAGAGAAGATAGCTGGAACAATTAATGTTATTCAAAATCCTATCCGACGAGATAAGGGTATGGCTATTATCACTGGTGAAAATCAAAAAGAGATTCTGAATGGTATTTACAGATTTGCTAATGATGATGTCTATCTGATTGATAGTCAGAGTGTGACAATATTTGATACAGAGATTCCACCACCATCTGAGCCATATACAGCACCTGGATTTGTATCGACAGGAGATAAAGTTCTCTTTTCAGACTTAGGATATAAAACACGAACATTCTATGGTGAAGAGAGTACTCCTCTATATCTTGACTTTAAACTCTACCCCACAGTTAAGTATAGATTAACTGATAGTATTCGCTCTGTTCTTAATATCGTTCAGGGTGGAATCCTCAGAGCAGACTCTGCAACAAATATGTTCCTTAATGAGGTTTTAGCTTATCAAGTAAGAACAGTTCAAAACAAAGATGAGGAGAAAGAGGATAAGACAGCTTCGCAGAGATTCGAACTTGGTAAAAAGAATATGATACCGACCACTCTCTTGCGAAAAGGGAGTAATCGGTTGAGACTTCAATTTGCGATGGTTCCAGTCAATGGTCCTCAGCTTATTAGATTTAATAATGATATTTTAAAGCTCACTTTAAGAGATGACTCATACCTCCACTTTCCGACATCAAAGACAGAGATTGAACTTCCTAATCTTAAATATGTTTCAGAGTTAGCATTCCCGTTCTCTATCTATCCAGATCTTCAGAAGACTGGAATTTTGATAACAGATTTTGATAGCCGAACAATCGCCTCAGCTATGCAGATAGCTTTTCATCTTGGGCGATTAGTAGAGTACCCATCATATAGACTCTTTGTAACAGCTGACCTTAATAAAATTCTTGAACGAGATATTATCTCAGTTGGAAGCCAAGTTGATAGATTCTCAATTCTCTATAAAGATGCTCCTCTTCACTTCTCTAAAGATGGTTTAACAAAAGAGCTTGGAATCGCTTCAGAGTATGTTGAAGATGGTGGCTTCCGGAGAAGACAATATACAGCAAAGACAAAGATTGTTGAATCAGTTAATCTGAAAAACTATCTTGTTGTTCAATCATATCAATCCCCTTTCAATAAAAGGCGAGTTGTTGTTGAGGTGAGTAGTACAGAACCAGAGACTCTTATTGAGGGTGTGCAGAATGGACTCAGCCCTATTAATCTAGGAAGTTTTGATGGTGATTTATGGCTCTATAACATAGACACAAAAAAAACTCGTTCATTCAGAATGAAAGATACATATATCTTAGATGAGGTTGTTGAGGGGTTTACAAATAAGAGACTAGTTAATAAAAACTATAAAGGTAGTCTGTAATGATTCTCTTTAAATATCTATTAATTTCTACTATTTTTCTACTAAATATAGCTTCTGCTGAAAACCCTGGAGATGAGGAGAGAATCTTCTTCTATAAATCAAGCATCGATCCAAATGGTTATAGAATGAGAATCTATCTAAATAGTGAAAATCCATACACAACAGAAGTTCCACTCTATAAATCTACAAATCAAGTCCCTTTTACTCTCCCTATTCCTGACCGTTTTAAGGTTACAGCGATGAGAGGGCATATTCAATATAAGACTGGAATGAGTGTTAATAAATATACATCTTATCTATTAGCAACACTCAATGATACTATCTTCTATCAAGAGAAGCTAGTTGGAAAGGCTGGAGCGGGAAATATTGAGACGAGAGATTTTGATGTTCCAGCCCATCAACTCTATGATGGATACAATGCTTTAAGTTTTCAACTGATTCAGTTTGCTCAAGATGTTCCAACACTTGTACCTCCTCCACCTGTTGTTGAGTCAATCAATTTACAGTTTATCCCTAAAGAACCAGCCGTTGAAAAGTGTGTGCCATTAACTGGTGGTGGTAGTGGAAGTCCAGCTGCCAATATATGGACACAGCTCCATACACGATTTAGCTATATTGAGTTTGATTTCTTGCTCAAACCTTTTGAGGAGCAGGTTAGCTCAATCTATAAATATATTCTCGATAACAAGTATCCAATTAAGCCAAAAGTCAATTTTGTATTTCCAGAGATCCCAACAGAGCAGGATTTCTATAACTACGGTTTTATGGCAAACCTTGTTGGATATCTGATGAAGTTTAAAGATATAGATATCTCTGTCTCAACCGAGATTGATAGCTCTCTTAACAATATTATCGTTATGCCTCGAGATAGAGTGAAAGCAGTTTTTAGGAAACTTTTTGACGAGGATAATAGCAGTAGAGAGTTAAAAGATATTCTTAGCAATAAGCTAAAAGGAAATATCAATCTTATTGCTAACCCTTTCAATCTGGCTAACGGTATTTTAGCAATTACGGGTGATAACCAAAAAGAGATTGAGAATGGAATGTTACGACTTTTAGATGATGATATAGCTGTGATAGAAGAGCAGAACATAAATGTTAAAAATATAGTTATGCCGGAAGAGTCTGCTCCATTCACAGCTCCAAGCTTTGTTACATTTGAAAAGAGAGTCCATTTTAATGATCCTACTCTAATAGAGGTTTCTGAGTGTTCAGACTCCTATTTAGCAACATTTGAATCAAGATTTAAAATCTATCCTGTTGTTAAGTTCAATACTATGGAGACTGAACATATAGAGCTGTTTGTTAAATACTTTACAGCAAACTCAGATGCTATGAAATTGGCATTTAATGTCTATATAAATGGAACTTTCTCTCATCAATTCTTTCAAACAAGACAGGCAGATGCAAGTTCAAAAATAGTAACAGAGAAGACATATTTCTCTCCAGCTCTTCTGCAACAGGGGGCAAATGAGTTCTCTGTTGAAGCCGTAAAGTATCAGGTTGCGACTGATCAGAACTTTGGATTACGAGTTATCCGAACAACAATCCTTAATGACTCTTATTTTATTGTTCCCAAAGGAGAGGGGTTTGTTGAGTATCCATATCTTAAATATATATCTCAAATGACATTCCCATACTCTATATATCCTGATTTACAGAATACAGGAATCTTGATTACAGATTTTAATGCAGATACAATCGCTTCAGCTCTTCAAATGTCGTTTCAACTTGGAAAAAATATGCAGTACCCCGGTTACTATATGACATTTACATATGACATTAATAAACTTCTCGATAAAGATATTATTGTTCTTGGGACTCAGATTGAGAAGTATGCTCCACTTTATGAGAATGCCCCTATAAAATTTACAGAGAATGGTTATATAAAAGAGGAGTATCAGGAGGAGTTTAACCGAACTCTGATTACTCACGAGATTACAGATTTAGCAGATACAATTGTTGCACAGACCTATCAATCTACTTTTAACCCAAAGAGAACTGTTTTTGAACTCTCAGCTAAAAATCCGGCAACTCTATTAAAAGGGATTCAAGAGAGTGGATTACCCGCAAGTTTTGGAGATGGAGATCACGATGTATGGTTCTATAATATCGAAACAGAGAAGTCTATTCCTATGACTCTTGGCAAGAAATACACCTTAACTCAAATTGTTGATGAGGTGAAGATGGTTGAGAAGAAACAAGTTGGTAGCTATCACACCATAGAAGTAGAGGAGTTTTAAAAAATGAAGATTTTAAAGATATTATTAAGTATATCTATCTTGACACTATCCCTTTTTGCAGAAGAAGATGAAGATAAGAGAATAGTTGTATCAAAGATTGCAGATAATAAATATAGAATGAGAATCTATCTAAATCACCAAAATCCTTATGATTCACAACTGATAATGGTTGCTAAAGTCTCTCAGCTGACAACATCAATCCCTATTCCTGATCGTTTTGAACCAGTTGGATTGAGAGTTTTTGCTAAATATAAGACCGCTATCGGTATTGAGTCAAGAGCCTCTTTTATGAGTGTAAAGACTAATCGACACTTTGTAAAGCAGTTCCGATTAACAAGTGCTCCAGATAAGGTAGAGACTATCCAGACTGATATTCCGGTTGAACTACTGCGAGATGGGTATAACAGTGTCTGTCTCCACATTGTTCAATATCCTCAAGCAGAGATATCTGGGACAATTAAAAGTGCATCTGGTGGTGCTGCTCCTGAAACTCCAGAGAAGCAGGAGATGGATCCTACAAAACAGCTTACAGGAAATAAGTGTGTCTCTGTCGGTTCAATTACCGGTGGAAGCGGTACATCTAGTCAGATTAAGACAGATGCTTGGACACAGATTGATATTAAGAATAGTTATGTTGAGCTAGACTTTCAACTTAAGCCTTTTGAGGAGAAGTTAAGCTCAATATATAAGTTTATGTTTGACAATAAGAACTTAATTACAGATAGGGTCAATTTTGTCTTTCCAAAATCTCCAACGGATATAGATCTTAATAACTACGGACTTTTTGCAAATTTTGTTGGGACAATTATTAGATTCCGAGAATTTAAAATATATGTCTCAACAAAGATAAGCGACCAGATGAACAATGTTATTATTGGAAACTTTGAAGATGTGAATAGAACTCTGAGTGAGTATGTTGATGGAAATAGTAGTCGAATAGCGGGAAATATTGGAGTTCTTCAGAACTACAAAAATAGACAGAAAGGGATTCTATATATTACTGGTGAAGATCAGAATAGAGTAGAGAGTTCTTTGATGAAAACTCTTGATCCAGAGATTGCAAATATGAAAATTCAAAATATAGCTGTTGCAAATCGAGAAAAGCCTCCAAAAATGCCTTCATTGTCAGCAAAACATCTTCACTTAACTGGAAAGATAACCTTTAAAGATATGGGTATAAATAGCTTAACTCTAAGCGGACTCAACACATATACACTTCACGGAGATCTAAAACTCTACCCTATCTATAAATTTGATGAGAATAAAGATAGAATCAAAGTTCAGCTTGACTTCTTCACATCAAATCCTGTCAAACTTGAACCAACTTTTAGCTTTTATATGAATAAAAAGTTTGTTTTTCAATGCAAAGAGTCTCTTCCGTTAGATCCAACTACTAAAGGTGGATTTCACGAACATACACCTGTCTATATACCTCCATCATTTTTAAAGGGTGGAAGTAACCGTTTTGAGATTGAGACAATTACAATTCCAAGAGAGGGTAAGGTGTGTGCCCCTGCAAATATTAAGACAACAGTAAAAGAGGAGTCATATATTGTATTGCCGGAGGGTGATATTGAGGTAACACTTCCTGAATTAAACTACTATGCAGAGATGGGATTTCCATTCTCAATCTATCCCGATCTTCAGAAGACAGCTATTTTGATTACAGATTTTAATGCCTATACAATAGCTTCAGCTATGCAGATAGCTTTTAAACTTGGGAAGAAAGTTGAACACCCAGGGTACTATCTAACAACCACTTATGATATTAACTCTATTTTAGATAAAGATATTGTTGTTCTTGGTACTCAGCAGAAGAAGTATGAGATACTCTATCAGAATGCACCTATTAAATTTACAGAAGATGGAATTACTCGAGAGATATATGATCCTGACCTGAACTCAACAACTGTTTATAGAGATATCACTGATTTTAAAGATTTTACTGTTGCACAGACATATCAATCACCTTTTTATAAAGAGAGAGTGATTTTAGAGATATCTGCAAAGTCTCCAAAAACTCTATTTGATGGTGTTCAAAATGGTCTTAATCCGCAGAGACGAGGTGAGTTTAAAGGTGATGTCTGGCTATATAACAGTGAGAGTAGAAAATCTAAATCGTATCGATTTAAAGAGCAGTACATTTTAACTGAGATTGATGGACTTGAGAAGCGATATAGACGGTTTGAAGAGTATTCAGATATAGATGAGTTTTAATATTCAATAAGAGGTAGAGGATTTGAAAAGAGCTTTTAGATATTTCACTCTATTAATTATATTTTTAACTCCTCTCCTCTCTGAGCAGATAAAGATATTTCGCGATGGAATTGTTCAATCTTTCGGTAGAGATGGAAAAGAGTATATTCGGGTCTATCTAAATCACGAAAACAGCTCTCAAAATGAGGTTGTTCTGAGCGGACTTAATCCAGCATTCTCAATAGATATTCCAGTTGCTAATCGGTGGAGAGTTACAGGGGCAAGAGCTGTTATTAAATATACTCCATCAATTGCTCTTGAAGAGTCAAGGTCTTTTATCAATGTGAGATTAAGAAACTATACTCTTCGACAATATAAGCTTCTGCATAGTAAATTTGTCGATCAGGGAGAGTTGAGTCTTGAACTTGATATTCCTCACGAGAAGATGGATAAACATAACCTCTTTACTGTTCAACTCTATCAACACTACTTTAAGAGTGGTCAAGAGGATATGACAAAAGCCCCCGAGGTCTGGACACAGCTAAATCTTGAATCTAGCTATGTTGAGCTTGAGATTGAGAAGCGAGAGATTGAGAAGGAGCTATCATCTCTGATTGGGAGTGTCTTTGATATATATAATCCAATTGAACAGAAAATAAACTATGTCTTCTATGATAAGGGTGAAAAGAGTATATATAACTACTCTTTTTTCTCTTCTGTTTTAGGGAAGATTCTGAAGTATCGAAAAGTCGATTTTTCTATAACAGAGCAGGAGATAGTATTTGATAGGGATAATCTTATTATCGCCACAACAGACCAACTAAAAGAGATATTTGATAAAAATGGTTTTGGATTTAGAATCAAGGGAAATGTAAATATATATCACAACCCGAGAGATAAGAGACTTGCGATAATTATCATTACAGCAGTAAATGAAGAGAGACTTAAAGAGGTTCTATTTTCAACTTTTGGACTTGACCTAAATCTCAATAGTGGAAATAGCAAAATTGTTAAAAAGGTTCTCTATCCTGAACCTGCTGAAGCATACTCAACCCCTGGATTTATTGGAGCTGGTCAGAGGGTGTTTTTTAAGGACTTAGGCTATAAAACACGAACCTTTGAAGGCTTCTCTGCTCCGCCACTCAATTTAGAGTTTCAGCTATACCCTGACCTATTTTTTCCAAACAAACAGAAAGGTGATATTAATGTAAATTACATATTCCCTTTTGCGGTTCAAGATGAATCAATTGCAAATATCTTCATTAACAATGTTTTTGTTTCACAAGTGAAGATGTTAGAGGAACGAGATACTCAGACACTTAAAAACTATCTGATGCTAGATAGTAAAACCCCTAGCACATATCCAGCTTCTCTTTTAAAAGGTGGTAGAAACTCTTTTAGTGTCCAGATGAAGATGATACCGATGAACTGGAATCCTGCAACACTAAAAGCTAGTGTAATGGAGAACTCATATTTTGAAATTCCAGAAGCACAACACTGGGTTGGTATGGCAGATCTTGAGTTTTTTACCTCATCGGCTTATCCATACTCAATATATCCAGATCTTCAAGATACCCATTTTCTCTTAACTGATAAAAATATCTCTACTCTTGAATCTCTTATGCAGATATCAAGATTTCTTGGTGAGAGTGTTAAGTATCCACCATACTATGTAACTATT
>JAMJTX010000004.1 GCA_024281215.1 Candidatus Thiovulum karukerense | reverse complement strand
GTCTATCATCAAATGAGATGAATCAATAGGAGAACAAGTGAGATATATAATTTTTTTAGCGGTACTAATATTTAGTGGTTGTGAGAGTGATGATAACAGCAGTAATCCAATAGAGAATAATGAAAGCTCAACTCAAAATATAGATAGTAGTAGTGATGACTCTATTGAAAATAGAGAATCTACAAGCAGTGTTGAGTATCTTACAGACTCAATTATATTGGCAGAGGGGAAGTGTTGGGAACAGCATATAGAAGAGAGAGAGATTGATGGAGTTATAAAATATGTAGCTTCCGAAGATGTAGTTGGTGTTCTATTTGATGGAGAGGTTGGTGTATGGACTGCTCTAAGTGACTGCTCTAAATATATTAATAATGATCCCCTTGATAGTTTTGAGATAGATAGGGTTACAGTTGATTGCTATAAAATGGATTTCGAACAGTGCCAAACATATCCAGAGTGTAGTGCAATTACAACAGCTCCACAATATTCTCAGCAGGTTTATGATAACAATCGATATTGTAGGGATAGTAGTGCTGAAACACTCTTTATAGGTTGTATAAGAAAAATGGAGAGAGATAATACAACCCAAGATCTAGATATGGATTTAAGCCACCACACTATTTTCTATAACTCAAAGATAGATAAGTATATAGAGACATATAAGACTGATATGTTTATTACTGAATATAGCGACAGATCACCATATTTGGCAGAGTGGAAAGTTGATGAGAATGCAACTAGAGATATGCTTCTCTATTATCAAGCTCTGGAAAAGGAGGATGAAGCATATTATAGCTATATGCTTGAGTGCAACTCTTCTAAATTGAAAGAGCTTGAGTTTTAAATTATTCAATAGAGAGGACGGAAATCCTCTCTTACTTTTTAAATTGTAGATGGTGATGACTATTTTTGACTATCTGACTTGAGCTGTTGTAGGTTGTTGATACCAACTGCATTAAGGAGAACATCTAAACTGTTGCTATTAGCTCCATTGCTAGAACCTGCCATATATGTTGGCATCTCTATTTTGAAATCTTTGAGGTTTTTAGAGATAGCTAATATATTGTCTCGTTGTAGTTCAGCTAAAACAATATCTTTATTATCCTGTTTCGCTTTTAACATTGCACCAATAACTTCTGCCTCCGCTAAACCTTTAGCCTTGATTGCATTAGCTTCATGAATTGCAGCTGTTGCATTAGCCTGTTGAATGCCCTCATTTGCTTTAGCAATTTGAAGCTCTTTTGCTTTCTCAATAACGGCTAAGTCTGCCTCTTTTTGCTTATCAACAAGCTCTTTTTCAGCTTGAAGTTTCGCCATCTCAACTTTTTTTGTCTGTTCAATAACAGCTTTATCTTTCTCCATAAGAGCTTGTTGCTTCTGTTCAATCCTTGCTCGATCACCAGCAAGTTTAGCAGTAATTGCTCTCTGTCTCTCATTCTCTTGATCTTCAATCAGTTTTGCTCTCTCTTGAACTCTCTGTTTCTTATTATTCATGAAGATTTCAAGAGCCTGTTCCGGTATAAATCGCTCTACTGTTACTTGTGGAATATTGATTCCGTATGAGCTTAAGCCTGAAATTTTTCTAATTGCTTGACCACTCTCATCTCTTTGAATCTCATTCTTATAGACAACAATCTCATTCTCAGCAATCTGCCCAGAAGATGTAGGGTCATTTGTTTTACTTGAAACTTTTGAGGCTACTCTTTTAATCTCATATAGACCTCTTCTAGCCTGATCTTCTAAACGAGTCTTAAACTCATTTTTTCCACCCTGCATAAACTCTTCAGCTGTAAATTGCATAGCTGTATAAGATAGTAACTCATTTGTAAATTTTTCAGCACCATTTTCTACAAAATTATCATAATGCTTAAAAGCTTTATAGAGTTCAATAAACTTATCTGGGTTCTTGGGTAATTCCACTCGAAATGAACCCTCAATATTTCCGTTGTATGTATCAGCAAATGTGATATTGTAAGGAGGGTTTTGGCTTGTAGCATCACCTGACTGCTCATTATATATGATAGTTGTAACCTCATTCCACTCATTGACTGTTGAGAAGAATGGTACTTTCATCTTATAACCAGGTGTCATATGTGGAACTAGTTCTCCAGATGGTGTCTGCTCCATAACATATGTTCCAGCTTTTACATTGAAAATAGAACTACTCAGTACAATTAGAGCAGAAACTCCTATGGTAATTCCATAGATATGTTGTTTTGTAAAGTTCATAACCACTAACCTTTCATAAAAATTATTAATATTATACTACTCTTAGAGCTAGTTATGATTCACCGTAGATAGATCGCAGTGCCAAGTGCGGTAATAACATTTTTTCTGCTATAATTCCGTTTCAAAATTTTGGAACTGTTTTAACTTTTCTATAATCTTAAGGATAATCGATGCCAAAGATGAAGACTCATAAAGGTGCAGCAAAAAGATTTAAAGTTAAGAAAAACTCTATTAAAAGAGGTTCAGCTTTTAGAAGCCATATCTTAACAAAATACTCTGCTGGTCAAAAAAGAGGACTTAGATCTCCAAAAGTTGTTGATAAAACAAATGAGAGAGCTGTAAAGGTTATGTTAGGAGTTTAATCTCTCCTACGATTTCGCACTCCACAAAATGTGGGCAAGTCTTGAATTCGTTCAAGCACCTAAAATAGATATTCAATGGGTAAAGGTAAAAAATGCCAAGAGTAAAAACTGGTGTAGTTAGAAGAAGAAAACATAAAAAAGTCTTAAAACAAGCAAAAGGCTTTTATGGTGGTAGAAGAAAACACTTTAGAAAAGCTAAAGAGCAGTTAGAGCATAGTTTAGTATATGCTTACCGAGACAGAAGAGCTAAAAAGAGAGAGTTTAGAAAACTATGGATCGTTAGAATTAATGCTGCTTGTAGATTACAAGATATCAGCTACTCTGTATTTATGCATGGTCTAAAAACTCTAAATATCGATCTTGATAGAAAGATTTTAGCAGATATGGCTATGAATGATGCAGAAGGCTTCAATGCACTTGTTGCAAAAGTAAAAGCTATCTAAATCTTCATCCCGTCTCCATTTGGCGGGATTTTTAACATATGGGCAGATGGGTGAGCTGGTTGAAACCGCACGCCTGGAACGCGTGTGTAGGGAGACCTACCGAGGGTTCGAATCCCTCTCTGTCCGCCACTAACACTTTGTCCCCCCCCCTTGATATTACAACACTTTAAAGTTTATTAAAAAATGGAGCTGAAAACTCTCACCTTTCTGATATTAGTTTCACAGTTATGGGGAGTATGTCGATGGAAAGAGTCGCACCTCTTGAAATTGAGGAAGAGTCAGCAAATCTTTAATAAGTCGTTGGAGATGTGATGAGTGGTCATCTCCCTTAAAATCTGTTTGAGATCTAAATATCATTATCTTATCTGCATATAGTTCTAATTTCACATAACCATCAATATCACTTCCAAGTGACTTTACTTGTGGATTGTTACAGTTATGAATGGCAACAGATTTTATAACTAATCTATATTGACAACTCTCTGATATGTTGAGATATTTTTTAACCATCTTCTCATCATTTTCAAAGAGTGTAGATACTCTTAAGCAGGTTATATTATAATCCTCTAAACCCCTGCTCTCTTTATATATTGGAAAGTCGAAACAGCCTGTTAAACTTATAAATATTAAACTAGCTAGAAATATTTTGATACTCTTGATGTTTTAACCTTTAAAAAGTGAATTCTCCTCTTCTCTCCACCTGCACTCATTTTCTAAAATACAGGTTTCACATTGAGGATTAGTAGCTTTACAGTGGTAGCGACCAAAAAGAACCATAGCTTGATGAAGCTCTCCAAGATTGCTTTGAAATAGAGTGGTTAAATCTTTTTCAGTAGCTGTTGGAGATTTGGCTCTGCTTAGACCGAGTCGATGCGAGACCCGAAACACATGTGTATCAACAGCCATTAAGTTTGCACCATCTGCCTCTATTAATACTACATTTGCTGTCTTCTGTCCAACTCCTGAGAGTGTTTGGAGCTGTTTTGAGTCCATAGGGATTTGACCATCAAACTTCTCTATTAATTGCTTTGATAGATTAATAAGATATTTTGCTTTATTCTGAAAAAGGTTACAAGAGCTGATGAGGTTTTTTACCTCATCATAATCAGCTTTTGCCATTTGCTCAGGTGATGGAAATTTTGCAAATAGGTTTGGGGTAATTATATTGACTCTCTTATCTGTGCATTGTGCAGAGAGAACCACACTTACAAGAAGCTCAAATCTATTACGAAATTTTAGTTCGCTAACAGCTTTTGGATACTTTTGAAGTAACTTTGTCTTAATAGATTCAACTCGATTCAAAGCTACTCCCACCTTTTACCAACTTTACTATTAACAACAAGAGGTATATTCAGAGGGTATGCTTTCTCCATTAAACCCGTAAAGACCTCTTTGCAGAGTTCAACTTGAGTCTCACTAATTTCAAAAATGAGTTCATCGTGAATCTGAAGCAGAAGTTTCGCATCTAACCCTTTATGCTTAATCTCTCTATCAATCTCAACCATTGCCAACTTAATAATATCAGCAGAAGAGCCTTGAAAAAGAGTATTGAACCCCTCTCGATATATAGCAGATTCATCTCTTTTTGATGACGATCTCTCAAAATACCGTTTTCGTCCTAAGAGTGTCTCAACATACATATTCTCTTTAAGTTTCTGAAACTCTCTTTCTTGAAAATCTTTGAGAGCAGGGAACATCTGAAAGTAGCTCTCAAGAATCTCTTTAGCTTTAGAGTCATCAATATCGAGAGTAAAAGCTAATTTCTTATATCCCATTCCATAGAGAATACCAAAATTGACAGTTTTAGCAATTTTTCGTTCTACATTGAGCTTTGAAGCGACCATTGAGTGAATATCTTCACCATTTTGAAAAGTCTCTATAAGATTAGGTTCTTCAGAGAAGTGTGCTAACACTCTTAACTCAATTTGAGAATAGTCTAGTGAGATAAGGGTGTATCCACTATTAGCGATAAAGCCATTTCTAACACCACTACTAACGGGTATATTTTGTAGATTTGGATTTCGACTACTTAGTCGCCCAGTCTCTGTTCCAGTCTGAACAAAAGTTGTTCTAACAACATCTCCATAACTCTGAAGAGGTTGAAGATAGGTTGAGATAAGTTTAAATAGCTCCCGATAGTTTAGTATATATGAGATAATAGGGTTGTTACTCTGGAGACTTTTTAGGCTCATCTCATCAGTAGATCTCTTCTTAGCTGGAATTTTAAGATGGTCAAATAGAAGTTCAGCAACCTGTTTTGGAGAGTTTAGGTTTAACTCATAACCTGAGATTGCAAAAATATCTTGTTTCACTCTCTCAAGCTCTTTTTTAATACCACCCTCTAAATCTTTAAATCTCTCAATATCAACTTTAACTCCTTGACTCTCCATCTCAAATAGTATCTCAGATACTCTAATCTCAAAGCCTGTCCCCATCTCAAATAGTTCCGGTTGGAGAGTGGCTTTGTAGTGAGAATATAGTCTAAGAGTTACCAGAACATCTTCAACAGCATATTTTGCTCCTGTATCAATATCAACACTTGAGAAGTCCTCTCCTCTTTTAACAATATCTTTAAACTTAATCGTTTTATGCTTCAAGAGAGTGTATGCAAGATTGTCGAGAGAGTGCGAATTTGATGGATTTTCTAACCAAGAGAGAATGATTGTATCAGCATAAATGGGTAGCTCAACTCCAAATGTATTGAAGATAATATGTTTATCAAATTTAAAGTTGTGTCCCAAGAGATTAAATCTCTTAAACTCACTCATAAGAGGTTTGATATCATCTATGGATATCTGTTCTTCTACTCCTAAGTAGTTATGACCAAGTGGAACATACCAGCCAAGATCTTTACTGTTTGTAAAGCTGAAACCAACTATCTTTTCACTCCAGACATCAACTCCTGTTGTCTCTGTATCAAAAGCTACAATATCTCCACTCTCTATATTTTGAAGAGTTTCTTTTAATATTTGAACATCTGTAATTATTTCATAAGAAAATTCAAAGTTATGGTTTTCAGCATTTTGGATAAAATCATCATCGATTTCACCCATCTTTTTTAGATATTGAAGTCCATTGTCAAGTTCGTACTTTATTAGCTCATTTACAATATCCATTAAAGGTTCTTTGGACAGAGTCTTAAAATCAATAGAACCAATATCTAAATCCCTCTTAAGAGCAACAAGCTCTTTTGATTGATATGCACTCTCTTTTCCATCTACTAACTTTTTTTGAACACCTTTTGGAGTAACGAGATCTATATGATTGTATATCTCATCTAAAGAGCTAAATTGAGATAGAAGCTTCTCTGCACTCTTTGAACCAATTCCTTTGACACCAGATACATTATCGATACTATCACCAACTAGCGATTGATAATCTATAAATTTTAATGGTGGAATGCCATACTTTTTGATTGTTTCAGCCTCACCAAATCTCTCCATCTTGTCAGGTTTAATAATCGATATATTTTCATCAATCAGTTGAATAAAATCTTTATCACTGGAGAGAATATAGACTTGCTCCCCTTTTTGAGCATAGTGTGTTGAGAGAGAAGCTATAACATCATCAGCTTCATAGTTGTTGAGTTTTACAGTTGGAAAGTTCATCTGCTCTATCCAAGAGAGAATAATCTCTACCTGTTTCTTAAACTCATCAGGAGCTTCACCTCGATTTGACTTATAATCTTTTGAAACCTCTTCTCGAAAATTGCTTTCACCCTCAAGAGCAAAGATTAAATGGTTGATATCCAATTTTTTCTGAAAGAGTTGAATAGTTTTGATAAACCCTGTTAATAGCCCAGTGGGAAATCCATCTCGATTATATAGAGGTGGCAAGGCATAGAAACTCCTAAATAGGAATCCAAATGTATCTACAATATAGATAGATCGCTCTGCCATCTACCTAGTTTCCTGTCCAGATTTAAGCTCTTTAATGAACTTAATCTGCTTATTTGATAAGAATTCAGAGATTTTCATATTGTCACTTAGAGATGTTGTGATTGTGAAATCAGCATAAGATATATCTCGCCCCTCTTCAATATTCTTTAGATTACCAGTTGTACTAATTGTGTGACTCTTCCCTTTAAAATCTAAAGAGAACTGAATTGTAAAGTTCTCCTCATTTTGTAGAATAGCTCTATCTTCAACTGTTATAGTGATCTCATCGAGAGATAGTTCAAGTAGTTTTCCAACTGTAATACCAGTATGATTTGAGATTTTCACCTCTACACTATCTTCAACTAGAAGTTTCATACTTGTATTTTTGATGAATGATGAGTCTATAATCTCAAAACTTGTTAGAGTAGCAAATGACCTATCAACATCAATCTCTTCAACACCAGCTCGAATACTCTTATTAAGAGGAGTGCTATAAAAATATGTAGCCTTTTCATTATTTATAATTGATAGTTGAAGTGGTCGAATATTGTGTAACTCTAAAGTTGAACCTTTAAGAATAATATCTGAGTCGTGAGAAATTAGCATACCCTTATATCTATTAAAGATACGAACTGTCTTTCCTTCAATAAACTCAGAGAATAGCTCCTCTTTCCAGATATTGAAGTCGATATCTTTGTTGATATTGTAGTATTCGCTATCTAATCCATTTTTAATTCTGTTGATAAAGTCTGAATCCGACTCAATCCGCTTAAAGCTTATTATTTTGTTCTTTAGAGATTCAACATCTATACCAAGTTCGCCAGTAATATGGGTTGTCAGTCTATTTGTCAAGATTTCAGCACCATTCCAACCAGTGTGTGGAAGAACCATTGAGAATCTAGAGTTATCAGTGATCCATAGAGAGTCAAACTCACGAATCTTCGATGAAAAATAGTTAATAACTCCCTCAATATGGTCTGTCTCAACAAGTTGAAACATCACAACAACAAGTGGATATTGATATCTTTTTGCTCGTCTAACTTCTTGAGTAATTGAGTCTTTAAAAGTATCAAACTCTCTAAATATATTTGGAGCTTTTTTTGTAGAGATAGATGAGATGCTAAATTTAGCACTCCCTTTTGAACTCTGTAAGTTTTTGATTAGTTCCTGCTTGTTTATCTCAGAAGCGATGCCTTGAAGATCAATATCTAATCCATTTTCACTTATAACTATTACATCACTTTTAACTTTGTGAAGAGCCTCAATATCAGCTTCGCTTAATAGATAACTCTCATCGATAATAAATAGATCACACCTCTCAAAATTTAAGAACTGCAATCCACTTGATAGTGAGGTTGATAGAAATAGATTCTCTCCTATCTCTGTAATTAACTCTGCAACTTCAGAGATATTTCTAAAGCTCTTATGGACTAGAACGGTATTTTTCAAAGCTTATCCTCTCATATATTTTATTGTATCTCTCTGCCATCTTCTCAGAAGAGAAATTCTTAGCACTATCTTTGCTATTTTTTACAAAAAGCTCTCTCTTGTTGCTATCTGAAAGTAATTTTACAATCTTATCTCTTAAGTCAATAAAATCCCCTCTTTCGATGAGGTAACCATTGCGATTGTTCTCTATAATATCAACTATTCCACCAACCTTTGAAGCAACGATTGGCACACCCTCAACCATCACATCTAGCAGGGTTGAACCTAATCCCTCGTGGTTAGATGGAAATATAAAGAGCTCAAAATTATGGATATACTTTTGTGGGTCATCTCTATATCCCAGAAAAGTAACATTTGAGAGATGTTTAGATCTTACTCTACAACTCTCTAAATCTTTTCCATCTCCTATAAAGACAAAGTGTATATCTTCTCTATCTTCAAGAAGTTCGGCTGTCTGAAGAGCTGTACATTGACCTTTGTGTTCATCAACAACAGCACCAATATGTCCAATTACTTTTTTATTTTCTGGAATGCCATTTAGTTTTTCTTGCTGAAACTCTCTAGGATCATATGCTGATGGAATAATCTGAATATGAAGAGTTTCATCTAATTGTTGAAGATCATTTTTGATAGCAGATGATAGAGTGACAACCTCATCAGCTCTTTTATATATTAACTTATTAAAGAAATTTTTTTTAGGTGTAA
>JAMJTX010000003.1 GCA_024281215.1 Candidatus Thiovulum karukerense | reverse complement strand
ATCTAAGATAACTTTGTAGTAACTCTTTTTGGTGGTTAAATATGAGAACAGATAACTATATTATAGATATAGATAGTCGAGTAGATAGTGTTATAGACTTTAGTATATATAGTAAAAATAGCTCTCTTTTGATTCAAGTCTTCTCTGGTGTAGGGGCTTTGGGACTAAAGAGAGTTATTGGGGAAGTTAAAAGAGCATTACCCAACTCTCATATTATTGGAACAACCACAGATGGTGAGATTATAAACAGCTCTGTTGGGGTTGAAAAAATAGTTATCTCTATCTCATCTTTTCAAAAGACTCAACTCAAAAGTGTATCTATACTTGAAGGCAAGAGTAGCTTTCATCTTGGTCAAGAGATTGTCAAACAGATTGTTACCAATAGAACTAAACTTGTCATAATGTTTAGTGATGCAAATTCAATTAATGCTGAAGAGCTTATGGACGGGGTATCATCACTAAATCCAGATTTAATGATTGCCGGAGGTATAGCAGGAAATAATGGCACTTTTAGTGGTATAACACTTGCTCATGAAGATCTCTTAACTCTTCAGGGTGTTGTCGCTGTTGCTCTTGATAGCGATGAACTTCAGGTCTATAATGACTACAACTTTAATTGGCAACCAATTGGTAAAGAGTTTAAAGTTACAAAAGCTGAGGGAAATATTCTCTATGAGTTAGATGGTGAGAATATTATCGATGTATATGCTAAATATTTTGGTGATGAGGTTGTTGCACAACTACCACGAACAGGAATAGAGTTTCCTCTGGTAATCAAACGAAATGGTGTAAATATTGCAAGAGCAATGCTTGATAGAAATGGTGATGAGTCGTTAACTTTTGCAGGAAACTTAGATATTGGCGAAACGGCACAGTTTGGAATAGGAAATATCGAGCTAATTTTAGAGAATTCTATTATGTATAGTGATAAACTGAAAGATAGAGGAATTGAGAGCTTCTTTATCTACTCCTGTATGGCAAGGCGACGATTGATGCCTGACCATATTCATCTTGAGATAGAGCCATTTAGTAAAATTGCCCCTGTTAGTGGTTTTTTTACATATGGTGAATTTTTCCACTCAAATGGTCGAAATGAGCTACTAAACCAGACGATGACATATATATCTCTCTCAGAGAGTTCAAGCAATCTTCAAAAGAGTAACTTTCAAGATAGTTTATTCCAAGAGAACCGACGAGATGTAAATCGTGACTCATCTCTTAATACAATCAAGTCCCTTATCCATCTTGTCAATACAACAGTGAAAGAGTTAAACAGCACAATAGACGAACTCCACAAAGTTCAACAAGATAGAGACGAGAAAGGCAAAGTGCTTGAGGAGTCTCTTGAGTATGCATCATATATTCAACGAAATGTTATTCCACCAGATGGTAAAATAGATCTCTTCTTTAAAAATTATATGGTTATTTGGGAGCCTCGGGACAGAGTTGGTGGAGATATATACTTCTTTGAAGAGTTTGGAGATGAGGCAATTCTGATTCTGGTTGATGCGGTTGGACATGGTATCCCAGGGGCATTTATCACAATGTCGATTAAGGCGATAGAGCAGTCAATTGTGAGAAGGTGTCTTGATATTAAAGAGAAGAGTCCTGCTAAAATTCTTGAAGTCTTTGATAAGAGCATGAAACATCTTAATAGTGGTAGTCAGATAGATAATAATGTAATGGGGTTTGATGGAGTGGTTCTTTTAATCAATAAGGTAACTAAGACTATCAAATTTTCTGGAGCAAACTCAAAATTGTGTCAATTGACAAAAGAGGGTGAGCATATTAGATGGTCTGGAGATAAATTTTCAATAGGGTATGATCGCCGAAGAGAGAGAGAGAAGATCTTCTCTGAAATAGAGATAGATATTAGAGATGGAGATAGGTTCTATGTTGCAACAGATGGTTTTCGAGATCAGATAGGTGGGGATCGAGGTTTTCCATTTGGTCGTAAAAAGTGTAAGAAACTCATGAGTCAAATATATAATAGACCTTTTGTTGAACAGAGAAAAGAGTTTCTTGATACTCTAAGAGAGTGGCAGAAAGAGAACTTACAAACTGACGATATAACCTTAATTGGATTTGAAGTCTTTTAAAATAAATTAAAAAATAGAGAGATATATGTGTGGAATAGTTGGATATTTAGGAAATCAGAGTAGTAAAGATATTCTTTTAGATGGGTTAAAAGAGCTTGAATATCGGGGATATGATTCGGCAGGGATAACAGTTCTTAAAGATAGCAATTTTTCGATATATAAATCTGTTGGAAAACTTAATAATCTTGTTGAGAAGAGTAAAAACCTATCTGTTGATGGTTTTTCAGTAGGAATTGGACATACTCGTTGGGCAACTCATGGCAAGCCGACAGAGAGTAATGCTCATCCACATATTGGTGAGGCGACCCATATTGTCCATAATGGAATTATTGAAAACTATCAGGAACTTAAAAAAGAGTTAATAGCTAAAGGGTATAGATTTAGTAGTCAGACTGATACAGAGGTAATTGTTCATCTCTTTGAGGAGAATCTAAAAAGCTCAAAAGATACATTTTCAGCTTTTAATAAAACTATTTTTCAACTTGATGGAGCTTATGCTCTTCTTTTAATTAAAAAAGATGAACCTGAAAAAATATATTTTGCAAAAGAGGGAAGTCCCCTTATTCTTGGAACAAACCGAGAGACTGGTGAGCAGTTTTTTGCATCTTCAGACTCTCCACTGATTGGACATGTCGCAGAAGTTATATATCTTCAAGATGGTGAATTTGGCTATGTTGATGGGAAAAACATTAATCTATTCAATGGGGCTGGTGATGAGGTTGAACAAGTCTATAAGAAGCTTCCAGAGAATCGAGAGATAGCTCAAAAAGATGGTTATCGATTCTTTATGGAGAAAGAGATATACGAACAGTCTCAAGTTGTCTCTGACACTATAATGGGACGAGCTTTGGATAGTAGTATAGAGTTTGATGAGATTGATCCAACTATCTTTGATGGTATAAATGAGATAAAGCTTTGTGCTTGTGGGACAAGCTATCATACAGCACTAGCATCAAGCTATCTATTTGAGAGAATATCAAAAACAAGAGTATCTGTTGAGTTTGGAAGTGAATTCAGATATAAAGATCCCCTTTTAACAAAAGATACTCTCTTTGTCTCAATTAGCCAGAGTGGTGAGACTGCTGATACTCTTGCATCTCTAAAAATGGCTAAAAATGCTGGTTTAAAAACCTTAGCTATCTGTAATGTTGATAACAGTTCAATTGTTCGACTATCAGACTACTCTATATTAACAAGAGCAGGAGTTGAGAAGGGAGTTGCTTCAACAAAAGCCTTTGCAACTCAGATGGTTGTTCTCTATATGCTGTCTCTATATGTTGCACAAATTCGTAACAATATAGAGAAAGAGAGACTTCAAAAAGAGCTTCACACTATTCGAGAGATTCCAAATACTCTTACTGTCACATCAAAACTTCATGAGAAGATTAAGAGATTAAGCAAAAGGTATCTTCACGGACACGGTTTCTTCTTTATTGGTCGAGATATATTCTATCCTCTAGCACTTGAGGGGGCTTTAAAACTCAAAGAGATCTCATATCTACACTCTGAGGGTTATCCAGCTGGTGAGATGAAGCATGGTCCAATAGCCCTTGCAGATCCTGAGCTATTTACAATTGCTCTTCTTCCTCAAAACATTCTCTATGAGAAGACAAAGAGCAATATAGAAGAGCTTGGGGCAAGAGATTCAACAATATGTGTTATCAGTCCAAAATCTTTTGAGTTAGCTGATGACTTTATTCGCACCTCATCGCACAGCCACTATATGTTGGAGTTCTTTGAGATGATGGTTGTTGTGCAACTCCTATCTATGGAAGTAGCTATTCGTCTTCAAAATGATGTTGATATGCCTCGAAACTTAGCAAAGAGTGTGACAGTTGAATAAGATGTTCAATATCTCTAACCTTGTTGAGAGCGAATTAAAAGAACCAAAGTTTCTTCACCCTGTCAAACTGAACTATAACCAAAATGGAGCAGATAAGAGTTGGGAGGTTGTTAAGAGTCACGATAGTGTGGCTATTCTTATCTACCATACAGAGAAGAGAGCTTTTATTCTTGTAAAGCAGTTTCGACCACCTGTCTATCTAAATGATAACCGTTACAACTACACTGCTGAACTGTGTGCGGGATTGATTGATAAAGAGAAGAGTATAGAGGTTATTGCTAAAGAGGAGATTGAGGAGGAGTGTGGTTACAGAGTTGATACTGATAAGATTGAAAAAGTAACCTCATTCTTTACAAATGTTGGAGTCTCTGGAGGGCGACAACACCTCTTCTATGTTGAGGTTGATGACTCTATGAAAATTGGTGATGGGGGAGGAGTAAATGATGAAGAGATTATTCTGGAGTATCTCCCTCTTGAGAAAGCAAAAGAGTTTGTATTTAATGAAAACATTGCAAAAACTCCAGGTTTAATGTTTGCTTTCTACTGGTTCTTTGAGAGGAACTCTTAATTTCAAAGATGTATCAAATCTCTCCATTTATAATTAACAACGAACTGATCTATCTATATAAGGATAGCCAGTTTAGTTGGTTTATTGATGAATTTACACTAAGCAGACTCTTTAAAGTTGATATCTCAAAGATAGTTGAGTTTAGAAGAGTCGTAGATATTCAAAAAGATGATAGGGGTTATTGTAAATTAGAGAAGAGTCTATCGAAAGAGGAACTCAATATCTATCTCTGGAGTCGTAAAGGTGTTATCAGATTTGCATATTCGCTAAAAAGCATAGATATATTTGATATTGTTGATGAACTGGAAGAGATAAAGTTTCCGAGAGAAGAGCCAATTTATCAAGATATAAACTCTATATTTCAAGAGAGAGTTGAAAAATTAAAAGAGAGTGGTTCTCTGAAAGAGATTGATGAGTTTCTATCTGTTTTTAATAGATTTACAAAAGAGAAATTAGGATTTGAGAAACGAGAAGAGGATAGTTTTAAGAGTATCTTTATGAAGATATTTGAGGATATCCTCTCTCAGGCTACTCCGAAGAGTTGAGAGAAGATATTAAAATATCTAATTAGTGATCTTCACTAATATGAACTGCACCTGCAAGATATACATAAGTTAAAATCATAATGATAAATGCTTGAAGGAATGCAGAGAATGTTAAAAGAGCAAATGCTGGAAGTGGAGCTACCCATGGAGCTAACATCAATACAACTGCTAAGAACAGGTCATCACCCTTGATATTTCCAAAAAGTCGGAATGAGAGAGAGATAATTCTACTAATATGAGAGATGATTTCGATTGGGAACATTAACCAAGCTAACCACCATACTGGACCAGAGAAGTGACCGAAGTACTTAACAACACCATTTCTTCTGATTCCCTCATAGTTGTAATAGACAAAAATAGCAATTGCAAGAGCAAGAGTAAAGTCTAACATACTTGATGGAGCTTCAAAACCTGGAATAATACCGATAACATTTGCAACAACAACAAATAGACCTAATGTAGCTACAAGTGGAAGATAAGTTTTTGCATCCTCTTTTCCAATTGTATCTCTACCCATTGCTAAAACACCACCGAGAAAAGCCTCCATTGCATTTTGAATGCCAGTTGGAACAAGTCTCATCGACTTAACTGTCATATTAGCCATAAATATAACAATACCAGCAACTAAAAGCATATGAGATAAGAAGATCCAGTGATGGTTATGGGAAATTACACCAAAGAATGTAAATAGTTCATTCATACCTATATCCTATCTTTTTGGCGAAATTATATCAACTATAACTTTAATTATCTTAAGCAATCCTCAATACTTTATATATATCGGGCGGTAAAATAGGCACTCTTTTTGGAACTTATCAAAATAGTTCACTTTTTAGTATAATTCCGCTTTAAAATTTATAAAAGGATATATAGGTATGAAAAGAACTTACCAACCACATAACACTCCAAGAAAAAGAACTCACGGTTTTAGAGTACGAATGAGAACAAAAAGTGGTAGAGCGATTCTTAGTGCAAGACGAAGAAAAGGTAGAGCAAGATTAGCTGTTTAAAACATAGCTACACAATAAAAGAACCCTCTCTATTTAAGCAGATATATAAGAGCGGAAAACAGTATCATCGCCCATCATTTGTTATCTTCTATATGAAAGATAGTGGGCAAGGGTTTGGGTTCGTCTCAAGCCGAAAAGTTGGAAATGCTGTCCAACGAAATCGAAGTAGAAGAGTTCTCCGCTCAATATTAAATCAATTCTGTGACCACATTAAAAGTGGCTATCTACTATTAGTAGCAAAAGATACTACAAACAAAATACCACACACTCAAATGGTGAAAGATTTTGAGAGGGGACTAAAATATTTGGGAGCTTATCGTTAAACGAAAACTCCTAGTCACCTCAATTTAATTATCGAAAATTTTTATGAACTCTCTTAATTTCATTTATATAGCTAGCTATTCCGTTTTCAAGAGTATAAACAGGTGAGTAACCAAGCTCTTTAATAGTTGAAGATATATCTGCTTCTGTATGAAACTGATACTGTCCAACATATGGATTTGGAATATAGTTACTTCCATACTCTGTGCCTAGTTCTTTTTGCAGAGTATCAGCTATATCTTGAAAACTTCTAGCTCTGCCAGTTCCAACATTAAAGACCCCACTTTGACCACTCTCAGCACTTCTGATATTTGCCTGAATTACATCACCAATATAGATAAAATCTCTAAGTATCTTATCACTCCCCTCAAACAGCTTTGGAGCATTTCCATCTAATATTTGAAGTCCAAATTGAAGAACCATTGATGCTGTTTTTCCCTTAAAAAACTCTCGTTCCCCATAGACATTGAAGTATCTTAAGCCAATAATACTCATACTTGGATTTTTATCTGAGTATTTTCTAGCTAAATTATCCATCATTAACTTGCTGAACCCATATATATTGGCTGGAGACTCCTCTCCAACTCTTTGAGGACTCATAGCATTACCGTATGTTGCAGCACTTGAAGCATAGACAACAACAGAGTTATCTCTTACGGCATAATCTAAAATATCTCGAAATGCATTTACATTTGTATCAACCATTATCTTCTGATCATATACGGTTGTATCACTAATTGCAGCTTCATGAAATATATAGTCAAATCTTTGTGAAAACAGCCTCTCTAAATCGCTTCTGCTATTTATATCTCCACTGATAATCTCTCCTTTGAAGCCGATGAGGTTTCGATAATCACCTAAACTCTTCAAGTTTCCATTATCAAACTTTTCACCACTTCTAAAGAGGTCAAAAACCACAACTTCAACATCACTGTAATTCTCTTGAAAATAGTGAGCTAGATTTGAACCTATAAAACCTGCTCCACCTGTAATTAAAACTCTTTTTCCATTAAAAGACATATATCAACCTAAAATAGTTATCTCTATCTATTATAACATTGTATAATCTTGTTAATATATGAAAATTTGCTAGGAGAGGTAAGAGATACAGTACAATGTATCTAAAATTAGATGGTCCGTCTTAATAACTATATACTTAAAACAATTTCGATAAACTTCTTTTCGATATTTATGCCCCTCTTTGTAATTGCTTCAGTCGTATTTCTGATTCGTGTCTCGACAATCACCTCTATCATAGAGATTAATAGTTACGAGATGCTTAAACTATATCTCTTCATTATTCCAGACCTCCTATTTTATACCCTACCACTATCATTCTTTATAGGGAGTGTTTTAGCTTTTAACAAGCTCTCATTTGACTCAGAGATGGTTGTCATATTCTCACTTGGTGTTGCCCCAAAAAAGATTCTTCTGCTCCTGTTTAAATTGGCTATCTTTTTAACCCTATTACTTCTTCTTATCTCAATGGTTATGATACCCCATACCAAACAGATGTATAAAGAGTTTGTTAAGTATAAACAGCAAGAGGCAGTCTTTAATATTAAAGCAACAGAGTTTGGTCAAGAGTTTGGAAACTGGTCAATATTTATTGGTAGCATTGAAGAGAGTGCTGAACAAAAAATATATAAAGATGTAGCCCTATTTTATAAGAGTAGCGATAATGAAGAGAAGTTTATTATCGGAGATGAGGCTCTAATAAATAGTGGTGGTGGAATGGTTCAATTAATAGTAAGGCACGGTTTTCTATTCTCTTATAAGCTTGATAAGATGAGAAAGATATTTTTCCAGACAATGACTATTAATGACCTAACCAGTATCAATAGCTATAAATATAAAGATACGATACAGTATTTTGAATACTCTCTTCAGAATAAGAAGAGACGAGTCAAGTTAATCACCAATCTTGTCTTATCGTTTTTTCCACTTATGGCTATATTTCTAATATTAGCCATAGGTATTCAAAATATGAGATATGGAAAAGGGCTAATAAATCTTTTTATGGGTCTATCTATTTTTCTTTTTTATGGGATAACATTTGCTATTACAAAAGAGCTTGATTTTCAAGCATTCTATCTCTTGCCAATTTGGTTGTTAGGTTCATATGGTATTTATAGGAAGAGAATCTCTCAAAGATATTAAATATTCTAAGATTAATCACATTAAACATAACGATATAATTTTGGAACATAGATCAAAGGTTTTAAATGGAAAAAGAGGTTAGTTTAGAGAAACTTGTTCGTAACAACTTTCTAAAGAGTGCTTTAGCTCCAATATTTATTATTGAAGTTGCACTACTTATTTTATACTTTAGTATTAACTCCTTTATTGCAATGGAGAATAAAGAGAGATTACTTGAGGGAGCAGAGAGTAATATCCGAGAAATTGTTAGTCGAGAGTCTAACTTGTTAAATAATCAACTTAAGGAGATCTCCACTTTTGCAGGAATTCTTCAAGAAGAGAATAGTCGGATTCTACAAAATGGAGATAGTAACTTTATTAAAAATAGTAGGGTAGATTTTACAACTGCTGAGAATGGTGTATTTTACAAAACTAGTGAGTTTGGAAGTTCTCTATTTTATGCAAATAACACAAAAATAGGAGAGAAAGAGAGGGAAAAAGCTATCTTAACAGAGAAGTTCGATCCTTTATATAAAACTCTTCTCCAGAAAAAAGAGTCTATTGTTGCTATAT
>JAMJTX010000002.1 GCA_024281215.1 Candidatus Thiovulum karukerense | reverse complement strand
CCTATGACTGATATAATTAGATTTGAAGTTGATGATAATATTTTTACTTCCGCAAAAATTCTAAAAGAGGGAGATATACAGCAACCAATTGATGCAGCAACAAGGTTAAATGAAGTTACAAAAAGAGTTTAAGAATAAATCTAACACTAAAGAAGTCTTTGATAAATTTCCAGATTTCTTCGACATTATTCAAAGATATGTAGAAGAAGAATATATAGCAGAAAAAAGTATCATTAACTCAAATCTACAAATATATACTCAAATGGATACTCTCTATATTCCAGCTGGTAGAAGTTTCTTTACAATGCTCTCTAAAAGGATATTTTCTCTTATCAAAGAGGGTGTAACATTTGATAAGCTAATTAGTGGCTTTGGGAGTGAGTATGAGCAGAATAAAAAACTTTATAAAGATATCTTAGAACAAGATAACTATCTTCAAAGACTAATTAATAAAGTCTTAAAAGGCAGTTTTTTGCTGACAAAAGAGAATGATGAGTTTATCCAACTTAATAATGGAATAAAAATAGAACTCTCTCAACTCTCGTCTGGACAACAAGAGGTTCTACCTGCAATTATTGTTCTTATTTCAGCTCTACAAGAGGAAAGTTTTATTATCTTTGAAGAGCCAGAAGCTCATCTATTTCCAACAGATCAAAAAGCTTTAATTGAGTTAATAATTTATGTAGCTCATAAATTTACAGATACAAAAGTATTAATCACAACTCATAGTCCCTATATTTTAAGTTCATTGAACAACCTTATTCAGGCAAGAAATAGTTTAAGTGTTAAAAATGATAAGAAGACAGATATCTCTAATATTGTCAAACAAGAGATTTGGATTGATTTTAAAGATGTTAATGCTTATCAACTTAGTCAAACAGAAGCTCCTAAAGAGATTTTAGATCTTGAAAATAGATTAATTGACTCGAATTATATAGATGAAGCTTCATCTATAATAGGAGAAGAGTTTGATTCACTGTTAGATATTGAGTTTGAAGAGGAGTAAATATGCCATGCTCAAATTTTCAATGCTGCTCAACTTCAAACAATAAGACTCTCTCTAAACAAGAGAAGAAATCAAACTTTATACTTCAAAATAGTCATCAGAGAGAGATTGTTCTAGTCAAGTTAGATGATTGTGAGCATTATCGTCATTTAGGAGAACGAGTTGATTGGATATTGAATTGTAAGGATAAGGATCTTTCAATTATTCTAGAACTTAAAGGAAAAGATGAAGAGAAAGCTCTTTCTCAACTCAAGAATGTTGCAAACAGTTTAAAAGATAAATTCTTGACAAATAGATATGCTTTTACTGTTAAGACCAGAACTCCTCAAACAACAACTGCTATTCAAAGAAAGAAGAAAGATCTGAAAGCTTTAGGGTTTAAGTATGAGTCAAAGAATATGCGACTAGAAAAAAACTTAGAGAGCTTATAAGAGCTGTTCAGGAGTTTAGATTGTTTAAACAGTATCTTGTTTTAGAGGCAAATGCGGGGAGCGGGAAGACATTCTCACTTGTTTCCAGATATTTAACTCTGCTTTTTGATGGTGTTTCGCCAGAAAAGATATTTGCCCTCACATTCACCAAAAAAGCTACAAAAGAGATGTATGACAGAGTTATAAACTCTTTGAAAAAACCGTTAGATAGTGGTGAAGTCAAGCTTATAGCTGAAGATAAAAATCTATCTGAAAAAGAGACTATTGAAAAATCAGCGGAAATTCTCAATAGACTTCTAAACTCTGACATAAAGATTTCAACTATTGATAGTCTAAACCAATCTATCTTAAAAAAGTTTGCTCACTATTTAGACATTCTGCCAACTTTTAGAGTTGTTGAGAGAATCGATGAGGATAGATTTAAAGAGCAGTTTCTTGAAGCTCTTAACGGTAGTAAATATCGAAATAATCTGCTTGAGATTGAGAAGATTGATAGAAGCAGTAAAATTGACAATCTATTTAGTGAGCTTCAGCGGTTCTACTTCAAACAGGTTGAACTTTATGATATGAAATCTCACTTCTTAAATCTCACTGTTCATAATAACCTTTCAGCTATGGAGAGAGAGATTTTAGACCTCTCTATGTTGATAGCTGATTGGCTTCTTGATGATACTCACAAACTGAGTAAACGAGCAGAGACAGCTCTAACTTTCTCAAACTTTGAAGAGCTTCTCTCAAAAACTTGGTTACAGAAGAGCAGTTTAGAGGAGCATCGAGATTTTAAAAAGGCTTTTAAAGATGGTGGTGGTGATAGTGTTGAACAGGCTTTCCAGAGACTAAAAGAGCTTCTTGAGGGATACTTTGATAGAAAAAGAGACCTCATCTTTAAGAATATGTTTCAGCTCTTTGAGTTCTATATAGAGAATCGAGAGGAGTTTATTAAAAGAGAGGGAAAATTCTCATTTGATGATATTAACCACTTTCTCGTAAAGCTGATTCTTGATAAAAAGTTAGATGCAAGATTTATCTATTTTCGGCTCGATAGCACTGTTGAACACTTTTTGATTGATGAGTTTCAAGATACAAGTCTTCTTCAATGGGCAGTATTGCGACCATTGATTGATGATATTCTATCGGGAGGAAGTTCGGTAGATAAAAGCTTTTTCTATGTTGGGGATAAAGTTCAATCACTCTATCGATTTCGTGGAGGTTTTAGCGAACTGTTTGACTATGTTAGAGATGAGTACCCTCAGATGGAGGTGGAGACTCTTCCAAATAACTACCGTTCAAAAGAGAATCTTGTAAATTTTGTTAATGCTCTATTTGGAACAAAGCAGACTATTGGGCAGGATAGTCAAAAGGGTGGAGATATTTATCTTCAAGAGTCCGAAGAACCTCTTCTTGGTGGAGTTGAGCGAGTTATTGAGCTTATCAATATGGGAGTCTCTCCAGACTCAATAGCTGTTATTACCTCTAAAAATAGGGATATTGATAAGTTGGCTGAACTTCTTGAAAATAGAGGTGTTGATGTTGTTGCTGAGACCAATCAACCACTTTCAGCTCATCCAACTGTTCAGGCTGTTACCCAATATCTTCTATATCTTTATCATATTAGAGATGAACGAGCTATCTTCTATCTAAAGAATTTTCAAGCAGTTACGGGTGTTCATCCAAAAGAGAGTTGCAAAAGAGAGTTACCCATTAGTTATGAGCTGTTAAACACTCTTTCACTATATGAGATTGGAGTAAAGATTATCAAGGAGTTTCAACTCTTTGATGGTGATGAGAACACTATCCGCTTTCTTGAGAGTCTTAATGGATATAACGATATAGATGACTTTATATATAGCTACCACCTTGAAGCTGGAAAAGTTAGTAAGAGTGATAAAAAGGGTGTAAATCTAATCACTATTCATAAATCAAAAGGGCTAGAGTTCCCGTATGTTGTTTTTATAGACTACTCAAATAGAAAAGGTGGTGGATTTAACACTCCAAAGAATCTGATTAAATATAACAAAATTGAGACAGTGGATCTTCTTTGGCGAATATCTAGTGATAACAAGATTTATCAACGGTTTTTAGATGCAAAAGAGAGTGAAGATGAACTTGAGAAGAGCGATCTATTTAATCGCCTCTATGTGGCTTTGACTCGTGCTAAGAAATCTCTCTCAATTATTAAAAAAGAAGAGAAGTCAGCACTTGATGAGATAGGTCTATCTGATATTGATCTATCAAGATATAGTGGTGACCTTGAGACTGAACATAAATCAGTTGAAGAGAGTTTAGAAGAAGATAGCGGTTTTATTTTAGACTTTCAAGAGAATCACTACGGCTATCAAAATGAGATAGAGAATGTAGAAGATGAGGAGATTGATATAGATTTTAGTCTCGATGAGCAGTGGGAAAACTATGAAAAGATGGAGTTCGGTTCTGCCCTGCACTCAACAGTTGAGATAATGAATAGTTTCGATAGAGATGCTCTTGATGTGGCGATTGAGAATGTACGAAATCGATACTCACACAATCTACCGTCAGAGAGTTTTAACGAGATCTATCGCCGTGTTGAGAATATGATAAATGATAGTGATTTTCTATCTTTAATTGCTGATGGTGAAGTGTTAAAAGAGAGTAGCTATATTTATAGAGGTAAAAACTACTATATGGATATGGTTATTGAGAAAGATGATGAGGTGATTGTATGTGATTTCAAGTCATCTGACAACTGGAGTTACAGAGATAAATATATCAAACAGGTTAAAAACTATATGACTATTCTTAGAGATATTGACAATAAAAATAGACAAATCAAGGGATATCTACTCTATCCAACAGAACAGGGCTTTAGAAAAACAGAGGTATTTTAAGAAGATATTAGGTTGCCGTGTTAAACACGGCAATGACAAAAGAGAACTATCGCATCTTCCAGTCAAATGAACTTGATATCTCTCCAAATATCTTTGTCGATAGTGAAGCCATTAACTTCTCCATCTCACTCTCTTTCTCCCAAACTGGTTTATGCACACCTGCTAACTCTTCAACTCGTTTCTCAGCATCAATAATTGTTCCTGTGCTATCGATTAAACCAACTTCCATAGCTTTTGAAGCTTTAAAGATATGAGCATCAGCAAACTCAGTTGAATGGTTAATATCGAGTCCTCTAGCTGTTGCTACATCAGTGACAAACATATCATAAGATGTATTAATGAGAGACTCTATCTCCTCTTTCTCATAAGGTAGCCACTCTCTTGCACCTGTTCCAGCCTCTTTATATTTACCAGCTTTCATAGTTTGAGGATAGAGACCTATCTTATCCATCAGCTCTTTATAGTTTATACCATCAAAGATAACCCCGATTGAACCAACAATACTTCCACGATTTGCCATAATTTCATGACTCCAGATAGAGGCATAGTAGCTTCCACTCGCAATTGTTCCAGAGGCATAGGTAACAACAGGTTTCTTCTCAGCTATCTTTTTGACAATATCTGAGATTTCAATAGACTTATCCATCGCTCCACCGCCAGAATCTACAACTAACAGCATACCCTTAACAGAATCATCTTCATATATATCTCTCAACTCTTCAACTATCTCATCAACAATCATTATCTCACCTTTAAGATAGACTTTTGCCAAGTTGTAGTTTTGAAGATGTTGTTCGTCAGGAGAGAAGAGCCAGATAACAAAAAAGATAAATAGAAAAGATTTAAAGTAGTCTCTTATAAATCCTAAAACTCCCTTTATCCATCGAAAAATAAACATTACTTTAGGTGTTCCATAATCTCTATAAATGACTCTTCAAAAGCTTTTAATCCATCAGCTTTCAATTGAGCTAATACCTCATCGACAGAGTGATTCTTCTCTATTTCACTAATCACATCTACCTCAAACTCATTAGAGAGAGGTAGTTTTGCTTCACCACCCATTCCAGTTTTGATATATGCTTCAATAGTTTTTAGAGGGGCGGTATTTACACTGTTTCTTGCAAGAAGTTCTCGAATATAGTGATCTTCAGCTAGTGATGGGTCTTTTACACCAGTTGATGCAAATAGAGTTGTTATATTTTCATATCCTCGACTCTCAACCTCTTTATAAATCTTCGCACTATTAACAATCCCAAAAGTCTGAGATGAGGTAGCTTTATCAAGACGACTTACAAAAACAGATAAGACACCCTTTGCAGATCGGTTTTTACTCTTCTCTAATCCTCGCTTCATAGCCTCTGCTGATTTCAGAGCCTCGTCAAGTGAAAATATAAGAGTTGCATTAACAGGAATATCTCGACTAAAAAGCTCCTCCATTGCAACATATCCAGCCTCTGTTGCTGGAATCTTAATCATTACATTTGGATAGCCAATTGTCTCAAATAGTCTTACACCCTCTTCAATTGTCTCGATACTCTTCTCTGCAAAGAATGGATCAACCTCAATAGAGACAAATCCCATATTGTTATCTCTATATAGAGGTAGAAGTTTTTCGGCAGTTGTTTTAATATCCTCTATTGCAAGAGCTTCATATATCTCTTTTGGCGAGAGACCATCTGATTTTAACTTTTCTATTTTCTCTATATATGCTTTCGAACCTGTAAAAGCTCCATGGAAAATAGCCGGATTTGATGTAGCTCCGTTGATTACACCTCTCTCAATTAGTGAATCAAACTCACCACTCTCAATAAACCCTCGCTCAATAAAGTCTAACCATAATGAGAAATTTATATCTCTATTCAAATCTAGAACCTCTTCAATTTTCTTAAAAGTTTAGCAGATGTATCGGATTAGAATATATCATTAGTTGAAATTATTAAATTCATAAGATTAAATTAACTTAAAGTTTTGATTATATAATTGCAAAGAAATATATTGTGAGCAAAAAGAGACTCACAGTAAATCTAATAAACTAAAGGTGAAAAGTGGGACTTTCCTATGCTAAAAAACGGTATATGATGTATATCGTAGCTACTACTATCGCTCTTGGATTACCATTTCTTACTGTTGATGGTAACCACTTCTTCCTATTAAACTTCGACAATAAGCAACTCCATCTGCTATTTACCAAGTTTGATATGCAAGAACTCTATCTAATGCCATTCCTTTTAATAATGATGTTCTTAGGAATCTTCCTTATGACTGTTATGGGTGGTCGTGTTTTCTGTGGTTGGGCTTGTCCTCAGACAATCTTTCGTGTTCTATATAGAGATCTTATCGAGACAAAGATTCTTGGACTTAGAAAAAGTATTAAAAACAAACAGAAAGAGCCTGACTACTCCCTAGCAAGTAATAAGTTTAAGAAGTTGGTTGCTATTTTACTATGGGCTTCTCTTGCAACAATCGCTGCTGCTGACTTTACTTGGTACTTTGTTCCACCAGAGACATTCTTTCAATATCTCCAGAATCCTATGGAGCACACAACTCTATTTGGGTTTGTATTCTTTATTGCTCTATTCCTTATCTATGATGTAATTTGGCTAAAAGAGAACTTCTGTGTATATATCTGCCCATACTCTAGAGTTCAATCAGTGCTTTATGATGATGAGACAATTATGGCTATCTACGATGAAGATAGAGGTGGAAAGATCTACAATGAGAATAAAGAGAAGATAGCTAACAAAGCTAAAGAGCTTCCTGAGAATGCAGAGTGTACAACTTGTGAAAGTTGTGTAACAGTATGTCCAACTCATATCGATATTAGACAGGGGCTTCAACTAGAGTGTATCAACTGTTTAGAGTGTGTTGATGCTTGTACAACAGTTATGGGTAAATTAAACAAGCCAACTCTTGTTAATTGGTCTAGCTCAAAAGAGATTGTTAAAAAAGAGGGTAAAACTCAACTTCTAAGACCAAAAACTATTGGTTATATGGCAATAATTGCTATTATGCTTTTTGCTCTACTGAAGATGGGAAGTGAAAAAGAGCATATGCTCCTAAATATCAATAAAGAGACTAGATTATACTCTATTGGTGATAATGTTGTTGGAAACAATAAAAGAGTAACAAATGGTTATGTCTTCCTCTTTCAGAATACTGATAACCACGATCATGAATACTACTTTGAGGTTGATAATCAAGACATTCAGATTAAACGACCAAGTAAGCCATTTACAATAAAAGCTGGTCAGAAAATTAAGAAGATTGTTGTTCTATATACTGATGAGATGTTGGCTTTTGATGAGAGAAAAGATGTAACTATTCCTGTTAATATTAAAGCTTATGCGACTGACAATCCAGAGCTTATAAAAGTTAATAGAGAGGCTATCTTTGTATATCCTAGAGCGGATATGATTAAATAGATGCCTATTGTGTGAAGTTTCCCGCCTAGATCGAAGATTATAGACGGGGCTTCGCTTTCTCATATTGACACCTTAACGATGAATGTTTAAGGGAACTGTAAGTTTAAGTTTTCCATAAGGTGTAATTTCAACAGCCTTAAAATTAATAAAAAATCTTAAGTCTTGATTTATACAATTGAGACAATGACCATCTTTAACGATTTTATTGTCGTAACCGCAAAACTAGATTCAGTGGAGATTAAGACGATAAAATGTATATTTTCAGACAATTTTAATGTTCTTTAAAATATCTCTCTTAAGTTATGACAAAAGAGCTTTAACTAACGATTTAATCGATAACTTTAAATGTTATTGGTGTTGTAAAATATCGGATCTATCGAGATAAACATATTCCACTTTGTGGATTGAAATGCTTTTGTAAAGCTTATCAATGGAGTAGATCTAGATAGATAAACATATTCCACTTTGTGGATTGAAATAATAGATAACCTTTCAGAAAGTAACAAAAAAGGAGAAATAAACATATTCCACTTTGTGGATTGAAATAACGGTGGAGCAATTAATTAAAGCAAATGAGGAGCTATAAACATATTCCACTTTGTGGATTGAAATGGAGTTGGCGGAGAAGAAGGAGGAATAGGGTAAGAAATAAACATATTCCACTTTGTGGATTGAAATAGATGTTCAACATTATCAATCCTATATTTACAATTATAAACATATTCCACTTTGTGGATTGAAATAAAAATGAGAGTGCCTCTAAAAGAGAAATAAAGGCAATAAACATATTCCACTTTGTGGATTGAAATTAAGCCGTAGCAGACCCAAATGTAGCAGATTGAAGTTGATAAACATATTCCACTTTGTGGATTGAAATCACCTCTATATATCTCACACCATAAACATATTCCACTTTGTGGATTGAAATCCTGCCATATCGTTATCAAACAGAGTATTTATAAATAAACATATTCCACTTTGTGGATTGAAATTTGTTAGAAATAAATCCCATAAATTTTCCGCCCTTTAATAAACATATTCCACTTTGTGGATTGAAATATTTTATAGAGCTTCATTAGAGCTTTTAATGTTATCAATAAACATATTCCACTTTGTGGATTGAAATACTTGCCAGTAGAAAAGAGAATAGATTCCCTTGTCTATAAACATATTCCACTTTGTGGATTGAAATAAAACAACATGAAAACCCTCTTTATGGAATGAAGCTTATAAACATATTCCACTTTGTGGATTGAAATGTTTTAAAAAGTGTTCATCATGCAGGAGATTCTGAGATAAACATATTCCACTTTGTGGATTGAAATAAAGGATTGAACTAACAATATTGTAACAAAAAAAAGAATAAACATATTCCACTTTGTGG
>JAMJTX010000001.1 GCA_024281215.1 Candidatus Thiovulum karukerense | reverse complement strand
AAATTGCTCTCTTTTTCCGTATTTATGATAAAGGAAGCCCCGTCTATAATCTTTGATTTAGGCGGGGAGGACTTCACTGCAAATTGTATTCTCAAAACTCAATCACCAAAGTTAAAAAAGTTTAAGACTGTTTTTTGATAGAATAGAGATAGTTAATATAACATTGGAGTTAAAGATGTTAAGGCTCTCTATCTTTTTTATCATTCTATTTACCTCAGTTAGTAAGGCTGTATCGCCTTTTCAATCTGTTGATACAACACCCGTTTTAGATTGTGCATACTACTCAACAGAGTTATCTGACTTTATCGTTGAAGAGTGTTCTCCTGATGAGAATAATATTGTTGAGAAAATAGGTCTTCAGGTTGATATAACCGATGTTGAGATTCCTCGTCGCAGTGATAGCAAAACATTCTCCGGAGAGGAGACTATACCTGCTGGAGACTACTACTATGACAAAGTAACTTTTACCAGTGGCTCAAAAGTCTCTATCTCAGGAGCTGTTAATATATATGCAGAAATTGTTCATATTGAGAGTGATGCAGAGGTAAATCTTGGAGGTAATCCAGATGATCTATTTATAGGTTCATACAGCAATAACTTTCTGATGAAACAAGACTCAAAGATCTTCGCAAGACTCTTTGTAGATAGTAATCTAAATATTAGCAGTGGAGTTGTATTTAGTGGATTTTTAGTCTCAACAGATAGTATAGGCGGAATAGATAATGCTGTTGCTTATGAAACATCTACGACAGAACCAGAGGTGTTAGAGCTATTTGTCAAGTTTTCTCAATCTGATAGAAGTGACAATAAGATAACAACAAAAATTGTTGATAGAGCTTTTACAGTTGAGGTCTCTATTGTTGATGAGAATGGAACAGCGAGAGAGTTTGATGGTTCTCTGGATATTGCCCTTAAATCTGGAACAACCTCTATTGTTACACAAACAGCATCATTTAGTAATAGTTCATCAGAAGATATCATATTTACTGTTGCTGATATCTATAAAGATGTAACTCTATCTACAACTCTGGAATCAAACAGTTTCACTTCGGATAATTTCGCTATTCGTCCAGATAGTTTTATAGTAACAAGCAGTAATGAAAACCCATTAATTGATGAAGAGTTCTCTATAACAATAACAACTCACTCATCATATAACGGAACAGATGATATAGACTTCACCCTATCAACAAATGACAATTTCTCAGGAGGAAATGGGAACTTCTTAGAGAACTGGTTTACCGATATGATGAATATGTTTATGTTTCAGTTTGGAAGAGATTCAAATGCCTTTCAGATTGTTAATGGAACAGGTACTTTTTCAGAACCATTCTCCTCCTCAGAAGCTGGTGATTTAGAGTTCTTAATTGTAGAGAAGCTGGGAAATGAGTTTGCACTGGTTGATGAGAATGATACTGATGTCTCAGTTCGTCTAATTTCAGGAAGCGAGAAGAGTATAGCTATTAGTGAGCCAGAAACTTTAGAGCTATTTGTAGAATTTTCTCAGTCTGATAGAAACGATAAAAATATATCTACAAAAGTTGTTGATAGAGCTTTTACAGTTACAGTATCTATTGTTGATGAGAATGGCACAGCGAGAGAGTTTGATGATTCTCTGGATATTGCTCTTAAGTCTGGTTCAACAACTGTTGCAACAGAGACAGCTTCATTTAGTAACAGCTCAGCAGAAGATATAATATTTACAGTTTCTGATATTTATAGAGATGTAGCTCTATCTACAACTCTGGAATCGAACAGTTTCACTTCAGACAATTTTGCTATTCGTCCAGATAAATTCTCTTTAACAAGTAGTAGCAGTAGTGTGGAAGTTGATGAAAACTTCTCAATTTCTGTATCAACTCACTCATCATATAGTGGAACAGGTGGTGTTGAGTTTAATCTATCCAACATTGAACTTTTAGGTATTAATACGGTTCTTATTAATAGTGGGGCGGGAAATTTTGAAAACCTCTCCTCTGGAGATGATGGAAATATCACTTTGAGAATTAGTGAAAACTTAGGTTTTGAGTTTGCAATTGTTGATGAGAATGATACCGATATCTCAACTAGACTTGTGGAGAGTGATGAGATCAATATATCAATTAATGCACCAGAAATTCAAACACCTGTTCTAGAAGCTTTAGAGAGCGGAAGTTATGGAGGAATCAGAACAGATGGTGGTTATATTTATAGATATGATCGGGGCGAATTACTTGGTGGAGCAACTGAGTTAAATCTATCTCTTAAATTTGGTGGAGATGTTGAAGATGGTGGATATATCTTCTCATACGGAGTTGGGGATAGCCTCGATGAACTCTCTCTTAAAAGGGTTGGCAATCAATATCAGTTTTCAATAGGTGGAGTTACTACTCTAATCGATATACCATTTCTCAATAGTGGTTCAGGAGAAGAGCTGTCTATTGCTAACAGCATAGTTACAACCAATGAGATAGTTGTTGATAGTTATAACTCAAGTGGAACTTCAGCAAATGACCTCATCACTGGTCGGGATAGCCGAGATGTTATCTATGCCAATAAAGATAATTGGGACTATACAGATGTTGAGACTGGTAGTGATATTGTTTATGGAAATGGTGGAGATGACTATATAAAAGCTGGAGATGATCGAGACTGCTATATTGATGGTGGTAGTGGAGATGATGAGATATATGGTGGAGCTAATGAAGATGGAACTGTTAGAGAGATTTTAATAGGTGGAGATGGTAATGATCAGATTATTTCATCTTCAGGTGATGATATCGTCTATGGTGGAAATGGTGATGATAGTTTCTATAATAGATCTGAAAATGGTGTAAGAGAGAGTGATAACACATATATCTATCGTGGAGCATTCTCTGAATATACTATTAGCAGTGATGGTCAATACACATATGTAGAAGATAGTGTAGCTGACCGAGATGGTAGAGATAGATTGGCAGATGGTTACAGAGAGGGGACATACTCAACGAATGATGGTGATACATTACAATTTAGTGATGGACAGTATATAGTTAAAACCGAACAGTTTATTCCAAACCAATTTACAGATGCTGTTTCATATGGTAGTAATAATTCGGACTCTGGTGACTTAGTTGTTAGTTGGAATAGTTCTAATGGAACATTAGATATCTACATAAATGGTGTAAAAATAAAATCAGAAACTGGATTTAGTAGCGGACATACTCTGAAAAGTAATAGTGTTTTACAGTTTGGTAGCGAAGAGTTTATTGGTGAATTTAACTATATAGAGATCACAACAGATGTTGCCAGTTCAGAATGGGATATGAACTCATTTGATGGTTCAGCTCTGAATGTAACTCAACCAGCATACTATCGCGGTGGCAATCAGCGATGGGCAGATGCCGTTAATACCTGTAGTTCAAAAGATATGAGACTCCCATCAAGAAATGAGTTAGATGATTTAAAGAGTATCTTTAGAGATAATGGAATTAGTGGCGAGTTCTGGACTGCTGATGAGATAAGTTCATCGTCTGCATATATGTTCCGAATGCAGAATAACTATACAGTTGCTTGGACTCAATCTATGCAGAAGAACAATTATAAAGGTGTCTATTGTGTTGGAACTTCTGCAACTTATCCTCTTCAATCTGTTGGAGATGTTTCACTCGTTACTGGTGATACAGGCACTCAATTAGTAACACCAACATCATCAGCTATAACATCTGGAAGTTGTGGTGGAGTTGCTCTAAACTATGGCAGTGGCAGTGGCTATTTAGAGTTTGATGATGGAAACTTAACAGTGCCAACTGATGGTTATAGACACTCTAGTAGTCAAAGATGGGCAGATGCAGTTAATACTTGTAGCAGTCGAGGTATGAAGTTACCAGCAAGAAGTGAGTTAGAACCACTCAAAGCAGTCTTTAGAGACAATAGCATAAGTGGTGAGTATTGGACATCTGATGAGATAAGTTCATCATCAGCATATATGTTCAGAATGCAAAATAGTTATACACGAGCTTGGACCCAAAGTATGCAGAAAACAAACTATAAGAGTGTATATTGTATATATGATCCTGATAAATATAGCCCTTTTGAGGGAGTTGGCGATTTTAACTTAACCTTTAAATTAAATGGTGAAGCCGATACAGACACACCTCTAGTGAGTTATGGTGATGAACTTGAGTTAGAGATAATTAACTCTCAGTTCAATATGACTCTTAATGGATATTCTAAAGAGCTTAATATAGATATGAGTTCTATATTAGATGAGAGTAATCATACCGTCGAGGTCCGTTATATCTCTGCTATTGGAGTAGTTGAAGCTTATCTTGATAATAAATTGAATCAAATTATCTCTAGTGAGAGTTGGCAAGGTTTCCAGCTTAGTGGTGGTTCAAAATTTGTTTTTGGAAAAGATAGCAGTGGTGTAGATTTTATTAAAACTACTCTTAATTATCTAAAATTTAATGTTGGTGACAGAGTTGCAAACTGGAATATGGAAGATTTAAATCGAAGCTATGTTAAAGATAGTGGAGATCGTTATCATCTTCAGATATTTGGTGATGTTGAACCAACTAGTAGCGAGTGTAATATCTCTGATGTTGGTATAGCAGAAGATGAAGAAGATGAGGTAATAGAGGATATAAATATCACATACGATTTTCACATATTTGATTCAGGGGATAGTAATAAAGAGAAGATATTTACAAAAGTTGTTGGTGAAAACTTTGATCTGAATATATCAGTTACTGGGGTGAAAACAACAACCACAACTATCAATAGTTCAGAATCAACATCTTCTAGCAGTGATGGATATAAGCACCCATCAAACTTAAGATGGGATCCAGCTAAAACAATCTGTAATGCACAAGGGCACACTCTGCCAACAAGATCTCAACTGAACGATCTAAAAGCTGTATTTAGAGATAAGGGAATTAGTGGAGAGTTCTGGACACTTGATGAGTTTAACTCTGACTGGGCATATATGTTCCGAATGCAGAATAGCTATACAGTTGCTTGGAGTCAGCTGATGCAGAAAAACAATACAAAAAGTGTCTATTGTATTCCAAGAGATGGTGTAGGCTCAGATGATAACAGTAATGAGACAGTGGTTGAAGAGAACTTGACCAATCCATCTTTTAGTGGAACTGTTAAACTCCATCTATTAGGGTTAGGGATAGAGAAGATAGTAGATGTTATCTTTAGTGGTGAATCTCAAAAAACTGTTACTCTATCTTCAGACTATATCTCTAAGAATGTTGGGGCAAAAGTGGTCTTTGAAGAGGAAGATTTCTACTCTGATGACAACTTCTCAATTCGTCCAAAAGAGTTTAAAATCACTCTTCCATCAACAACAGCTTCACAGACCTCATCGATTGATAGTGATGGTGCTAAATACTCTAGTAGTTCAAGATGGGATGCGGCTAAAGCTCTTTGTGAATCTCAAGGCGGTACTTTACCTGCACTATCTCAACTAAATGATCTGAAAACTATATTTAGAGATAAAGGAATTAGTGGAGAGTTCTGGGCATTAGATGAGTACCCTTCAATTACATCATATGCCTATATGTTCAGAATGCAAAATAGTTATACAGTTGCTTGGAGTCAGCTAATGCAGAAGAACAACTATAAAGGAGTTTATTGCATTCCAGTTGGTGGTGTTGGAAGCTCAAATACCGCTTCTAGCAATAGCTCAACTATCACAGCAGGGGATAACTTTAATATAAAAATAGAGGCTCTTGATAATGGTGGTTCTGCCACAGATGTTTATAATGAAGTTAATGGAACATCATTTGAACTCAATATTAATGAAATAAAAAGTGGTTGTGATTTTGGAGAGCTTACTGGTTTAAATAACCAATTTACTAATGGTATTTTAGATCTAAATCTACAATATAACAATATAGGAGAGCTAAATATATCAATATCTGAAAAGATTGGAAGTGAGTTTGCAAAGATAGATAGTGGTGATACTTCAGAAGATCAGAGACTTATATCTCCAGATAGTCAAACTCTTGAGTTTAATCTATCCCACTTACAGATATCAACCCACCTTCAAGACTTTGATAAGAATCGAACATATATTTCAAATAAGCTCAATGAGATGAATGCATCTCTCCATATAGACTTAGAGGTACAAGGTTCAAACAATAAGGTAACAACAAACTTCCGAGAAGGATGTTATGGAGAAGATGTCTCAACAATATTTGATATCAATCTCGATACAGCTGGGACAGATGAACTGATTATGCACTTCTACCAAAATGGTGCGATAAATGAGAGAAATATCACAGACTCTATCTCTGTACCTTTTGATATTAATGTCTCTAATTTTAGCAATGGAGAGTACAACGATACGATATTCTTTAACTTTAAGAGAGAGGTTCATAAGGCTATTAATCCCATTTCTGTTGATATTGATGAGGTGAATGCATCTGGTTTTGAGACCAATCTCTCTAAGTCTGGGAAAGCCTATTTTGTCTATGCAAGAGTTAGTTCTGAAGATAGAGAAAAAATTGGTGACTGTATTGATATTGACTACTTAACAGAGTTGTATTACGAAGTTCCAAATGGTATTACTAAAAATAGTGATATTTTTGGAAATAGCCTTTACGAAAACTGGCATAGAGATAGAACAGATGAGAATGATTCTGTGATTAACATGAGTTCAGAGTTTAGCGGTATCTCCATAGATGAGTCAGAGATCTGTCTAACTGATGAGAATAGATATGGACAGACAGTGACAATAGATATCAATGCTCCTCTCTATATGATTTATAACAAGTATAATCCAGATATGAATTCATCATCTTTTGATATCACTTTCTATAAAGAGCAGAACGATACTTCAACATCAGATAGTGATATTATTAAACTGTTTGATACTCCGTTAATTCCAAACAAAAGAGTTGATTGGTAAACATTCGAGACTGACTAAATAGAAACTTTGCTTCATAATAGATTGCCGAGTCAAGCACGGCAATGACACTTTTTTGTCATATTCGGGCTTGACCCGAATATCTCTATTTAGTCACTCTCAACTATAATGTCGATTAAACTCAACATCAAAAATAGGAAATGATAAGTGAACCTACAAAACTTCAATGAAAGCAATCTCTCACAAGAGCTTCTTCAAGATGCGGAGAGTTCAACTGAACTCAATCTCAGAGGAGCAAAAATTGAGTCTCTCCATTTAAATAGTGATACTCTCCAGTGGATTGATTTAAAGCAGACTAAATCTCTCAAAGAGGCTTATATAAACTGCCCTAACCTTCAAACGATTAATTTAACAGGAACAGCTCTAAAAAAGTTAGAGATCTCATCGGATTCTCTTTTAAATATTAGCATTAGAGGTGCTAGAGATTTAGAGAAGTTAGTTTTAGAGACTGAAAACCTTGAACATATTGAACTGAGTAGTGACAAGATAGAGACTCTTCTTCTCCCACAAACTAACTCTCTCAAAAACATCAAAGGGATTAACCATATTTATAATGATAGAAATATCAATATCAGGGAGTTTATTGGCAGTTTTATAGATATTGAGAGAGAGAGACTTGACGAGATTAATAGACATAAAGGTGATTGTTGTTGCGATAGTTGTAAAGGTGATAAAGAGTTGTTTATTGAGGGGCTAAATTTTAAATTGAAGCTTTAACGACAATTTAAATGGCTTTGTTGAATAAATGCTAAAGTTCCGAGAAAAAATATGGCAAAAGCAAAGTATAAAATCACGAATTGGTCAAAATATAATGATTCACTCGTAAAAAGAGGGAGTTTATCAATCTGGATAGATGCAAATCTCGAAAAAGAGTGGACTGTAGAGGAGAAAAGTGGTAAAAAAGGTAGATCTGTTTACTATTCAGAGAAGGCAATTGAAACAGCTCTTTCACTGAAATATCTATTTAACCTGCCATATAGACAAACAGAAGGTCTTTTAGCATCAATTATAGAATTAGCACAACTTTCAATAGATACACCTGACTATTCAACAATTAATAAGAGAGCAAAAGGCCTTGGAACTAAGCTCAATAAAGTTCAGAAAACAAAAGAAATCACCCATCTAGTTATTGATTCTACAGGTTTAAAAGTATATGGAGATGGAGAATGGAAAGTTCGAAAACACGGTACTTCCAAAAGACGAACTTGGAAAAAGCTACATCTTGCAATAAATAGTGATACATTCGATATAGAGGCATTCTCTTTAACTGATAATAATGTGGGTGATAATGAAATGCTTGAAGAGTTATTGGGTTCAATCGATAAAAAGATTAAGAAAGCTTCTCTTGACGGGGCTTATGACACTAAAGACAACTACACATCAATGATGAAACTGGATATAGAACCTACTGTTCCACCGAGAGATAATGCAGTTATTTGGGATGATGAACCAGATGATCATCCTCGGAATCAGGCTGTGAAATATATTAATGAATATGAGGAGGATAATGAGAAAAACAAAGAGCTTGGTAAGAAGGAGTGGAAAAAATATAGTGGATACCATCGAAGGAGTTTAGCTGAAACGGGTATGTATAGATTTAAAACAATTTTTGGAGGTAATTTAAGCTCTCGAACGGAAGAGAGGCAACTGAATGAGGTGATTATTAAAAGTAATGTAATAAATAAATTTAACTCGTTAGGAATGCCTATAACTATAAGAGTTAGTTAACTTTGAAAATTTCAAACAAGGCAACTCTATCTACTCCTATACATTTAAGCAACAAAGCCTCTTTAAAGTGATCAATATCTAAGATTGCCAATCCAACTTTCGAACCATTAACTATAAAGTCAGATACTATCTCTTGATAATTCTTCTGAAAAAACTCCCGACTATATGCACCTGTTAAACTATCATGCATCACTTTGCTCTCTAATATAGTCTGTTTCTCAACTGTGTTTGTTACATCATTGAAGTCAAGGACATGCATTGCAGAGTTTGGGAGTGATTGAATGCTGATATGGAAAACTCTCTTATCTCCTACAATTGACCTCATCGCAACATAGCGATCTTCTGAGGGTAGAGAATCCAAAACATCTATCCAAAACTCACCCTCATTGAGTCTGCCTAGATGAAAACAGTTATCTTGCTCTAAAAATAGATGGCAGATACATATATTCTTCTCAAAAAACTCTTCAGCTGTCTCAAATCCAAAAAAGTTCAATCCCGTCTTATTTATAAACAGACCCTTTGCTCCATCAGTTAATGTAACAATATTTGGCTGATTATTGAG